>DATDGN010000088.1:0-19014 GCA_036522095.1 Candidatus Cybelea sp. | reverse complement strand
CAGGTCTACGGGATAACCTCGAGCGCCACGTTCCTCGGCATGTTTGCGGGACCGCTTTTGGGCGGAGCGATCGGCGCGCGGTGGGGCTTCGAGGCGGTCTTTCTGACGATCGGTGCGCTCGCGCTCGCAAACTTTGCGTGGGTGGCCCTCAGCGTGCGGGCGGCTCCGGCGGCCGCACCGATTCGCTGAAGGCCCGCACGAGGCGCCCGATGCCGGCGCGATCGTTCGAGTTGGTCGTAATCCGGCGAACTCGTCATGGCGCGTACGGATTGCGACTGTATATCGGCGACGCCGCGCCGTCGACCGTGACGGCGTACCACGGATCGGCCGTGCGCTTATGCAGCAGATCGAAGTGCTCGCCGTCGCGACGGACGTGCGAAACCGTCACGCTGTAGCGCAGCGGTTTGCCGGCGGTCAAGCGCGGTGCTTCCGTGGCTCGAACGAGATACGCGCCGCGGGCGCGCGGCGCGTTGAACAGCGTCGCGGTGCCGTCGGGATCGACGACGACCGTGCTCGCCTCGTCGATTCCCAGCGCGTATACGGCGCGCGCGTCGGGGAGCAGCCGGTCGTACAGAATGCGCCCGAGGAACGCGACGGTGCGGCCGAAGCGATCGCGGACGACGAAGTGCGTGTCGGTAATCGTGTCGGCCAACGCCGGCCACGCGAAGAGGCCGGTCGTAAAGCTGATGCGCGGCTCGAGCGGGTTCGCGACGGCGTCGCTCGTGTGCGTGTTGACGTTGAGGCGATCGCCGGAGACGCTGTCGTATATCACCGCGCCCTGGATGGCCAGGCCGGCGCTGCCGCCGCCGACGACTCCGCCGCGCGCGTAGAGGCGGCGTACCGCCGCCGCGAGCGCGCTGCCTTTCCACGCGACGTAGTGCGCCTGATCGCCGCCCGCGAAGTAGACGGCGTCGGCGGCATCGACGAACGGCGCGACCGCGTCGACCGCGTCGCGCGGTGCGCAGGGCGGGATGAGTATCGTCTGCACCGACGCGAAGTTGCCGTCGCGATAGAACGGCCGATCGTAAATGTCGCGATCCGACGCGCGGAGCACGACGACGTTGCCGCCGCGCGCCGTCGTATCGCCGAGGAGACGCCGGTGCATCCAGCGCAGCGACGCGCTCGGCGCGTCGAGCGCGCCGCTGCCGTCGAGCAGCAGACCGGGGCCGTGCAGCCGGGCAGTCGCAACGTAATTCCCATAGCGCGGGAAGATTGTCACGGAACAGGTCGCGGAAGCGACGAGCGCGAGCGCGGCGAGCATTTTGGCTGCCTTTCTCTCCGGATGGAGGGGCCTCCGCCGGCGCCTCAAGAAGAGGCTGCGCATGGCGCGGACTCCGGCCCTACTCCTCGCCGCCTCGATCCTCGCCGCGTGCGGTAGCGCGAACGCTCCGAGCGTCCTGCAGCCGCCCGGCGCGAGCGGCGGCGCGCGCGTATCCCCCGCGATTCCGATGGTGGGCGGCTGTCAGATCTTTCCATCCAACAATCCATGGAATACCGACATCTCGCAGTATCCGCTCGATCCGCTTTCGGACGCGTACATCAAGGCGCTGCCCGGAAACCTGCACCCGGATTTTGGACAGAATCCGACTTACGGCATTCCGTTCAACATCGTTTCCGGCACGCAGAAGAGAGTGCCGGTTAGGTTCCTGTACGGATCGCAGAGCGACCCGGGCCCGTATCCGATTCCTGAAAACGCGCAGATCGAGGGCGGCAAACATTCTACCGGCGATCGTCACGTGCTCATTCTGCAGCAGGTGAAGTGTAAGCTCTACGAGATGTGGGACGCGTATCCGATCCACGACGGCGCGCGCTGGCGTGCGGGCTCGGGCGCGATCTTCCCGCTCAATACGAACAAACTGCGCCCCAACGGCTGGACTTCAGCCGACGCCGCCGGCCTCCCGATCCTGCCCGCGCTGATCAAGTGCGCCGAGGTGCAGGCCGGCACGATCGAACACGCGCTGCGCGTCACCTTCAGCCAGACGCAAGAAGGCTACATCCACCCCGCCACCCATTACGCCAGCAACAGCCGCGCCAAGACGCTTCCGCCGATGGGACTGCGCATCCGCATGAAGGCGTCGTACGACATCTCGCACATCACGGGTCAGGCGCACGTCATCGCGGTGGCGATGAAGACGTACGGCATGTTCGTCGCCGATAACGGCTCGAACTGGTATTTTCAGGGCGAGGGCGGCCGGGCGTCGCGCTGTTGGAACGACAACGACCTCGATCAGCTCAAGAACGTGCCCAACTCCGCGTTTGAGGTCGTGAAGACCGGAAGGATCATTCGGAAGTAGGCTACGGCGCGAGTCAGCGCGTCTGTGCTATGCCCTGGACGCTGGACGTCTTGAGCAAACCGCTATCGTAGCTGTACTCGTACGTGAATCCGGGATACGCGTAGACGTCGACCGAGTCGTTCGCATAGTCGGTTACCTGGATATCGGTATTCTGCGCGTTGAGCGCGCCGAACAGTGACGCGGCATGGAGCGTGAAGGTTCCCGTGCTGGTGCACGCGGAGGCGGCCGCGTCGCACCGGTACGCGTACGCATGGAAGAAGCGCGTCTGAATGGAGACGAGGTTGTCGTGGTTATCGAAGATCAGACCGCCGGGCGTGTTTTGGTTGACGTAGCCGCTCACCGCGTGCCCCGGCATCGCTCCGTTCCGCCAGACCATGAGCGAGATGCGGCCCTGCTGATCGTAGAACGATGCCCAGACGTTACCCTTGGAGTCGACGGCGGCGGTCTCGAGCTGGAGTATCGACGGATCGGTGAGCGCCGCCGTGCAGCCCTTGCGCGTGCACACCGCAACGTGTTCCGATCCGACCGCGTAGATCGTGCTGCCGTGCAGCGCGACGTCGCTGTCGGAGCCGTATGGATCGGAAAGCGTCGCGATCAGGCTGCCGCAATTCGGGCCATACACGTTAACCGTGCCGTTCTGGACGTTTGCGAGATAGAGATTACCAGCCGGGTCCGCGGCGATGGCGGTGTCTGCGAACTTCTGATTGCCGATCGAACACCTGGGCGCTTTATTCTTGCGGTCTTGCGCGCCGAAACCGAAGACTATTCCGTCGGCTGCGCCGTTGGCTTGGGCGACGTAGACGCCGGCCCGAGCGGCGGCCGGGGCCTCGCGCCACCAGGCCGGATGCACGCCCGGAGGTGTGACTCCCGGGGGCCCACCAGCACAGGCGGCAAGGATGGCGGGGGCGATCAGAACGACCGCAGAGCGGCGCGCGACGAGCTGAAATTTCATGTTCTATCAACCGCATATAGCGCGGCTGCATGAAAAATCCCTGAATCGATGGTACGAACGTACTGAATGCAGGCGAATTCCTTAGCCAGGTGGGCCATTTAACGTGCGTTAAGGCCGCGTTGGCAGACCCCAGGCATCGTTTTAGGCGCTGGAACTATGCAGGTAATCACGCGCCGGTTTGTATATAATAAGGCCCTGAAGCACCCGACCATGATGTAAAACTTCGACGGAGCAATCGTTGATGAATCAGATCACCGAAGGCGACGGCTTGCATTCGAGCTCTTGGTTGAAACGAGGCGCTGCCAAGCTAACGCTGGGCATGGGCCTGCTGGGGTTCGCGGCCTTCTGTGCACTCGCTATTCAAGTCTTCGCCAGATATCAATACGTCGTTGATAATGGAGTAGTGTGGCGCATCGATCGAATCACACAGCAGACATGCCGCGTGGTTCAAAACCGCGTAAATTGTGCGGCGCCGGTGCGCAGCATCAGCACGAGCTCGAGCTCGAGCATCAGTGTCAGTCCTAGCATCAGCACAAGCTCGCATCTCTTCGTCATAAAGAAGAAGACCTGAGGACGACTCTCTAGGCTGTCGGAAGACCCGTCAGGACGTCATGAGGATGTTCTGCATCATGCCGGTGTCCTCGTGCGGAAGGACGTGGCAATGAAAGACCGTCTTGCCGGTCCATTGCACGAAGCGGACGCGTATCGTTAGAGTCCCGTTGACGCCGTTTCGCTTCGGCGGAATGGCGA
The DNA here is from genome assembly GCA_036522095.1 of Candidatus Cybelea sp. GTDB lineage: Bacteria > Vulcanimicrobiota > Vulcanimicrobiia > Vulcanimicrobiales > Vulcanimicrobiaceae > Cybelea. Next base: position 15,018 of record DATDGN010000088.1, on the reverse strand, counting down.
AGGTGTCCCAGATTTCAATGGGCCGAACCGGCTTGTCGTTGATAGCGAACAGCTGAAACGAGTTCTCGTGCAGGTGGAACGGATGCACGTCGTCGGTCTCGTTCACGATGTGCCACTGCTCGCTCGTGCCGACCCGAGGCCGCGTGGGGGACTCCATCTCCTGGTAGAGCTTGCCGTTGACCGTGAAGCCGAACCCGGTCAGCAAGTCGCGCCGTGGACCTTGGCCGAACACGAATCGGCGTCGGGCGACGATGTCTTTGTCCTCGATGATCGGGTACTCGCGGGTCGGCTTGGGCAGCTTGGTTGGGATGCCCATCTTCGTGGGGCTTCCGCTCACGTGGAAGCGCGCGATATCGAATTTGCCGCCCGCCGAGGGGAAGATGTCGCGCGTGTCGAGTGACGACAACGTGTAGGTTTTCTCGGTCTTCGGCGCTCGCAAGAGTAGCTCGACGCGGTTTCCCTGCGCGGCGAGCTGGATGGGGGCCGTGAAGAGGTTCTCGGGCGTGATCTCGGTGACGCCGCTGCCGCTCATGTCGAACGGCTGCGCTTCGAGTAAGTTGATGCCGTCGAACCCGATCTGCCAGGCCTCGAAGCCCGGCAACGCGAGCAGCAGCGGCGCGCGGTTCATACCGTTGAGGAGCCGCAGACGAATGACTTCGCCCGGGCGGACGTGATACTCGGGGACGCCCAGCGGAGTGAACGTTGGGGGCTCCGTTTTACTCGCGTTGCGAACCCAGTACGCCGCCTCGCCGTTGACGGTGAGCATGGTGAACTCGGTTCCAAAGTTATAGCCGCCCTGTTCGGGCGTCTTATATGCGACGTACTCGCGTTCGTAGAGGTGCGGGTGCGTCTTGCTGCGGTTGACCGCGAGCGACTGGATCGCGAGGAAGATCTCGCGCGCCGCGGCGATCTCCGGGACTTCATCGATGGGTCCGCGGACGACGAGCAGTCCGGCCATTCCGCCGCTGACCTGTACGTCGGTCGAGCCGTGCTTGTGCGGATGGTACCAATGCAGCCCGCTCGGATGATCGGACGGTATCGGGAAGTTGTAGAGGAAATTGCTGCCTGGAAGGATCAGCAGCATCCCCGCAGCCGGGTCGCTCGTGCCGAGCGGGGCGAAGATGTGCGGTATCGTCTGGATGCCGTGCACGTGGAGGTTGGTCGTGTTGAAGCCGTGGGGATTGTTCATCGGATCGATCTTTTGCGACGGCTTCGCATCGGGTCGAATCGTCGCGTCCATGGCTTCCATCGAGTCCCGCGGGTTCGGCAGCAAGACGGAGTGTTCGGGCGGATGCTCGGGCGGATTGGGCGGAAAACGGTTGACGATGCGGATGCTCAGCGTCTCGCCGGGATGCGTCTCGAGGATCGGCCCGACCGGGCGGCCGTTGTAGGTCCGCGTCCGGAGCCGATAGCCCTTCATGTTCGTCGTGGCGTACTGCGTGGTCAGCGTGTAGACGCGACCCGAGGGCGGTACGGGGATCGGGCCTGGCCCGCTGGAGGTGGACGAGCACGAGTCGGTAGCCAGGGCGCCGCCGACCACGCCGGCGGAAACGCCCGTCACGATAAACTGACGGCGATTCATAGCAGTGTTGCGCCTGTTCTTCTTGCTCGGCAGGAACGCCTGCTCGCTTGGGTTTAACAGCGTTGCTGTGCCGACGTGGCTGCGATGGTGCTTTGCGGGGCCGCTTTCGGCTTTGCCCGTTGCCGTTGCCGCTTTTGTTTACGGTACCGTCGATCGCCTAGCGCCGAGCGCATCGCAAGTGGTCGCTCTGTTCGCGGTCGGGATAAGTGCGGCACTGTTCGTTTACTGCGGCAGTGCGATTGCGCCGCGCTTTCGCCGATACGTAAGATACACGCTCACCGCTGCGGTGCTCACGCCGGCCATCTATTATGTCATCACGGCTTCGGTCGAGGGCGTGAGTGCGCGGCCGGCAGTGCTTACCGGGCTCGCGGCCGTCGCCGGAGTGATCTGCGCTTACGCCGCCGCGCGCGGGGACGTGACGGAGTCGGGGAGCGAAATGTTCGGTTGGATGCCAGGCACGCTCCGCTGGGTTGCGTTCATTCCCGTTGCATTCGTGCTGTCGCTAATTGCGGGCTACGCGATCGGCCTTCCGCTGTCTCTGCTTCCCTTAAATACTCAGCAGTTCGTGCCGCTCGTTACAACGCCGGTTTTTACGGCCGCCTTTGTCGGCGTCGCGGAAGCGGTGGCGCCGCGCAATAAGAGGATCGTAGGCCTGACGCTGAGCTCGCTAACCGCGGTGATCGTGATTATGTTCCTATGGGTAGGTCTCGTCCAGGCGGTCAATGGGGCAATCGTTCCGATCTATGTGTATGCGAAACCGGACGAACGAGCCCTCTCGATTACCGTCTGGCATGAAGTCTTGATGGCCGCCGCGTGTCTTGCCGGACTCGCCATCGCAAGCGCGGCGGTATTCCGGCGCAGCAAATAAAGAAGGACCGCCCCGTACGCGAGCGATCCTTGCCCCGTTTCCCAAGCGTGCGGAACAGGAGCATTTTTGCCCTTCGAAACAAGAACGACGCTCCCCCTGGTACATTCGTACCATTTTGCGCACGGGCAAAGACGTGCAGTTCGTCGCTGTGGAGGTTCCGCTAATTTGCGCCCCCTACGAAGGTAGTTCCGTAGAGTATACCCTTGATGTCGAGGAGGCCCGCATAGGGGTGTCTGCCAGCCGAGCCGCCACGGAAGCTATGGATCACCCTCTCCGCTCCTGAAGTCGTGATCGCGAAAACCGTGCCGCGGCCGAAATCGCCTCCTCTCCTGGTAGTGCCGTAAAGCGTGCCGCCCACCTTGATGAGGCCTGCATATGGGTATTTGCCGTCCCGTGAGCCGGCAAAACGGTGGAGCACGGTTTGCGTACCCGAGGTCGTGACTGCGTAAACGGTCCCATCGTTGTGCGCTCCCCCGATACGCGTGGTTCCGTAGAGAGTACCGTTGACGTTGAGGAGGCCTGCTATTGGGTCCGCGCCGTTCGACCCGCTTAAGGGGAAGTTGTAGAGATTCGATTCTTTGCCGGAAGTGCTGATCTTAAAGACGATTCCGCGGCCGGATGTGTGTGGCTCGCCAGCGGTGCCGTAGAGCGTGCCGTTGACGTTGATGAGGCCCGCATCCGGAAAGGCCGCGGGAGCCGCGTCGAAGCTGTAGAGCAGCGTTTCCTCACCTGACGTCGTGATCTTGAAAACAGCGCCGCATCCGTAAATGCTGCGGGACTTGCTGCCGGTAGCGCAGTGTCCGTCCTTGCCACCGTATTCGGTCGTACCGTAGAGCGTACCCTTGACGTCAAGGAGCTTCCCGGCGGGGTATGTGCCATCGTGCCGCCAGCCTTTGAAGCTATGGAGCACCGTTTCGGTACCGGAGGGTGTGATCGAAAAGACCGTTCCGTCATCGTACGCGCCCCCGCGCAGCGTTGTCCCGTAGAGCGCCCCTTGGACGTTGACGAGACCCGCCAGCGGATCTGCGCCGTCCCCCGAGCCGCCAAAGCTATGGAGGACTGTTTCCGCGCCGGAAGGGGCGATCCCGAAGACGGTTCCTCGGTTGTTCGCGCCGCCGCTCTCGGTTGTGCCGTAGAGCGTGCCGTTCAAGTCGATGACTCCGGCGTATGGGTTTGCACCATCCCCGGAGGCCCCGCCGAAGGTGTGCAGCACCGTTACGTTACCGGACTTTGTCATCGCGAAGACCGTTCCAAAGCCTCCAGCAGCCGGGTGCCCTCGCTCCGCCGTGGATGCAGTCGAAGCGCTTTCGACCGAAGGTGTAAGCGCTACGCCTTCCTGAGTCTGCCGAAGTGTCTGGGTAGCGCAACCTACGAGCGAAGCGGCGGCCACGCAACTGATTAGTGGACGGGTAAAGTCGTTTCTCTTCACTTACGCTACTCCCCATGGCGGACGCGCACTACCGAGTCATCATTCGCTCCTTGCACCGTGAACGTCACTGAGCTTTGGAACCTTTCGCCAAGCCCGGGAGGTGTCATTCGTATCGGCACATCGCAGCGAAGACCACGCTCGTGGAAGGGAGCGACATTACGAGCATTGCAGATTATGGGTCATGCGCAGGCGTCTAGAAGGTTGAAGGTCTACAGGCACGCGGTCGCGGGGGTCAGAGAGGCGATGATGCACAGAGTAGGAGGCGCTCCCCCAGGCCCAGGCTAGATTGGCGGCTTCCTAGAACCGGGCCGGTTAGCTGCGAAGTAAGCCAAAATCCCGGACCGGATGCAACCAAACTGCAACCAATCGATGCAGTGGTCAAACGACCCGGCGGGCAAGACCTGAGAAATCGCCCATAAAAATAAGGACGAACCGAAGTGCGCGCCCGTAGCTCAAACTGGATAGAGCAGGGGACTCCTAAGCCCAAGGTTGCCAGTTCGATTCTGGCCGGGCGCACCACCTTAGTTAGAGCGTTCGCAGGCTGATCGCTACGCCGACCGGCTTGTATACGCCGTGAGTTAGGGTGTATAGGGGCGACCCGCCGCCGGGATAGCTCCAATAGTACACGTTGCTGCCCCCGCTGCCGGAGAATCCCCCAACCAGTTCCGTCGCCTGCGATCCCGGCTTGTTGTTGTAGAACCAGAAAGGCCCGCGAATGCCGGACGACGTGAAGCTCGTCATGCCGACGTAGTAGGCTTGACCATGCGTCACAATGACACGGTAAAGAGAGTAGTCGAAACTAATCCCGAAGTACTTGCCATCCCACTCAACCCCATCGACGGCGCCCCACGTCCAGCTCGGGTTTGGGCCGGGCACGTGAATGTCGCTCAACTGGGTGCCGCCCTTCGGAAGCCACGCGAAGCTTGCCGGGGGTGAATAGTTGCCGCCATTCGTTGTCAATAAGTTTCCGGCGCTGTCGTACGCACAGGCCTTGAAATTATAGAGTTTCGAGTCGCCGTAAATTTTCGGCGTTCCGCTGCCCTTGCTCCAGATCGCGATGTTGCCTTGTTTCGAGGCTCCGTCGTCGTTCGCCACGGCCAGGTTCCCCGTGATCGTATCGACGGAGCACGCATACGGCGAATCGGGGGAGTCGTCCAACTGCTTGATCGGCCTCGTGCCGCCGTGGGCAAACTCGAAGATTTTCTTCGCCGGGTAATCTGTAATGTAGACGTTGCTGGCGCTGTCGACGCACTCGCCCATCGGCTGGGTCAAGCTGGCCAACGCGCCAACGAGCGTGTGTTGCCAGTAGCGATATACGGTGACTTCGCCGTTATCATCGGATACATAGAGCAGGTCTTGCTTCGACACGCCCGCGTCCATCCAGGAGCGGTTGAGCGAATGTAGGCCAGCGGGCCTGAAGGCCTCCGGCGCAGCGTTTTGCTGCGATGGCGCCACGCAGCTGCACAGGCAGGCGGCCGCGCATAGGATTAATCCGAAACTGAGACTACGGTTCATAGGCTAATTGCCGCTCCAACCGGCGTCGAATCGGTCGTGCTGTTATGCTGTGTGGGAGATCCGCCGCCCGGGTAGGGCCACACATACGTTGTGCTCGGCGTATAGCCGCAGAAATCGTTGTCCGACCCGGCGATCTGCTTGTTAAACACCACTCCCTGAATCATATCGCAGACCGGACTCCCACTATAACCCTTGAGGTCAAGGTGCCCCACGATCGTTGCGCTTTTGGCGCCTATTCTGAGGCGATACAGGCAACTAACGTAAGCGTTGCCGCAGGATTGATCCCCCACGATGAGCTCGCTGTTCGTCGCATCCCATTGCACCATGCCCGGGAAATAGATCGTGCCGCCCTTTACCGCGAGCGCGTGGGGCAAAGACGCGCCCTTGGAAAGCTCGGAAAGCATGAAGTTCCCGCCGGTACCGCGCCCATCGAAGAAGAGGTTGCCACTACCATCATACCCCGCGAAGTTATAGTAGTATTGCCCGCGGGTTCCGTACACTTTCGGGTTGTACGAGCTTTTCGCGAAAACCAACAGGTTGCCGGCCGAGCTTCCAACGCCAAAGAGAGAAGTGACTGCCAGATTCCCGGTACTCGGGTCCCAGGCGCAGCCTTCCGGGAATCCCCTCGAATCGTTGAGCGCGTTGTCGAGCTGCCCGCGGTGGGACAGCTCAAAGATGGTTTGGGAGCTCGCATCGGTCACCCAGACGTCACCCTTTGGACCGGAGCACTCGCCCTGCGGCTGCACGAAGCCGGTAATAGTCGCGACGACCGTCAGCGCCGGCAGTTTGTAGATGTAGACCTCGGCGGTACCCGCATCCGAAACGAAGAGCAGTGGCGAGACGGCTCCCCTAAAGCCTGGCGAGATCCACGCCGATCTCACCTGGTGTAGATTGATGTCAGGCGGCACCGGTGGCGTCGCGCCGCCGCCACAGGCGCTGAGCCATAGCGCCAACGCGATCGAAACTGCGCCGCGCCACATCGGCTGACGCTTCACGGCGTCCCTAGGCTGATCGCGACGCCGTACGGATCGTCGAGGCCTTTGGTAATTTGGCCGATGGGATTGCCTCCCGCCGGGTAGTTCCAGTAATACACTGCGCCGTTGGTCCCGACGACCTCCGCGCTGTGCGATTTTACGATTGGACGGTAGATAGCGATCTGCTGGGCGTTGTTGGCTACGGACAACTGCGTCGTGCTGACGTAGTAGGCCTTAACGTTGATGATATAGCGCAAAAGGTCGTAATTAGTGTACTCATTATTAGTGCCGACAACCCAATACTTGCCATCCCACACGATCGAAGCACCACTACCCCACTGCCAGCTCCGCGACGGGCCGGGCAGCGTCATCGGTTTCAGCGACTTACCCTGCTTCGGCAGATAATAGAAGTAGGAGCTGTAAAAGGAACCGTAACCATTGTCGCTCGTCGAGAAGAGGTCTCCGCGATGGTCGTAATTACAGCTCACGAAGTGATCTAAGTTATCGCCGGTTTTATAAATCGTTGGTTTGCCGCTACCGTGCGGGTAGATAGTGATGTTCCCAGCACCATAGTAGTTTTCGCCGTAGTTAGCGATCGCGAGATCTCCTGTAGCCTGATTCACCGCGCAGCTAAACGGCGCTTGCGGCGAATCGTCGATCGTTTTGATCGCCTTCGTCCCGCCGTGAGCGTACTTGTAGATCTTCTCGGCTTTCTCGTCCACGATGTACACGTCGCCGGCGGCGTCGGTGCATTCGCCCTCCGGGTTCGTGAAGTTGCCCAGCACTCCAACGAGCGTGTGCTGCCAGTAGCGATAGACGTTGACTACGCCATCGCCGTTGGAAACGTACAGCAAGTCTTGTTGCTTGACGCCTTTGCCCATCCACGAGACCCCGTGCGACGGCGGCCGGACGAGTGCCGCGCCGGGCGGCGCCCCGGCCGGAGGTACCGCGCCTTGCGGAGGCGAGCCACCGCAGCCCGCAAAGACGCCGGCCGCGAGCATAGCTGCGGAGCGGGCGAAGCCGAGAATCCTCATAGTAACCGCTTCCTTTGCCGGCATGGCGGGCTTACGGGCCCTCTACGGCCTTGGCAGCGGTGAGTCCGCTTGCTTCCTAGGCGCCACGCCCGGCCGCCACGCCTGGTTGCGTGGCGGCTCGCGGGTATGCTAGCATGGGTCTCTGGAACGGACCGGCGGTCCGTTTTATTCATGTTGTGGTAGACTACTGATGGCAAAGAAAGAGACGCGCGTAGTGGTTGTCCTGGCCTGCACGGTATGCAAGCGCCGCAACTACAACACGCAAAAGAATAAATCGAAGACGACCGATCGGCTGGAGCTCAAGAAATACTGCCGCTTTTGCCGCTCGCACAACCCGCATCGCGAGACCAGATAGGGCGGTAGCTCAATTGGTAGAGTCCTGGTCTCCAAAACCAGTTGTTGCAGGTTCGAGTCCTGTCCGCCCTGCCACCCGGTGAACTTTTGGTGAACGAACAGCAGAAGAGAACGGCCCAGACCCTCGCAGGCGGCGACTTCATTCGCGGCGTGATCGCGGAGCTGCGCCGCGTCACCTGGCCCACGCGCGACGAATGGATCTCCGCCACCGTGCTCACGATCGCGCTGGTCGTCGGCATCGGCCTCTTCACGTTCGTCCTCGATCAGCTGTTCGGCTGGCTCTTCAGCGTGATCCACCCGACGACGGGATAGTCTGACCCATGTATGACATCGAACGCCAAGACGTCGATACCCCGGAGCCCGCGGCCAACGAGCCGATCATCGACGACACCCAGATGGGCGACGTTGCAGGCGTGACCGAGGAACCCGCGACCGAGGAACCCGTGGCCGAGACGGAACTCGCCGAAACCGAGATCGCCGAGGGCGAGCCCGGCGCCGAAGAAGCCCCAGCCAAGCCCAAGGACAACCGCAGCTGGTTCGTCGTGCATACCTACTCCGGCTACGAGAACAAGGTCAAGGCGAACCTCGAGCGCCGCATCCACTCGATGGGCATGCAGGACAAGATCTTTCGCGTGCTGGTTCCCATGGAGGACGAGGTCGAGTTCAAGGACGGCAAGCGCAAGATCACGCCCAAGAAGGTCTTCCCGGGTTACGTCCTGGTCGAGATGATCATGGACGATCAGTCCTGGTACGTCGTGCGCAACACGCAGGGCGTGACCGGCTTCGTCGGCAGCCCGGGACCGGGCGAGAAGCCCGTGCCGCTGCAGGACAAAGAGGTCAAGACGATCCTCAAGCAGATGGGCATCGAGGCACCCAAGCTCAAGATCGACTTCAAGAAGGGCGACCGCGTAAAGGTCACCTCGGGGCCGTTCTTCGACTTCACCGGCGTCGTCGACGAGATCGCGCCGGAAAAGGAACGCCTGCGCGCGCTGATCTCGATCTTCGGCCGCGAGACGCCCGTCGAGCTGGAGTTTTTCCAGGTAGAGAAAGTCTAGTCGTTAACGGAGGAGCGGCGCGATACCCCGGCGCCGGTCCCGGCTACGAGGGGGAGAAACGTTCACAACGCTTCGTAAGGAGAGATACGTGGCTAAGAAGGTCGTAGGCAAGATCGGCCTACAGATTCCGGCCGGCAAGGCAACGCCCGCGCCGCCGATCGGTCCGGCACTCGGACCCTACTCGCTCAACATCATGGACTTCTGCAAGCAGTACAACGAGCGTACCGCATCGCAGGCGGGCATGATCATTCCGGTCGAGATCACTGTCTTCGAGGATCGCACGTTCACGTTCATCACGAAGACGCCGCCGGCGTCGTTCCTCATCAAGCAGGCCTTGAAGATCGAGTCGGGCAGCAAGGAGCCCAACCGCAACAAGGTCGGTAAGCTCACGCAGAGCCAGCTCGAGGAGATCGCCAAAGTGAAGATGCCCGACATCAACGCCAACGACATCGACGCGGCGAAGAAGATCGTGGCTGGTACGGCCCGCTCGATGGGCGTCGAGGTGGAGGGCTAACATGCCGCAGCATCACGGAAAACGCTTCAAGACGCTCGCCGAAGGTTTCGATGGCAAGCGCCTCTTCTCGACCCCCGAGGCGATCGCGATCGTCAAGCGCAACGCCAACGCGAAGTTCAACGAGACCGTCGAGGCGCATGTGCGGCTCGGCGTGGACCCGAAGAAAAGCGATCAGAACGTGCGCGGCACCGTCCTGTTACCGCACGGCACGGGGCGCACGGTCCGCGTCATCGCCTTCGCCAAGGGCGACAACGCGAAGGCCGCGCAGGAGGCCGGCGCCGATGTCGTCGGCGATCAGGATCTGATCGGTCGCGTGAAGGGCGGTTTCACGGAGTTCGACGTCGCCGTGGCCACGCCGGACATGATGGCGCAGGTCGGCAAGGAGCTGGGACGCATCCTCGCTCAGAAGATGCCGAACCCGAAGGCCGGCACCGTCACGCCGAACATCGGCGCGGCGATCCGCGACATCAAGGCCGGTAAGGTCGAGTTCCGCCTCGACAAGACGGCCATCATCCACACGATCGTCGGCAAGGCCAGCTTCGACGAAGCGCACCTGGTCGAGAACATCACCACCCTGCTCGACGCGATCGTTCGCGCCAAGCCGTCTGCGGCGAAGGGCACCTACCTGCGCAGCGTCACGCTGGCTAGCACGATGGGTCCGGGCGTTAAGGTCGACCCCAACCGCGTAAAGGCGACCGTCTAAGTAGCGCCAATCTCGCGCAGCTTGGCTTCGAGTTCGGCGATGCGAGCGCGGGATTTGTCCGCGTCGATGTGATCGTACGCCGCGGCCGCGCTGCGGGTGATCGCCTCGAGTAGCCGGTGCTCGTCGCTCGTGAGCGGCAGCCCGTTGCTGCGCGCGCCGTAGAGCACGAAGCCAAAGACCGCGCCGCGCATCACCAGCGGCACGACGAGCGACGGCGCCTTCTCGCCGCCGGGCAGGATCGTTTCCGCGCGCGGGCGTCCGTCCAGCACGATCGCCCCGAGCTGCGCGCGCAGCTCGACGATCAACGGATCCTCCGCGTCGATCGTCTCCGCTTCGCGACTGTTCCACCCGCGATCGGCGGTGCGCTCGAAATCGCCGCCGGCGCTGCTCGCGAGGAAGAGCGCGGCGGAGTTCAACCCGAGAACCCGCACGGGCTCGTCGACGAGGAAGTCGATGAGCGTGCTCTCCGAGGACGTGTTCGCGAGCGCCCGCGACGCGGTGCGCAGCGCTTCTTCGGCGCGACGCTGATCGCGGAAGAAGAACGTGTCGAGGAAATCCTCGACGCGGCCGTGTATTGCGTTCAGCGAGAAGCCGATGAAGAGCGCGGCGAACAGGCTGAGGTAGATCGCAGGGCGCGTGCTCTCGAAGAGCTGCTCCGCCCACCACTCGAGGATCCCGAAGAGCAGCAGCAGTACGGCCGTGATCGATCCGTAGATCGCCGCGCGGCCGATGACGAACCGAAAGTCGATCACGCGCTCGGAGAGGAAGCCGTAGACGACGAAGGCGCAACCGGCGAGGCCGAACCACGGCCCGAGCACGTCCGTCCAGTGCTGCAGGTTCAACAGCACGACGGACTGGTTGCCGAAGAGCGTGTAGAGCACGTTGGCGATCGCCCAGGTGAAGTCGAGGATCGGCGAGAGCGCGATGCCCGCGATCACCCACGTGACGCGCATGCGTTCGAGCCCCGTGGCGCCAGACGCGATGTACGCGAGCGCACACAGGACCACAACGAGCAGCAGAACGTCGGAGAGGCTCATGAAAAGCTGCGTCGGACCGGGTATGCCGTAGCGCTGAAAGACCATCCAGACGATCGGATCGAGCCACACGAGAAAGACGACCAGCGAGAGCACCAGAGCGAGGCCGAAGAGCACGGGCCAGGTGCGGCTGGGGCGCCCATAGAGCCGCTGTGCGAAGATCAGGATCATGAGCTGAGCCAGCGGATAGACGACTTGGATCGCCATGTCGCTCGCCATGCTGATGGGCCAGCTCGCCAAATCGAGCGCCGTTTGGTTCACCTTGACGAGCATCAGGATCGTGTAGAAGTAGAACGCGAGCGTGATCGGCCGCGGCCGCAGCAGGAACAGCGCGCTTGCGAGCGCCAGCGACAGGAAGAAGCTCAGCGGGATTCCGACGTCGCGCGTCAGCTTCGCGCGCGGCGAGCGATCGAGAGAACTTGCGGTGAGGCGCTCCTGGTAGAAGCGGCCGTCGCGCCACGCCCGAACGGTCATGTGCGCGTCGGTCGGGGCGCCGCGCAGGAGCGCGAAACGCTCGGGCTGCGTCAGCGACTGCAGGTCGATGCGATCGCCGGTCTGCAAGCCGCCGGCGCCGGGCGCACCCGCCTCCACCTCGACGCGATCCGAGTTGCCGGAGAATACGATCGGGTAGTAGCCGATATGCGTCGCGTTGTTCTCCACCACGAAGAACACGAGGACCATCAGCACGGTCCCGACCGCGACGACTGCCAGCGACAGGCGGTCGCACACGAAATCGACGACGGACTTCAGAAGCCCGCTATGCGAACGAAACGTTTCCCGTGCGAATGCTGTAGATTCCACCGACTACCTGCGCGTCGCCGCGCTCGGCCGCGCCGGCGATGATGCGCGAGCGGGCGAGCATGGCCTTGACGGTCAGTTCGACGTTCTCGGCGACGGCGCTTGCGTGCCAATCGCCGGCGCCGCGCGTCGCCAGGACGGCCGGAACGAGCGCGTTGACGAGCTCCTGGATGTGCCCCGGTTGCACGACGCCGTCCCCAACGTATTGCAGCGCGGCCCCGACGGCGCCGCAGCTCTCGTGACCGAGCACGACGATAAGCTTGGACTTCAGCGCCTCAATCGCGAATTCGATCGAACCGAGCCCGTCCGCGTTGAGGAAATTCCCCGCGACGCGCACGACGAACAGGGTTCCCGGCTCCTGATCGAAGACCGTCTCGACCGGAACGCGCGAATCGGAGCACCCCAGCACGACTGCGAACGGGCTCTGGCCGTTCGCCAGTGCCGCGGTGCGCGCACCGAAGGGCTCGGCACGCGGCGTGCCGGCCACGAAGCGCGCGTTGCCGGCCTTGAGCCGCTCGAGTGCGTCCGCCGGTTTCAGCTCCGCCATGCGGACGCTTTCTTGCAAAAAGCCTTGCCTTCCCGGCCGCGCTTGTGGTAGTCTAACCGACGGCTCCAGAGACCGTAGCCGGCCGCGAGGCCTTAATTCATGGCTACCGAGGACGCAAACGAGATCCCGCCTCGCCGGTCGGCGATGCGGTCATCGAGACGGGCGCCCTCGCATACGGGGCGCTTTTTGATTTCGCACATCGTCTTGAGAAGTGAAAGCAGCACGCATGCCGACCGCTCGAAAAGAAGCCGCCATCGCTGAGCTCAGCGAGAAGCTCGCGGCGTCGAAGAACCTGTTCTTCACCGACTACGCCGGGCTCAGCGTGGCCGAGATCACCAAGCTTCGCGGCGAGCTTCGCAAGGGCGGCGACACGTATGCGGTCGTGAAGAACACGCTCTTCCGCATCGCGGCCGGCGATCTCGCCGGGCAGCTCGAAGGGGTTCTCGCCGGCCCGACCGGCATCGTCTTCGCGGGAGCCGATCCCGTGGCGCCGGCCAAGGCGCTCAAGACGTTCAGCGACACCGTCAAGAAGGTCGCGGTCAAGGCCGCGTACATCGACGGAAAGATCGTGGACGCGGCCCAGGTCGACACGCTTGCCAAGATTCCGTCGAAGCCGCAGCTGATCGCCAACCTCGTCGGCTCGCTCGCCAACCCGATTCGCGGGCTCGTCACCGTGCTCTCCGGGAATCAGAGCGGCCTCGTGCGCGTCCTGAACGCCATTCGCGAACAAAGAGCCAGCGCAGCACCCATCGCTTAAAAGGAAAACAGACACACCATGGCAGTTGCCGAACTCATCGAACAAATCGACAAGCTCACCGTTCTCGAGCTCGCAGACCTCGTGAAGCAGCTCGAGGAGAAATACGGCGTCTCCGCCGCCGCGCCGGTCGCGATGATGGCCGCCGCTCCGGGCGCCGCCGCGGCGCCGGTCGCCGAGAAGACCGAATTCGACGTCGTTCTCTCGGAGGTCGGGCCGGAGAAGATCAAGGTCATCAAGGCGGTGCGCGAGCTGACCAGCCTCGGGCTCACCGAGGCCAAGGCGTTCGTCGAGAGCGCGCCCAAGGCCGTCAAAGAGGGCGTCAATAAAGACGAGGCCGAGCAGGTCAAGAAGAAGCTCGAAGAAGCCGGCGCCAAGGTGGAGATCAAGTAACGCAGTCCGGCACGAGCGGACCGGCGTGGCTACAACTGCTGCCGCTGGTCCTCGTGGTCGCGATCCTAGCAATACGCCTGATCCGGCCACAGCGCATCAGCGTGACACGGATGTGGTTCGCGCCGATCCTTCTCTGCGCGCTCACGGCGTGGGCGATCTACGCCAACCAGCTGCTCAACCCGGCTCCGCCCGTGGATCTCGCGCTGGGTTTGATCGTGGGCGCCGTCGCGGGCATCCCGTTCGGCGTCCTGCGCGGCATGCACACCGACGTGCGCCCGACCGATCGGCGCGGCGTCATGTATCTCGGCTCGTCGTGGGTCACCGTGGCGATTTTCGCCGGCGCCTTCGTCCTGCGCTACGGCGCGCGCATGCTGATGCCGCATCGCGGGAGCCTCGCCGCGACGATCGGCGACGCGCTGCTCGCCTTCGCGATCGCGTTCATCGCGACGAGTTACTTCGTCATCTTTAGAAAGTACGAGAAACTGGTAGGGGCCTAGCCTGGGCCGGAGTGACGCCCAGGATGCGGCGCATGCAGCGCGCCATGTGGCTCTGGTTCGCGAAACCGGCCTGCAGCGCCACGTCGGCCAGCGGCGGGTCGCCGCCCTGCAACAGCTCGGCCGCGTATTCGACGCGGCGCCGGATCACGTACTGGTGCACCGGCATGCCGACGGTCTCTTTGAAAAGCGTTTTGAAGTGCGAGGGGCTGACGCCGGCGATTTTTGCCAGCTCCGCCAACGACAGATCGCTCGCGAGATTCGCGCGAACGAAGTCGAGCACGCGCCCGAGTCGCCGGCGCGGCAAACGCGCGTCGCCGCGGGGCATCGCGGCGGGCGCGTAGGCCCGCAGCAGGTGCGCTGCCAGCGCGATGCCGAGGCTGTCGCCGTATAAACGGCCGAGCGGCTCGACGGCCTCGAGCTCGGCCTTGACGGCCCAGCCGATATACTCGATGCGCGGATCGCGGACGTGGAGCCGTGGAGCGATCGCGACTCGATCCGGATCGACGCCCATCGCGGCGGCCGTCGAGAACATCAGCGTCGGGCTCAGATACATCGAGAGCTTGATCGTGGCCGACTCGGTCTCCCAGACGCGGGGCACGCCCGGAGGCACGATCTTGACGTCGCCCGGTACCTGAAGGCGCCGCAGCGTTTCGCCGTCGCAACGGCTGGTGACGAGGACCGGCCGCCCGACCTGCATGCTGACGTTATGCCGCACGAACTGCTGCTCCGAGAGGCCCGCGGACGCGTCGTATAGGATCGCTTCGAAGCCGTCCCAGTGCCGCCCGGCGCTGCTCTTCCGCACGCGGAAGACCATCTCGCGATCCTCGTGCCGCCGCCACGTGCGCTCTTCCCACATGTCGAATTAGACGTAACGCGACGGCCGTGCCGGTTGTGACCGATTGTGCTCCAAACCGTCCGAACGTGACAGACGGCGCAAGCCCCACCCGCTACGCTTGAGGCAAACACC
>DATDGN010000087.1:0-9514 GCA_036522095.1 Candidatus Cybelea sp. | reverse complement strand
TTGCTCGGCGCATCCGGCGCCTCGCTGCACTCGGCCTCTGCGCCGCTCCCGCCATCCGTGGCTCCGCGGCGCATTCACACGCCGCCAAAGCGGGACGTCGGCCGCCTCTCGCGCGACCAGCGACGGTCGGTCAGTTGAAGGTCGATTTTAAAATAGCGTGGGTGAACTAGCAGTGGTTTACGACCGGGTTGTTGGATATCTCGATGCTGACGATTTGCGCGGCCGGATCGGGTACCGACATGTCGTACGCGTAGCGCGTGATGTCGAAGCACGTCGCCATGTTCAGCACCGGCGAGACGAACTGCGGGTCGACGGGGCCGCCCGGCCCCATCGAGTCGAGGAAGAACCACTGCCCCTTGTTTCCGGCCTGCGTGGTGAAGGCGTTGAACGTCCAGTTCTCCGGTGGGCTGGCGCTCGGAGACGGAGAGGGCGAGGCGATGCCTTTGAAGATCGACTTCAACGCGAGGATCGAAAACTCGGTGCCGGTCCCGTTGCTGTTGAGATTGTACGAGAATTGATTCGGCGTCGTGCCCAGCGTGAGCCAGTTGGGCGGTATATGAGGATTCTTGTTCGGCACGAATTGGACGGCCTCGGCCGACGACGCGATGCCGTTGCCGAGCGCCACGGCGGCGAACGAGTATCCGCGCCAGTTGGTTTGCAGGGTGTCGGTCGAAGGCGTGAAACCGTTGCCGGTCGTGTTGAACACGACCATGTACCGGTAGTTGGAGAAGTTGAAGGGTGCCGATACGTCAAAGTGTATGGCTAGATACCCAGGAGGTGCGCCGCCCGCACCGAGACCCGGAGGGTTCGGCGTCACCTGACGACCGCACGCCGCAACGATGAACGCCGTTACAAACACGACGATAAAACCGAAATTCAATTTGCGAATCATGCTCTCCTCGACCGCCGTGCGCGACGCGGGAATCGCTGTTTGCGCAGCCCTGGCGTTGTCGGCCGCATTCCCGAAGTTCGGCGCAGTATGGCTCGTCCCGTTTGGGACTGGCGCGCTGTTCTGGGTGTGGCAAGGCGCTTCCTGGAAGCGCGCGGCGCTCCTCGGTTGGTTCGCGGGACTGATCTTCTTCGCGCTGGACTTCGCGTGGGTCGGGCACACGGTCGGTCACTACATCGGCGTCTTCGGCCCTTTTCTCGCGCTGGGACCGGCGCTGGTCGAGGCGCCGTTCTTCGCATTGGCCGGAGCCTTGGCTGCCTTCGCCTACGCGCGCATGCATCGAGCGATCGCTCCGTTAGGAGCGGCGGCGGCGTTCACGATCTGCGAATGGCTGCGCTCGATCGGCGCCCTCGCGGTGCCGTTCGATCAGCTGGGCTACACGCAAGCCGAAACGCCGCTGCGCGCCATCGCGGCGTACGCCGGCACGTACGGGATTACGTTTACGCTGTGCGTGCTGGGCGCGTACGGTGCGGACGCGCTACGCCGGCAGGCGTGGCGCCCGTTCGGGATCGCGGTCGCGGCCGCGATCGTGGCGACGGTCGCGGCCTGGACGGCGTGGCCGGCGCGCGCTCTCGCGCCGGCGACGATCCCCGTCGCCGCTATTCAAGGCAACATCGCGCAGTCGTTCAAATGGAGTTCTCTCGGCCTCGCCGTGCGCCGCTATTCGGCGATGACGCGCGTCGCGGCGGCGAAGCACCCGCGGCTCGTCGTGTGGCCGGAGACCGTCATCACCACGGACCTCGAGGGCGATCCCGCGTTGCTGACGCGCTTCGAGAACCTCGCGCGACGAACTCGCGCGACGATCGTCGCGGGGAGCCTCGACGTGGCGGGGCCCGCCATCTACAACGCGCTCTACATCTTCGCGCCCAACGGCGCGTACTCGATCTACCACAAGCGTCAGCTCGTGCCGTTTGCGGAATGGTTTCCGGGGCGGGCCTTCCTCTCGTGGCTGCCGTACATCGCCAACCTCAATGGTGGGCTGACGCCGGGAAGAGTCGACGGCGTCTATCCGACGCGCGCCCTGCCGATCGCCCCGCTCGTCTGTTGGGAGTCCGCCTTCGCCGACCTCGCCTACGCGCAGGTGCGCAAAGGCGCGCAGCTCCTCGTCATCAGCACGGACGACGCGTGGTTCGGAGAGACGTCGGGCCCCTACATGCATGCGCAAATCGCGCAGCTGCGAGCCATCGAGAGCGGCGCCTACGTCGTCCGCGCGGCCGCGACGGGAGTCAGCGGCATCATCGCGCCGGACGGAACGTGGCGGGAGCGCGCCGGGCTGGCGCGCCGGACCATCGTCAGCGGACGCGTGGGCCCGCGCGTTCCGACGGTCTTTTCGCGAGTTGGTCCAACGTTCATAGCCTGGATGCTGATCGGGTTGTACGCGCTGCCCTTACTGCACTTGTTGCCGCTGCCGGCGGCGGAATCGGACGTGGGCGCCGATGAGTGGTAGGAAGAGACTCATACGCCGGCTCGCCTTCTTGGCGGGCGCCGTGTTCATCGTCTGGGTGATCGTGGAGATCGCGCTGGCGGGCCGCGGCACACCACCTCTGCCCCCCGGACAGACGCCGATCGACCTCCACGGCGGCCACGTGATGAACAATCACATCAGCACGAAGTCGTGGAGCTTCGACTACGACCGCGCGCACCTCTCGCCGGACGGAATGAGCGGCACCGTGGACGGCGTGCGCAACGGCGTCGTCTTCCGTAAAGGGAAGCCGTACCTACGCATCTCCGCCGAGCACATCAAGCTCAACATCGAATCGCTGGACTTCACGGCGGTGGGAAAGGTCCACATCGAACGCATCGACGACCCGCAGCGCCGCGCCTTCGATACGGACCTCGTCACATGGACGAACGACGCCAAGCTATTACGCATGACTCATCCGAGTTACGTTCACTCGGGAGACCAAACGATGAGGATCGACGGTATCACCGTGAACTTCGACGACAATACCATCCACCTCGGGAAGCTGAGCGGCGGAGTCGACATTCACCGCTGACGCGCGTCAGCCGTTCTCGTCGCTCAGTTTTTTCTTCGCTTCGGCGATCAGCCTCTTGACTTTCTGACCGCCCTTGTGTCCGATCTCCTCGTAAAAGTCGGAACCGTACTTTTCCTTGACGACCTTCCCGCCTTTTTGACCGATGGACTCGTAGAACTCGACGCCGTGACGGTCGCGCGTAGCCTTTCCGCCCTTGCGCCCAATGTCTTCGTAGAACGTCGACCCGTAACGATCGCGAACGGTATCGCCGCCCTTCTTGCCGGCTTCTCGCACGGACATCTCGCGCTTTGCCGCGCGCTCCTGCTTTTCAGCCATCGGTCTGCGTTAGTTATACCCTAAGAGGCCGCGGCCTTACGCTTCGGGCGCTGACCGCCTTTCTGGCCGATGACCTCATAGAACGACGGGCCATATTTGCTCTTGGTGGCCTCGCCGCCCTTACGGCCGATTTCTTCGTAGAATTCGGAGCCGTACTTTGCCTTGACGCGCTCGCCGCCGCGACGGCCTGCCTCGCGAACGCTCATCCCGCCGGCCTGCCCTGATTCTTGTGCCATGTCTGATCCTCTCTTGGAATGGATAGAAGTACTCTTTCCCATACAAGCGCTCGGTAAACTCAGGATTTCCTGAGAATTTCGGCCCGCCGGCCCTCCAGGCGTCCGCTTTCCACCGCCCAGATGAAGACTTCCTTAAGACAGGGCCGCGAAGACCTCGCGCGTGCGCTCCTGTAGGTGCTCGAGGTTACCGTCGTTCTCGATAATGAAGTCCGCGCGAGGATGCGCCTGCTCCGGCGCAATCTGCGTGGAGATCCGCGCGCGCACGCGCGCCGCATCGATGCGGTCGCGCTCGACGACGCGCGCGATCCGCTGCTCGACCGGGGCCACGACCAGTACTGACTTGTCCACGAGACGGTCATACCCAGTTTCGAAGAGCAGCGGCACGACGTGGACGATAATCTGCCCGGGCTTGGCTAGGGCCTCGCGCTCCATCGCGCGCCGTCGAATGTGCGGATGGAGCAGGGCGTTCAGGCGCTCGCGCGCAGCGGGGTCGCTGAAGACGATCTCGGCCAGAGCGGCCCGATCGAGCACGCCGCTGCGCACGACCTGCGGCCACACCCGCGCGATCTGCATCAATCCGTCGCTGTGGGGCGCAACGACCTCGCGCGCGATAGCGTCGGTGTCGACCACGAAGGCACCGAGCTCGGCGAAGTACGTCGCGACCTGACTTTTCCCCGCCCCGATGCCGCCGGTCAGACCAACGCGCACTAACTCTCCGGCGGCGGCTCCGAACTCGCGTTGGGCGCGGCGGAGTTTACCCCGGGCGGCGCCGCGGGGTCGTCGCTCTCTTCCTCGACGGCATAGCGCTCGATCTCTTCGGGCGCAATGTCGGCGACGTGCTGGATCGACGCCGTGATGCGGCGCGTGGCGTGGTTGATCGTCAACAGCGTGACTTCGACCTCTTGTCCCGCCGCGAACTGGGCCGCCGCGTTGAACTCGCCCTTCGGAACCATCGCCAAGATGCCCGGAATGACTTCGACCAGCAGGTAGTTCGGCGTCACCTTGACGACCTGCGCGGTGAGCTTGTTCGTCTCGTAGAGCCGGTCGGCGTATTGATCCCATGGATCCGGAAGCGCGTGTTTGAGCGAGAGACTCACCTTCTTGGCGTCCGGATCGAACTTCATGATCTCGACCTGAACGACGTCGCCGATCTTGACGACCTCCGACGGGTGCTTGATCCGCGCGTACGAGAGCTCGCTGTTGTGAATCAGGCCGTCGATTCCGCCTAGGTCGACGAACGCGCCGAAATCGGCGAGCCGCACGACGACGCCCTCCCGGATTTGACCGACCTCGAGCGTATCAAGCAGCTCCTGTTTCTTGGCCTGGAGCTCTTCCTCGAGGACGAGACGCTGCGACAACACGACGCGATGGCGCTTGTGATCGAGATCGATCACCTTCAGGCGAAGATGCTGGCCGACCAGCTCGTCGAGGTTTCCGACCGGCTGACGCCGGATCTGCGACGCGGGCACGAAGCCGCGCATGCCGAGATCGACGAGCACTCCGCCCTTGACGACCTGCGTGACCGTCGCCTCGATGACTTCGTCGCGGTCGTGAGCCTCGATCACCTTTTCCCACGTCTTCAACGCGCGGGCGCGCCGCTCGGATAGGAAGAGCGTGCCGTCCATCTCGTCGATGCGATGCACCATGACCTCGAGCGTATCGCCGACCCGCAGCAGTTTGGAATCGATGGCGAGCGAGAGCTCGCGGAAGGGGAGAACGCCTTCGGATTTCCCGCCGACGTCGACGAGTACTTCGTCTTTGTCCTTTTGCACGATCGTGCCCGTGAGTACTTGGCCCTCGTCGAGGACACGCAGCGATTCCTCGTAGAGGCGCTGCTCCAGCGCCATTTGATCTTCTTCGTAGTTGATCGGAGCGACTTCAGTTGTAGAGATGTAAATTTCCCACTTTCATAAATTTTACTTCATCTTTGGCACTTGCGGCACCACCACGTTCCGCGTTGCGCCAGCACCGTTCGAACGATCCGGCCGGTACCACATCGCCGGCACCGCATGCCGAGTCTGCCGTAGACGCCCAGGTCGTTCTGAAAACTTCCTTTTAATCCGCCGGCGTCCACGTAGTCGTCGACGCTCGTTCCGCGCATCGTGATGGCGCGTTGCAAAACCTCGACGATGGCGTGACGTAGGCGGCGGATTGCCGGTTTTGTCAATGCCCGGGCGGGCCGGCTCGGACGTACCCGGGCTTCCCAGAGCGCCTCGCACGCATAGATGTTGCCGATGCCTGCGATGCGCCGCTGATCGAGGAGCAATACCTTGATCGGCGTCGTCCGCCCCGCCAGCATACCCGCAAAGGCCTGCTGTGTAAAGTCTGTGGACAGCGGCTCAACGCCGAGCTCCCGGTCCCACGCTTCGCCCGGGGCGACGAGGCGCATGCGCCCGAACGTGCGGACGTCCGAGAAGCGCAAGTGGCGGCCGCCGCTCAGGTGCAGCAGCAGATGCGTCCCCGGGTACTCCGGCGCCGCGGCGGGCGCCACCACCAGCCGGCCGGTCATGCGCAGGCTCGTGACCAGGCAGCGGCCCGAGCCGAGCTCGATGACGGCATACTTCCCGCGCCGGCGGATGCCGGCGATTCGCTCACCGGCGACGGCCCGATCGAACCGCGTGCCGGTCGGCGCGATCGCCATCCTCGCGAGACGCAGCTCCGCGCGTTCGATGGTGCTTCCCACGATCGTCCCGGCCAAGCCGCGGACGATCGTCTCAACCTCCGGCAGCTCCGGCATTAGGTCGCGGGAGGAACGCTCCGCAGGTCGAGATGCACGCCCGCCGCGATTCCGTCCTGGGCCGCCTCGCCGGCGGGCAGCTCGATGACGTATTTTGCGACGTCGCTCTCGCGCGGGATGTTCGCGTCCGGAAGAGAGCGCGGCACGACGGCGACGTCGGCGAAGACGCGACGCACCGTGCCGTCGGCGGCGATGAACAGCATGTCGAGCGGAACGAGCGTGTCCTTCATCCAGAACGCCACCGGCGCGTCGCCGCCGAACACGAAGATCATGCCGGTGTTCGGCGCGAGCCGCGTACGATTCATCAGGCCATACTCGCGCTGCGCTTGCGTGCGCGCGACCTCGAGCGTGAGGTCCGCGTGCGGCGCGTGGACGACGACGGCCGGCAACGCCGCCGCGAGCAGGAACGCGAGGTTATACACGCTGGAACGCCTCGTCGCCGAGCGGCTCGACGTCGTACCAGTTGCGACCCGACTTCAGCGTGACCTCGAGCGGCACCGACAACGCGATGACGTTCTCCATGTGATCGCGCACGAGCGCCGAGACGCGCCGCAGATCGCGTTTGCGCACCTCGAAGATCAGCTCGTCATGGATCTGGAGCAGCATCGCGGCGTCGAGGCCGGCCTCCTCCAGCGCCCGGTCGATGCGCACCATCGCGAGCTTCATCAGGTCGGCGGCGCTGCCTTGCAGCGGCGCGTTGGTCGCCTCGCGCTCCGCCGCGGCGCGCAACATGTAGTTGCCGGAGATCAATCCCGGCATGTAGCGGCGGCGGCCGAGAATGGTAGACACGTAACCGGTGCGGCGCCCCTGCGCGATCGTATTCTCGATGTACGCGCGCACCTCCGGAAAGCGCGCGAAGTAGGCCGCGGTCATCTCCTTGGCCTCGGCTCGGCTGATCTCGAGGCGCTGCGCGAGACCGAAGTCCGACATGCCGTAGAAGAGGCCGAAGTTGACGCTCTTGGCCATCCGCCGCTGATTGCCGTCGACCATCCCGTCGGCGGGCACGTTGAAGATCTGGCGCGCCGTGTAATCGTGAATGTCCGCCGACTCGCGAAATGCGGCGCGCATCGCGGCGTCGCCGGAGAGCTCCGCCATCAGCCGGAGCTCGATCTGACTGTAGTCCGCGGCGAGCAGCACGTAGTCGTCGTCGCGGGCGACGAACGCGCGGCGAATCCGGCGGCCGAGCTCTCCGCGAACCGGGATGTTCTGCAGGTTGGGATTGGTCGACGATAGCCGTCCGGTCGCGGTGGCGGTTTGATTGAACTCGGTCCGCAGGCGCCGGTCGCGCGGATCGACCAGCCGCGGGATCACGTCGATGTAGGTGTTCTTGAGCTTCGTCACCTCGCGCCACTCGAGCACGAGCGCGCAGATCGGGTACTCGCGCGCCAGACCCTGCAGCACCTCGACGCCCGTGGCCCATCCCGTCTTCGTCTTCTTACCGCCGGGAATTTGCAGCTTCCCGAAGAGCACATTCCCGAGCTGCTGCGGCGAGCCGATGTTGAACTCTTCGCCCGCGAAGTCGTGAATTTGCTTTTGCAGCCGCGCGGCGGCGGCCTCGACCTCCGCGCCGACGATCTCGAGCTCGCGGGCATCGATCGTGACGCCGGCGGATTCCATCTTCGCGAGGACCGGCGCCAGCGGCACCTCGACGTCTTCGTACAGCCGGAGCTGGTCGCGCGACTCCAGCTCGGAGCGGCCCTTCTCGACGAGCGCGAAGGCGGCGTCGGCGTGAGCCGCGGCGTCGTCCGGCAGCTCGACGCCGAGGAACCGCTGCGCGGCGTCGTCGACCTGTGCGAAGCCGCGCGACGGATCGAGCAGGTGCACGGCGATCATCGCGTCGTCCGCGAAGCGCGCGCCGCCCACGCCCGCCTCACTCAGCGCGCGCAGCAGCCGCTTCGCGTCGTACGCCCCCACGCGCGCGTTCGATCCAAATATGCGTTCGAGAGCGGCGCGCACCGGCGCGTGCGCGAGCGCGCTGCGGCCGAAGCTCACGCCGTCGCCGGCTTTGGCGCTCACGCCGAACGCCTCGCCCGCAAGCGCGAATACTACGCGCCGTGAGTCCGCGAGCGCGCTCAGATCTTGCGCGAGCTGCGCGAACTCCGGCGGATCGACCGACGCGACGTAGCTTCGATAGTCTCCCTGCAGACGCTCGCCGCTTTGGAACAGCGGAAGATCCGGCGGCGGCGACAGTTTCGCCAGCAGCGTCTTGAACTCGAGTTCGCTGTACAGGCGATACAGCTCGCCCTCGGGCGGCGGCGTGTAGCGGCTGCTCTCCCAATCGACGGGCAGCGGCAGATCGCGGCGCACCATCGAGACCGCGCGGCAGAGACACGCCTGCTGGCCGTACTGCTCGATCAGCTTCTCCAGCTTCGGACTTCCCGCGAGGGCCGGATTGCCGACGAGCGCGTCGAGCGAACCGGCGGACTGCAACAGCTTGCTCGCCGTTTTCTCGCCGACTCCCGGTATGCCGGGCAGATTATCCGACGGGTCGCCCTTGAGGCCGCGGAAGTCGGGCAGCTGCGCCGGTTCCAGCCCGAAGCGTTCGCGCACGGCGGCCGGATCGTAGCGCCCGAGCTCCGTGATGCCGCGGCGGGTCGTCAACACGGTCGTGCGTTCGTCGACGATCTGCAAGAGGTCGAGATCGCCCGTGACGACCACGGTCTGCTCGCCGGCCTCTTCGGCCTGGGCCGCGAGCGTGGCGATGACGTCGTCCGCCTCCTGTCCGTCGATCTCGACGATCGGGATGCCAAACGTTTCCAACACGCGGCGCACGAGCGCGAACTGGCCGCGCAGCTCGTCGGGCATCACGCGCCGCTGCGCCTTGTATTCCGCGAAGAGCGCGACGCGATCGGCGGGCATGCCCTTGTCGAATGCCGCGATGACGTGCGTCGGCTTCTCGTCCGCGATCAGCTTGTTGAGCATCATCGTGAAGCCGTAGACGGCGTTGATCGGCGTTCCCGCCGTCGTGTTCAGCGGCGGCAACGCGAAGAACGCCCGGTAGACCAGGCCGTAGGTGTCGAGCAGCATCAACGCCATGGCGATCTCCCTGCCGTCGTCAGCGCACGACGACGGTGGACGACGCCTCGCTCACGCTGCCGTCGTCGCAGATGTCCAGCACCGAGAGCGTGTAGAGGCCACTGCTGGAGGGCAGCGCGATGCCGATGCCGTCGGCGCCGGCGCGGCCGACGCTCCAGCCCACCGCCTCCGTGTCGGCCTGCGCGAGCGACGCCTCGGACGGCGGCTGCGTGCGCCGAACGAAGCTCAGGATCTGAGCGTGATC
>DATDGN010000086.1:0-4726 GCA_036522095.1 Candidatus Cybelea sp. | reverse complement strand
CGGGACCGCGGGCTCGCCGAAGACCGCGCTTGCGAACGCGATCGCATCGGCTGCGCGCAGAACGATGGCGGCGTCGGCGACGCTGCCGCGAACGCGATACATCGTGGCGTCACGCGCGATCGCGTCCCAGGCGTCCGGATCGGGCATGACCGGCTCGAACAGCCGCAGCGTGACCGGAGAGCCGAGCAGTGCCGTCAGCGTTTCGCGTATGCCGTTGGCGACGACGCATGCAGCGCTGGCCGGCAGCGAGGAGCGCCGTTCGAACCGAGTCTCCCGGACGCGCTTCCCCGAATCGCAACGGTTGCGAGAAGCGGGCGCAAAACCGAGCGACCTCATTTAACGAGGTCCATCGCGGTCTTTCCGAGATGCGCTTGGGTGGCTTCCGCGGCTTGCAGCGCGTCGAACGCGAGGTAGGCATCCTTGAGCCGGATCAGACTTTCGTCGATATCGATGCGGCTGCGATCCCGTTGCATCGTCGCGAGCGGCGCGAAACGGTGGTCGCCCGGCAGGCCGATCTCCGGCGCGACGCCGGGCGGCGCTTGCATCTCGTCACCGTCGCCGAGCAGCCTGGTTCCGGTCGGAAAGTGCGCGAGAGCGACGCGCCCGACTGCGACGCGCTGTGATTCGCGCGCCCCGGTGCGTGGGTCGATGATCTCGCGGCGGTAGACGAAACTGCCGTCGCGCTCGACGCGCGCGTCTCTCACTCGCCCCAGCGACTCGTCCACCGGATCCACGCGCAACTGCGCCGGCGCATCGCCCGCGGCACGCACTCCGCAGACCGACCGGCCGCTGCCGTCGACGAGCGCGCCGGCGCGAATCGAAAACGATCCGTCACGGGTATACGCGGTCCTCCCTCGGTTATCGGTCGTGATGAAGTACGCCTGGTCCGGAGCGCTGACCGCCAGCGGGTCGAGTGTGAAGTCGGAGGATGGCGAGGGCGTCAAGACGTCGTCGTGCACGGGCACCGCTCCAGGTGTGAACGCCCGTCGGACGTCGGCGGCGCGCTCCGTGATTCGATCCAGCGCCGCGCTCATCGCGGCATTCAGAAACATCTGCGGCCTCCTTGCGCGCGCAGTTCGATTCCGATGCCTCGCGCGGCCAGCGCGACTCGCGCTTGCGCCAGAGCGCGCGCGACCGCCGCGCTCAGATGCGGACGGCACAAGGCGATCAGCGTCGTCCGATTGCCTTTCGTTTGCAGGACGACGTGGATGCGCGCGCTGCCGCGACCCACCGAAAATGTCGCGCGTCGCAGCGGGGCTCTCGCAAAGGCGCTCTCGATCGCCCGCGCGAGCGGCGGGCGCGGCGCGCGAGCCTCGCGTAACCGGCGGCATTCGTGCTCCGTCGACACGCGCGGCTGTTTGGCCGAGTGCGCACGCTGCGCGACTCCCGGCCGCGCCGGCGCCGAGCCGAATCGGACTGCCGGGCATGCGATCCGCGGCGGAGCGACGCACGATCTTCGCGACGGGGTTTGCGATCTGCTCGCCGACTCGGGTGGCGAGTCGCGTTTCAGCCGTAACGCGGCATACCACGCCTGCGAGAGCACGCGTCGATCGATCGCCAAAAGCGGCGCCGCCAGAATGCTCACTTCCAGTTGCTGCGTCATCATGGCACAATGATGGCAGCAGCCTATGAGCCGCCGTTAGTCGCGACGTTGCCGAGTTTAGAACGCAACGAGCGATAGCGCTTAAAGACGCCGCGTACGTAGTTTTGGGTCTCCGCGTACGGCGGAACGCCTCCGTAGCGTTCCACGGCCGCGGGACCCGCGTTGTACGCGGCGATCGCGAGCTCGACGTCGTGGAAGCGATCGAGCAAGCCGCGCAGGTAGCGCGCACCACCTCGGATGTTCTGTGCCGGATCGTACGCGTCGGTCACACCGAGGCTCGCGGAGGTCTCCGGCATCAGCTGCATCAGGCCGCGCGCGCCGGCGCCGGACGTCGCGCCGGGGTCGAAGGCCGATTCGTTTTGCACGATGGCCTCGACGAGCGCGGGATCGACGCGAAATTCCGCGGCGCTCGCGCCGATCATGCGATCGATCGACGAGCGCGAAACGCCGCTCGGCGCGGGTGTGCCGTTCCGCTCCAACGCCTCGTCGAGCGTCGCGGCGAACTCGCGCCCGGAGCCGCCGGGACCTGCCGCGATCGTGGCGATCCGTCGCCGAACCGCCGCCAGTTCGTCAGCGATCTGCATCAACGTCTCCGAGCAGCGCCGCGATCTCGAAGAGCAGCGAGAGCGTCGCGTCGGCGGCGCTGCCGCCGACGGCCTGACGCAGGAAACCCTCGATCCGAGACTCGGCCGCGACCGCGGCGCGTCCCGCGCGGTCGACCGGTTCGATGCCCAGCGTTCTCGCGTCGTCGACGCGATCGAGCAACGCGATGGCGCGCCGCAGACGCCATGCGGCGTGCAGATGGCGTTCTACGGCCACGCCTTCCATAGTGCGACTGGTACTGTTCAGCACGTCGACCGCCGGGAATCGGCCCGAATGCGCCAGGCGCGTCGAAAGCGCGATGTGTCCGTCCAGCAGCGAACGCGCCGCTTCGCTCACCGGGTCGCGGTCGTCGCCGTCGGAGAGCACGGTAGCGAAGAGTGTGATGGAGCCGGCATGCAGTTGTCCCGCGACTTCGATCAATCGCGCGAGCTCCGCGAAGACGCTCGGGGGAAAACCCCCTCGCCCGGTGCTCTCGCCGGCGCCGGAGCGAATCTCGCGCAGCGCCGCCGCCACGCGCGCGAGGCTGTCGACGATCACGACGACGTCCAGGCCGCGGTCCCGCAGGGCGCGAGCGTGTGCGAGCGCGATCCGGCACGCGGCGACCCGTTCGTGCGCCGCGCGATCGCTCGTCGCACAGACGATCGTGGTACGGTCGCCGCGCAGCGCGATCCAGCGCTGGGCCTCGCGCCCGCGCTCGCCGACGAGCGCGACGACCGCAGCATCCGCCGCGCAGCCGCTCACGATGGTCTCGACAAAGACGCTCTTGCCGCTTCCCGGCGCGCCGAAAATTCCGACGCGCGCGCCGCGCCCGATCGTCAACAGCGCGTCCACGACGCGAATGCCCGTCCACAACGGAACGCCGACCGGCGCGCGTTCGTTTGGCAGCGGCGCCCGCGGCTCCAACGCGACGCGCAGTCCGCGCAGCGCCGGGCCGCCGTCGAGCGGCGCGCCGAACGCGTCGATCGCGCGCCCCAGCGCACAGGTTCCCAAATCCAGCGCGTGCGGGGTAGTGGTCACGCTGAGGCTTGCAGGATCGCGTGCAAACGCGAATCCAAGCGCAAATCGATCGTTCCACTGTGCAGCTCGAGCACCGCGTCTCCTCGGAGCAACGCACCGTCGGCCACGACCGCGATCGGAAGGTCCGCAAGCGCGTCGACGTCCGCCGGATGAGCGCGCAGCGTCAGCGCCTTCTCGCCGGCGTAACGTTCCAGCACGCCGGCAACGATCGCGGCAACGTCGGCCGGATGCAGCCGAAGCTCGCGCGCGAGGACCGTACGGGCGATCTCCGGCAGCAGCCGCGCAACCGCTGCGTCGACGGCATCCGCCAAGCCGGCGCGAAACCGGCGTGCGGCCCGGATGGCGTCTTCGCACTCATTTCCGGCCCGCGCAACGGTAGGGGCCTGGACCGGCGCTACCTCAGGCTCGCGCGGCGCGGGGCGCAAGAACGCGTCCAGCGGAACGAACTCGTCACGCACGGGGGCGCAACAGCTCCTGCGCATCCTCGAGCAGCGGCGAGTGACGGCGCTGCATGCGACTGACGATCGCTTCACGCTCGTGCGGCGGATAGAGCTCGAGCACTGCGGTCGCCGTCGCCGCCGGCAACGCGCTGATGATCGCCGCCGCCGCATGCGGCGGCTCGCGCTCGAGCATCGAGCGAACGCGACCCGGCGCAAAGCCTTCCGCGGCCTTCGACGCGCGGGCGAGCATGGCGCGCTCGGCTAGCTCTCGGATCAGCGCGGCGACGGGCGGCAGCGCGACCCGCGTGCAGGCGACGAGCCCGATCGTCAGGATGACCACCGGGGCGAGCGGCACGATGGCGCCGTAGAGCAGCCACCAGGCATCTTTACGCGCGACGGGACCGCGGCGGAAATCCACCGCCTCGACGGCGATCGTGTCGCCGCGGCGCGCGTCGTAGCCCACCGTCGCGGCGGCGAGCTCGCGGACCTTCGCGAGGTCGAGCGCGCGCGTCTCGTCGACGAACACGGCCGTCGAGACGCGCTTGATCGCGCCGGACGGCACGCGAGAAACGAGCTCGCGCGTCTCGCTTCCGCGATCCTCGCCCTGCTCGACGTGACGATAGCGTTTACCGCTTCCGTCGTAGCTCTCGCTGCGGCGCACCGCGGCAATCGCCTGCGCGGCGACCGGCGCGCGACGCACGTCGCGTTCGGAGTACTGAGTGCCGTCGTATTCGGCGCGTACGCGCACGATGGACGCGCCGTCGCCGAACGCGCCATCGAGAGCCGATTGCAGGGAGCGCTGTAGATCGGCGGCGTCGTCGCCGGCGCGAGCGTCGTCGGCCAGCGCAACGCCGCGGTCGTCGAGAACGGTGATGCGCGCCGGCCGCAGCTGCGGCACGCTCGCGGCCACGAAGGCGCGAATGCCGGCCACCGCTTCGTGCGACAGCTGCGTTCCCGAACGCAGCCGCAGGCGCACGCTCGCGCTGGTGTCCTGTGCGGCTTCGTCCGCGAACTCAGGCGGCTTGCCGGGCGCGACGATGACGCGTGCGTCGTCCACGCCGTC
>DATDGN010000085.1:0-10616 GCA_036522095.1 Candidatus Cybelea sp. | reverse complement strand
TGTTCCCGGTACCATCCACGAGTAACCCTTGAGGCGAATTGATCGTCATACCCAGAAGCCGCTCACTGCTAAGGCCCGGTCCGAACTCCGCAATAGAGCTATTATACGCCGTCCGCCGGAATGCCACGTAGAGATTGCCTTTCCCGTCTTCAGCCATGCCGTCGTCTTCTGAGCCTAAGCGGGCGTGCGCGATCGGCGGCTCAGCGAACTCGCGTTCCACGAGTTTGCCGTCCTTCTCGACTGCTAGACTCTTTTTGTGGTCAAACCTCCTTGGCCGGTGGGGGTCGAAATCGTGCTTGCGAGAGCGCGTCGAATAAGCGGAGTGCTGCGCCGCCGCAAGAAGCTCGTTCAATTTCCTGTATCCCCCGATGGCGTAAAGTTTTCGGACGTGGTCAGTCGCGTGTCAACGTGCAAGCCCGAACGCGCGGAGCAATTCCCGTGGTGCCCTTTCCGACGCTCGCTTCCGGCCGATCCGATATAGCTGATAGCCGTATAGGCGAGAAAAGGAAACCGCCATGGCCTGTCCATCCGCCTTGATGGCGCGCCGGATAACTCCTGCGAGGTGTTCTTGTCGTTTCCTTGCCACGCCAGAACTGCCAGACGCGATGCGGCGAGCCAAGTGACCTGCAAACTCGTCTGCCAGAGAAGGCGGAATGAATACCGCAGGGGGCGTCCGTGCTCGCAACATCTCCATGATCGAGGGGCTGAGCAAACCCGACTCGATGGTGCAGTGAAACTCCCTAAAGCGCGCCTTACTTTGCCACAGCGTATTGCTAATGAAAGCACGCAGTGCTTCAAGGATTCGGTGCACGATCGTAGCGCGGAGGATGCGATGTTCGGTTAAGGCATTTGTAACGACCCTGCGGTCGCAGCGCATAACGTCTGCGACCATCTGATTCGTAAGGCCCTTGAGATCGCGCGCCCTGGTCATTAGTCGGCGCAGATTCTTGGCTTCACCTTCAGGGATGCGATCGGGGGCCGGGCCTCGAGGCATACTCAAACTGTCTCCATTTTCGCGTATATTGGTCTAGGTTCGCCGCGTCACCTGGCAGTATTCCCGCAACATGGTCTTTGCGCGAGAGCCCTCGATGAACGAGTGTCGCTAAAAAACCTTGCTGAGGTTGCCGGTCGGGAATCGTGGCGTCTCGCGCCTATCGGATCTCGGCCCCACGACGTCGCGCGACCCGCTTCGCAGATTAGTGCGGCAGAGGTAGCACAGTTTTATGTGGCTCAAGGCTTTGCCGTATATCCAGCCGGTTTAGACAGAAGTGCGCTCATCCGAGGATGGAATCGGGGTGCTGCCGCACGCGATCCAGAAACAGCGAAGAGATATTTCGAGCAGTTTCCTGACGCTCAGGTAGGCATTGTCGCTGGACCGTCGCGACTCGTACTTATAGATGTCGATCCGCGAAACGATGGCGAGGTGTCCTTTCGCGAGCTTTGTGGCGAGATCGGACTAGAGACGTTCGAAAATGTTCCGCAAGCGACGACACCACGCGGCGGACGCCATCTTTATTTCCGTGCACCCAGAACGCCATGTCGAAGTGGCAGCCACGTTTTAGGGCGTGGGTTGGATGTTATCGCCGCAAAGAGCGGCTTTCTCGCGCCACCCTCGCGGCGCTATGACGGCGCGTACGTTTGGCGAACTCCCGGCGCGGCGTTTCCGGACTTTGACGCCATGCCTATGTTACCCGATCGCATTGTAATGCGAATTACGAAGGTAGTGAAGTGCCCTAGTCGGGGGTCGGGCGGTAAGCTACCCATAACGATCGCGGCCGGGTACCGAAACATTACCTTAATGCGCGCGGCGAGCAGGTGGCGCTGGAATTACGGCCTTTGTAAAGACGAGTTGGTCGCTATACTGATTATATTCAACCGGCGTTGCAAGCCGCCGCTAGACGAAGCTGAAATTCGTGCAATCGCAGAATCGGTTTCGAAACGACCTGCGGCCGCCGTCGATCCCGTTGCCTGGCTTCAAGACTGGCTGCCAGAGCTGTCAACGTCGCGAGAGGTGCGGGTGGCGTGTGTACTCGCGACGATGGCGGAAAAGCTGGTAGGGTCATCACTGACGCCCTCAACGGAGCTGATAGCTCGGCGGTCGGGCCTGCGCCCGGAAAAGAGCTTTCTGGGTCGAAGCCGACTCCAGCGGCGCGGTGCAATTCGAGTCACATCGCACCGAACGCTCGCCGCGAATATCGAGCTGTTGCCGAAGCGCAAGTCCCCCGGATGACCCCCAATAGGTCTCTTCCCCTGGAATATCAGTGCCAATTTGGCACTATCTGCGTCGTTGGAGACGGGGCATGAAACATCGGACGAAACGCAGGCGGCCGGTGTTGACCCTAGACGCTCGGACCGGAACGATTGGAACGCTGATCCAACGCCGCCGCGTTCGCGCTCTTTGGCAAGGCTTGCGGGTTACCGACATCGCGCGGCAAGAGGGGGTCACACACTCCTCCGTATCTCAAAGCATTTCTTCCCCAGCCATCGCTGCCGCGCGGAATCGCATCTTGATCGACTGCGACCGCCGACGCGGCAGCTTCGACGAATGGAAGGCCACGCGGCTCCCCTGGCTGTTGGATCACCTTGGCCTAACGGATCCCTAACAAAAGTGGTACAAAATAGTGCAAGGCGCGCACGCGCGCACCCGCACGCCAGATCGAACAGAATTCGCCCGGAGCCCGTACCGTTAGAAGTGGCGTGCCTGTGGAGCAACAACCCGTCGATCTACGTCGACGCTCGCCGGCGGAGGCTCAATATCGGCAACCTATCCCGAAGAACTCCGCAGCCTAGCTCGGCTCACGTCGGGCGGTAGCCCCGTGCTTTCGGAGAACGGCGGCCAGATCGCGCCGCTCAAGCAGCTCCCGCATGGCGATCTCAGCGAACATCGAGACGGAGCAATAGATTCCGAGCCGTTTTAAGGCCGCCAGAGCCTCGTCAACGCGTGCGGTAGTCTCCAGGTCCACGATTAGGTGGAGACGGGCCTGCTGCGGCGGTCTAGGGGCCTTTTTAGCCATGTCTCAAGATTCGGGAGCCCCAAGAGCGGTTCCGGGGTTCTGGGCTGTTGTGTAAGAGCCCAAGAGTGGGAATATCCGCCAATCTGTAGAAAGGCGGAAACCATGAAGATCGCAACCTACCGCCGCGTCTCCACCGCAGCCCAGGCCGCCGAAGACCGCTACGGCCTAGACCGCCAGCAGGCCGACCTCGATGTCTACGTGGCTACCGAGGGGCACGACGTCGTCGCAGCCTTCGAGGACGCCGGCTATTCGGGCGCATCGCTCGATCGGCCGGGAATCCTCGGGTTGCTACAGGCGGCGGCGTCGGGCGCGTTTGAGGCGGTGGTCGTTCCGGCGTGGGATCGACTCGCCAGGGACACGATGCTCGACGGCTATCTCCGCTTCACGCTCTCGGAGCATGGCGTCGCGGTGCTATCCGCAACGCAGGACAACGGCCTCGATCCTGCGTCGGAACTGACGCAAGACATCCTCCGCGCCGTTGCCAAGTTCGAGCGCCCGCTCATCAAGGCAAGACTCCTTAGAGGACGCAAAGACAAGGCACGCAAGGGCGGCTACGCTGGCGGGACAGCCCCGTTCGGCACGTTCGCCCTGGCGGGCAGCAAGAGGCTGCATCGGCACGACGACGAGTTCGCCACGCTCTGCGACATGAAGCAGATGCGGGACGGCGGCGCGACGCTGCAGACTATTGCCGATGCGATGAACAAGACCGGACGCCTTGCTCGGAACGGCGGCATCTGGCGACCCGGAACAGTACAAACCGCGCTTCGCGGCTACGACCGCGCAAGCCGAGTCCTTATGGAGAACGCAGCTTGAAACTGAACCTCCACGGTCCGCCAAGCACGCCCATCGCAGAAGCAGCGCAGGCTGAACTTGCGCGTCATAGCCTGCTCGACTCCTCAGAGCGCTGCTTATCAGAACGACGATCTGCCACGGGGATAACGCCGGATTTTTGGAGATGCCGAAGGGTCATTTGTGCCTTCGACGCGGCGGCTAGGACGGGAATCCCAAATCACCAAAGCCTAAACAGGAGAAATGACAATGGACCGTGACTCTGGTTCGAATGTCATCAAGTTCCCGCTAGAGCGCAAACTAAAATGGGCCGCGTGGGCGTCGGGCACGGGTCCGATGGTACCGCCGCTGGAGTTACCACCGGAGTTTTCGGCAAAAGACGATCCACTTGAACGGGCCGCCGCCATTTTCAAGGAAGTCCTTGAGCGATCGCGGCGCGCAACCGGGTCCAATACGTCGCCGGGGGCAGCTCTATGATTGCCGCTCTTTTGCTCTTGTGGCTGATCTGCGCCGGAACGGCCTCGGCAATTGCCGGATCGAAGGGGCACAGCGCGATCGGATGGTTCTTCGGCGGCTTATTCCTTGGAGTCTTTGCCATCATCATCGTAGCGTGTATTCCGGCGCGACAAGGCGTTCGCGAATTCCCCGCCCAAGAAGTACGACGGATGCTCGCGGCCAAGATGCTTCCGTGCCCGTATTGCCGAGCATGGATTCCGCAGGAAGCGACGGTTTGTCGCTATTGCCGGAGTTGCGTCGGGTGAAGTGCATCCTCTACGGCGCGGTGGCTCCTGCGCGTCAAAAAGATCAGAGAAAGCATCGAGGATCAGCGTCGTGAACCAAACAGCCTGGTCATACTGCGCCGTGTCGTCTTCTCCTCAAGAGGCGACCCTCGAAGATCAGCGCCGATGGGCGGAGTCCGCAGCCGTTGAGCACGGCTGGACGATCACGCGCGAGTTCTCCGGCGTCAGTTCTGGCGCACAAGGGACGCGCGAGGTGCTCGAAACGCTGATGGGCGAGCTCCGAGCTCTTCCTAAATCGCGCAGGCCAGCCGTCATTTTAATGATCCGCCTCGACCGTCTCGGCCGCGGCACTGGGATAGAGGCCGTCGGGGCGCTCGCGGATCTGCGACGTCTTGGAACTAGTATTTTCACGCGAGAGGACGGCCTAGTCCGGATCGAGCGGGCGAGCGATGCGATTCTGCCGACAATTCGCTCGATCGTCGCGGCCCTTGAGAACGAAGTGCGATCCGACAAGTGGAAAACAGTTCACGCTCGACGGCGCGCCAAGGGACTGCACGTTGGCCTCGTGCCTTATGGCGTCGTCCTCATCGACGGGAAAGCTACGCCTTACGAGCCGGAAGCGGCGATCGTGCGCGAGATATTCGCGCGAGCCGAGCAGCGCTGGGGCTACACTCGTCTCGCTCGCTGGGCTCGCCAAAACGCGCCGCCGAAGCTGACGCCAAACGGGGGCGAAAGGCCGTTTTCATGGACGCCTTCGACCATAAAGAGCCTGCTTAACTCGAAAACGATCCGCGGGCTCATCGTCAACGAGGAGCAGTGGCAGGCAACGAAGGCGGCTCGTCAGTCCGACTTCCGGGCTCGTGCGCCGATGCGCTGGGATTGGCCGCTTCAGGGTGCCGTGCGCTGCACGTGCGGCAAGCTGCTGGTGGGGCACTGCTCCGGCGACGGCAAGTATCGCACTCGATACTACGTCTGCCGACACCATTCGCTCGAGCCCGGGCGCAAGTCGCACCCGTCGCACCGAGCCGATAAGCTGGAGGCCGCGTTTGCCGAAGTTCTTCGCAGCATCAAGGTCAATCCCGAGCTTGTGTTGCCCCCTGACGAGCACAAGCCGCACGATTCGTGGGGCGCAAAACAGCGTATCGCGCGCCGCCGGCTTGAGGAGATCGAACGACGTCGTCAGCGGGCCTGGGCCTTGGCCGAGGAAGGCGCGATCAACGCCAACCAGCTGCGACTACGGCTCGCCGAGCTCGACGAGCAGCAACGTCGCAATGCGACCATCCTGAGCGCCGCGACCGAGGCGCTAAGCCGAACCGCCGAGCACCGAGATACGAGGGAATCGCTAGAGGCGGTCTTTGAGGGCCTGGCTGACCTTTGGCTGGAGGCGCGCGTGGAGCTACAGCAAGAGCTCGCTCAGGCGCTGAGCGCGTTGCCCGAGATCGTCTTGCAAGCCGATCCCGACCTGCGGAATAGACTCTCCGTGGCTCCTGGCGCGATGCGGTCTGAAGCCGACGACTCCATCACCAAGAAGTTCATTCAGTCGATCACCGAGTGATGAACGGGCCGATCCTTCCGGTTCGCTCCGAGCGCACGACCGCGCCGCGCGGCTCCCCGGCCGCGCCGCGCGGCAGCGCGGATAAGGCAGCCGAGCCGCCCGCGGATCCCGAGCTGCAGGCTCAAATCGCGGCACAACGCCAAGCGTTCGACTACGAGACCGCCGAGCGGGCCGAGATCGTACGCGAGCACGAGGTGCTCGAGGCGCTCCTGATGGCACACCTCAAGAACGAGGACGAGATCACCAAGAAATGGGTCGCGCTGATTTGAAGGGAGGGCCGAAAGGCGTGCTATACTCTCCCTCACCCCGGGCCGTTAGCTCAGCTGGTTAGAGCGCATGCTTGATAAGCATGAGGTCCCTGGTTCGATCCCAGGACGGCCCACCATCGCAGAGCCTTTCAATACAAGGCTCTTTCGTTTCTCTACCTTTTGTATAGTCGCACCGCCTCGCGAGTTTATCCCACTTCGCCGCATCCAGTAGGGATTTGAGGCCGCCACAATCGCTTTAGTTATAATGGCGGGGTGAGATGGGTCGGGGTGCTTCTTATGCTCGTAGCGATTGCCGGGCCGTTGGTCGTCTTTCGTTGTAAACGCGTAAAGAACGCGCCTTACCAGACTGCAATCACGATGGTCTTTATGGCCTACGCTTTTGCCTGGGCGCCACTCCTCAATCGCACCGTTGAGGGACTCCCGCCTTTGGGACCAGCGGCTGTTCAAGATTCGGCCGTCTCTGCGGCTGTCGGGGCGATCGTGGGATATCTAACCTCCCTCTGGTCTCGCCGGCAAAATACGCCCTAGGCGTCGATACCGTGTCGGCACCCGTCTTCCGTCATGTGTAGGTTCAGAGTTTCTTCATCGGCCGAGCTTAGACTCGGTGACCGTGAGCTATTCGCAACGACGCGACGGCGCTATCGTTTCTCCGTTATCGCGCGAGGTCCGCCATGCGCGGCAACCGCGACGGGTACGTGCCGCCCGGGTACCTACGCTCCCACAGCTTTGCACGAACGGCGAGATATTCGAAGTTCTCGAGCGCCGCGGGTCCGGCCCGTTGGCGGACCACGCTGATAGCCGGCTCGGCGCATTCCCACGCTTTACGGACTTGGGACGAGATGATGTCGACCAGTATTCGCTCGTCAACCAGCCCGTATTTGCAGAACGTGCCGATTTGCTCCCACATATCGAGAGCCAAAAACTCTGGATGACTCGCCCGGTCGACTGACCGGGGAGCCTTGAGCGCCTCCACGTACGCGGGATCGTGCATCTTTGCCGGGATCGCTCGCACGTCTGCCAGCGCGGCCTGCACGGCGGGTAGATTCCATTGATTCATGATCTCCAACAGCGCATTTAATTGATTGCTCGCGCGCAGGTGCCGCAGCTGGACGATCGCGGCCACCGACGCGGCCCCGACGACCATCAAGGTCGCCGCAGACAAAGCAATGCTTACCGAAGCCGCGCTCACGAGCCCATTATAGCAGAGCCCACAGAACAGAAAGGCGCCCGCAGATCACGAGCGCCCCTCAGGTTACCGAGTGCACCTCGGTGCCGCGCATATTCCCTCTGATTGCGGAACCAGACATGCCCTCAGCAATTTCTAATCGCCGATGCGCAGCGCGGCACGTCCAGGACCCGCCGGCTCGTGAACGAAACTTGTCTTCGAAAGGAGCTTCTCACCATGGTGCGTTTCATCACGGCCTTGACGTTCGGTATTGCGGTCGCCGGATCGGTGGCGCTACTGGGAGCCGACGCGGCCACGCCGGCGCTGCCGCCCCAGCCGGCCACGCGTCCCGAGGGAATTCCGTCCGACGCCATGCTGGTCTCGCCATGCATCGCCACGATGGGCGAGCATTGGGCGAATCTCAAAAACCTGCCGCTCGGGCCGATCTACGGGGCTTGGCAAGGCAAGCCGGTCTTCACGGAGATCATGGTGTCCCAGCAGCAGCTTCAGCAGGGCTTTAGCTACGCCAACATCCATGCGCTTCCGGGCTATACGATCGACCACATCGACGTCAGCTTCGAACCGCACGGCCACGAGGGCTATCCGATCCCGCACTACGACATCCACGCGTACTACGTCTCACCGGCAGTGCAAGCGACGATCTGCCCCAACGGCATCCCGGATCCGGCGATGAAGCCGATGAACACGCCGCGCTGAGGACGGACTACTCTTTCAGGTAGCGATCGAACCAAGCAGCGGTCTGCGTCAGGATGTCGATCTGGTCGCGGATCTTTTGGAACGAGTGTCCCTCGTCGGCGTAGACCACGAGGCGCGTCGGCACGCCGAGCGTCGTCATCGCGTGCCAGAACTCGAACGACTGGGGCGCCGGAACCTCCTCGTCGCGCTCGCCTTGGAGGATTAAGACCGGCGTCTTCGAGCGCGTGATGAACGTGATCGGCGAGCTCCTAGCGTACACATCGGGATCCTGATAGACCGAGGCGCCGAAGAACGGGATCATCCACTCGTCGATCTTGTTCTGGCCATAGTACGACTGCCAGTTGACGAGCCCGGCACCCGCGACGATCGCCTTGAAGCGCGTCGTCTGCGTCTCGGCCCACATCGCCATGTAGCCGCCATAGCTCCAACCCATCAGCCCCAAGCGGTCGGCATCGATTGACGCGTGCGCGATCGCCGCATCGACGCCGGCGAGGTCGTCGCGCCAATCGCCGTAGCCGAAGTCCTTGATGTTGGCGCGCGTGAACACCTCGCCGCGGCCGTAGCTGCCGCGTGGGTTGGGCATGAGCACGAAGTAGCCCTGAGACGACAGCGCGCTGACGTTGCGGTTGCCAAAGCTCGGCACCGCTTCCGACGACGGGCCGCCGTGTACGATCGTCACCATCGGATACCGACGGTTCGGATCGTAATCGAGCGGATAGATGAGCCAGCCCTGGACGTCGAACTGATCGCTCTTCCACTGCAGCGAAACGGCCTTGCCGTAGAGACGCCGTGCTCCCGCGTTGCTCGCGGTGATCCGGCGCAGCTGCGACGGCGCTCCCGCCCATAACTCCGGCGGCGCGTCGAACGACGCGCGCACGAGGGCCACCTGGCGACCGGCGTCGGCGCTGGACCAACCCCACAACGACTCCGGACGATCCGTCAGTGCCGCGATCTCTCCGCCGGTGGCGTCGACCCGCATCAGCCGCATCGCTCCGGACACGTGCGCGACGGCGTCGAGACTGCCCGCGCCGTTCCAGCGCAGCGACTGTGCCGACATCGGCGCCCCGGCCGTGAGGTCGCGGACCGCGCCGCTCTGGGCATCCACGAGATACACGTCGCCGCCCGTCGCGCCGAAGTCGCTCATAATGCCGCCGATGACCGCGATCTGCCTGCCGTCGGGCGACCACTGCGGATCGTCGATCTGATACGACGGCGCGAGCAGATCGCGCATTTGCCCGCTGGCGACGTCGACCCGCGCGAGACGCGCCACCCACCAGTTGTTGTCGCCGTTACCGGTGGCGTACGTCACCGCGATCGACCGGCCGTCGGGCGACCAGCCGTACTCGTAGACGTAGCGGTCCCGCGGCGTAAGCACGCGCAACGCTCCGGTTCGAACGTCGGCGATCGCGAGGCGCTGCTCGTCCACGACGCTGCCCACGACGCCGACGTCTCGCGCCCCCGGCTGCACCGCGCCGGCCTTGCGGTGCGCCCCGGCGATGTACAGCACCGCCAGCCCGTCGCCCGCCGGCGACCAGGTCAGGCGCTGCACGTTGCCTCGAAGCGTTCCGAGCTGTCGCACCTGCGCGCCGGTTTCACTCGCGACGAAGATCTGCAGCTGCCCCTTCGAGCGCGCATCCGACAGGAACGCGAGGCGGCGGGCGTCCGGCGACCAGACCGGATTCTCTTCGTCGTAATAGCGCGCGGGCGCGCCTGCGGTGACGTGAATGCGCGCGCCGTGTGCCAGGCTCTGCGCGTACACCGCCTCGTAGCGCGGCGACTCCAACAGTCGCCGCGGATCGTGGAAGCTCTCCTGCCACGCGACGGCGCCGCCGCTCGGCGAGAGCGCGACGTTGCTCAGGTCGCGCACGGCGTACGACGCCGTTAGAACCTCGCGCATCGTCGGCGCGGCGGCCGCGGCGACACCAGAGCTCAGCATCGCGGCGATGAGCGCCGCTACGGTAGTTCTAGCCACCCGACATGGCGCCGACCACGAGAAACGGCTCCGCGCCGCTCGCGACGTCGTACGGCAGCGGGGCGTCCGGCGTGTCGTGCGACAGGTCGCGCTCGCAGGCGAAGAACCGGACGTAGGCGCGGCGCCGCTGCGTGACGTGATCGCGGATCGTCCCGCGCAGCACCGGATAGCGCGATTCCAGCGCGTCGAGCAGGGAGCGCTGGGTGACGTCGCCGTCGACCTCGACGTTGACCTCGCCGCCCACGCGCGCCAGCGCGCGCAGATGCGCCGGCAGCACGACGCGAATCACGGCAGCGTCTGCACCTCGACGGAGAGCACCGCCGGCAGGTCGCGCACGATCGGCGCCCACGTGTCGCCCCCGTCCGCGGATGCGTAGACTTGCCCGCCGGTCGTGC
>DATDGN010000084.1:0-1536 GCA_036522095.1 Candidatus Cybelea sp. | reverse complement strand
TCGATCCGAATTCACAAGGCCGACGAGCAGCGCAAAATCTTCGAGATGCTCGGCCTCACGCCGGAGCAGGTGGAGGAACGCTTCGGCTTCTTCGTGCGCGCGTTAGACTACGGCGCGCCGCCGCACGGCGGCATGGCTCTGGGCATCGACCGGATCGTCATGATCGCGTGTGCGGAGGAGAACCTGCGCGAGGTCACGGCGTTTCCGAAGAACCAGGTCGCCCGCGACCTGATGATGGACTCGCCGGCTCCGGTGCCGGAGCAGCTCTTGCGAGACCTGCACCTGCGTCACGATCGTCCGTCGCCGCGCGTTTAACCTAACGAAAAAGCTTACGTTAGGAGTTCGTTATGCAAATCGCGGTGTTGTTGATGCTGTCCCACTTCTTTTTCTGGCCGAGTGCGCTAGATTGGCAGATGAATCAGCAAGACGTCGTCGTACGGGGATCCGTTGTCGACGGCGTCACCGGCCGCCCGGTATCGGGCGCGACGGTCTATGCCACGTCCGCTGCTTTCGATGCAACGACCGTTTCGGATTCGAAGGGGCAGTTCATCTTTCTGACGCTCTTCCCAGGCACCTATTATCTCTCGGCGTCGCAAAGCGGCGCCGCTATGGACGTTTACGGTTCAAGCGAATACGAGCCGCCCACGCTCTTCGCCGGTTATGAATACGGCGCCACGATCGTTATCTAGCCCAACAACTCTTTCGCACGCCTGAAAATCGCATCGAACATCGGTACCGTAAGCTTGCCGGTGTTCGTATTTTGCCGGCTGGGATGGTACGAGGCGATGAGGGTGATGGTCCGCTTGCCGCGCGCGGCGGTCAGCTCGGCGCCGTGAGCGAACGCCGCGTTCCCGGCGAGCGCGAAGCCGCGCTCGCGTAGGACGCGCAGGAGCGTGGTGTGCGCGATCGAGCCGAGCGCGATTGCCACACGCAGCCGCCGCAGAGCGTCGAACTCCTCGAGCAGGTAGGGGAAGCAGTTCCGCAGCTCGCCTGGGCTGGGCTTGTTGTGCGGCGGCGCGCAGTGCAGCGCCGCGGTGATGAAGCAGTCGCGCAGGCGTAGGCCGTCGTGCCGGTCGATCACCTGCGGCTGCGACGCGAATCCCGCGCGATACAGCGCGGGGTAGAGGAATCCGCCGGACGCGTCGCCGGTGAACGGGCGTCCCGTTCGATTGCTGCCGTGCGCGCCCGGCGCCAGTCCGACGAGCACGGCGCGCGCGCGAGGGTCGCCGAATCCCGGCACCGGCTTGCCCCAGTAGTCGCAGTCGCGATGTGCGCGCTTCTTGTCGCGGGCGATCTGCGCGGTGTACGCGCGCAGCTCGGGGCAGCGCCGGCAGCGCACGACCGCCTTCTCGATCGCGGTCAGGGACCTCACGGTCGCGCGAGCACATCGGCGTACTCGATGCCGACCGGCGCGACGACGTAGGCGACGCCCTCGTTGCGCTGCCAGACGTATTCGAGCGCGCCGCGCGGATAGACCACGCGGACGTTGGGCGCGGCGGGGTCGTTGACCGCGCAGTCGCCGTCGCGCGTGACACC
>DATDGN010000083.1:0-17671 GCA_036522095.1 Candidatus Cybelea sp. | reverse complement strand
GTATTTCGCGTATGCGCCGAGCGCCGCGACGACGCCGAGCGCCGCCCACAGCGGCGGCGCGTGCGCGGGCGGCGAGCGCACGATGCGGATTGCGATGAAGATCGCGAGCGTCCAAAAAAAGGGCTCGAACGAGCTGGTGGTCAGCGTGTTGCCGAGCAGCAGATAGGCCGGCAGCAGCGTCGTCGCTACGCCGCACAGCCACTGCGCGAAGCGCCCGCCGCCGAGCTCCGCCGCGAGCCGGACCGCGAGATAAACCGTCAGCGCCGCGGCCAGAATGGGCAGCGCGCGCAGCGCGAGCAGCGAATATCCGGCGGGCGCCGCGAGCCACGCCGCGAACGCGACGAACGGCGGCTGATCGACGTAGCCCCATGCGAGGTGCTTGGAGCACGCGATGAAGTAGAGCTCGTCGCGGAAGTAGCCGTAACGCCACGCGGTCGCGGCATGCAGCAGTAGGGCGAGCAGCGCCAGAAGGGCGCCGATCACGCGGTGCGGCGCGCGAGAACCAGCAGGCTCAGCGCGAAGCCGCAGACCCCCGACCAGATCCACGAGCCGAGCGCGACGTTCCAGTCCCACCAGATGCGCTCGGTCGCAAACGTTCCGAGTAGGTAGACGGCGATGTACGTCATCGGCACCGCGATGGCGAACGTTCGGAAGGCTCGCGTGTGACCGAACGCGGGATGCGGATCGTAGCGCGCAACGAACGCATCGGCGAAGATGCCCGTGATCAGCGACTGAGCGATGGTCACGGCCAGCAACGGCGACTGGTTCGTAAACGCCGCCGCGGCCGGGAAGTTACCGATCGGCAAGAGGATGGTCAGCATGCCGAGGCACGGGTGCATGCGCGACACGAGCCAAAGGACGAAGCCCGTGATCAGCGTGCTCTGGAAGATCACGATCAGCACGCCGGTTGCGATCTTGTAGTAGCCGATGCCGAGCGCGGTGAGGTAGCTCGGCGTAAACGGCACGATGGGCGGCGGAGCGTTGATGCGGCCGGCCGCGGGGTCGAACGCGTAGGCCGTCCCGAAGTGCGCCAAGATCAGCCAGGTCGCCAGTCCGAGCGCGAGCGGAAGCTGACGCGCGAGCGTCGTCGAGTGAGCCCGGTCGGCTAGTACTGAACGGATCGGCCCACTGGCTAAGAAGAAGATGCCGAGGCCGAGGATCTGATGCGTGGGAGACAGGAGTGCGTCGACGCCCTCTTCGATGCCGAGCGCGCGATGCCAGATCATGTCGCCCACGCCGCCGAGGGCGAAAATCGGGATGCCGAGCAGCGCCAACCGGTACGGCCGCGGAAAGGCGTGGGACCAGTCGTAGCCGAGCGCGCGATAACGCAGCCCGAAGGCGGCGATGACCAACGCCAGCGCCAGCATGCCGGAATAGAACACCGCGTGATAGGCGGTAAAGAAGCTTTCGACCGGAACGTGGCCGTGCGCCCAAGCGTCTAGGAAGAATCCACCGGCAATCCATACGCCGCAGATGCCAATTGCATAATCGAGCACGAGACTTCGCGGAGCGGCGTGCTGGAGCATGACAAGGGGCGTTACGCGGGAACGGGCGAGGCGCCTTCTCGCGAGCAGGTGGCTTCCCGGCGCGTTTCGTACGAGTGCTGACGTGCTGCTTCGCATCGGAGCGCTCGGGCTCGCCGCGCTGGTCGCGGGATGTGCGTCGCATCCCGTGGACGTGCCGCCCAACACAGCCGTCGGCCCGATCGTGCTGCCGACTCCGCGCGTCGAGCCCAACAATGCGCTGCCGCGCATTCTGGCGATGCGCTTCTCCTCGCTGGACGTTCGGCGCGGTCAGCGCTGGTCGGGGGCGTTCGTCACCGGCACGAACGTGGCCAGCGTCGAAGTGCGAACCAACCTGTTTTCAATCAACGTGCCGCATCGCAGCTCCGGACGCTTCGCGTTCGCGCTCGACGTGCTCGACGTTCCGCCGATCTTCATACGCTCGTACAGCCTGCGCGTGATCGCCCGCAACAGCGCCGGCAACACGTACGAGGAAGACGTGCCGTTCCGGATCCGATGACCCAGGCGCGTTACGAGACGGCGGACAACGTCCTCACCATCACGCTCGACGGCTCGGCGCACAAGAACGCGCTGACGTTCGAGCTGTACGCCGAGCTGCGCGACCGCTTTCGAGCGCTGCGCGACGACGCGAGCGTCAAGGCGATCGTGCTGACGGGCGCGGGCGGTGACTTCTGCTCCGGAGGCGACGTCGGCGAGATCATCGGCCCGCTGACGCAGCGCGACCCCAAAGGACTCCAGGAGTTCACGCAGATGACGGGCGACGTCGTGAAGGCCATGACCGCCTGCCCGCAGCCGATCGTCGCCGCCGTGGACGGCGCGTGCGCGGGCGCGGGAGCGATCCTGGCGATGGCGAGCGACTTGCGCCTCGGAACGGAGCGGTCGCGCGTGGCGTTTCTGTTCGTGCGCGTCGGGCTCGCCGGGGCCGACATGGGCGCGTGCGCGATGCTGCCGCGCATCGTGGGGCTCGGCAGGGCCAGCGAGTTGCTGTACACCGGGCGAGGCATGTCGGGCACGCAGGCGCACGAGTGGGGCTTCTACAACGAGCTGTGCGCGCCGAACGAACTGCACGCTCGCGCCATGGAGTTCGCCCGCACGATCGCGCGCGGCCCGACGCTCGCGCACGCGATGACCAAGCGCATGCTGAAATACGAATGGGCGCTGCCGCTCGACGAGGCCATCGACGCGGAAGCCTGGGCGCAGGCGACCTGCATGGAGAGCAACGATTTCCGGCGCGCGTACGAGGCATTCATCGCCAAACGCTCGCCGCGATTCGAAGGCAACTAGGTGCTGCGCGAGCTCGAGTGGCCGTTCTTCGACGAGGAGCATCGAGCGTTCAGTGCCGGCTTGCAGCGCTGGCTGGATCAGGCGGACGTGCTCGACGACGAGCGCAACGCCGACGCGAGCTGCCGCGCCTGGGTCCGCGCGCTCGCCGAGGGCGGATGGCTGCGGGCCTGCGTGCCGGGCGCGTCCGGCGGGCTGCGCGCCGATCTCGATTCGCGCACGCTCTGCGTGGCGCGCGAGACCCTCGCGTATCGCTCCGCGCTCGCGGACTTCGCGTTCGCGATGCAGGGTCTGGGCAGCGCGCCGATCGCGCTGTTCGGTAACGCAGAGCTCGTGCGCCGC
Organism: Candidatus Cybelea sp.; assembly: GCA_036522095.1. GTDB lineage: Bacteria > Vulcanimicrobiota > Vulcanimicrobiia > Vulcanimicrobiales > Vulcanimicrobiaceae > Cybelea. Next base: position 14,525 of record DATDGN010000083.1, on the reverse strand, counting down.
TACCTGCCCATGGTCGCGAACGGCCGCTGCGTCGCCGGCTTCGCGCTCTCCGAGCGTGAGGCGGGTTCGGACGTCGCCGCGCTCGCGACCCGCGCACGGCGCGACGGCGACGCGTACGTCCTGGACGGCGAGAAGACGTGGATTTCGAACGCGGGGATCGCCGACTTGTACGTCGTGTTCGCGCGTACCGGCGGCGACGGGGCGAAAGGCCTGACCGCGTTCGCCGTAGACGCGGCGACGCCGGGCTGTTCGTCGGGTAAGCGGATCGAGACGATCTCGCCGCATCCGCTCGGGACGCTGCGGCTCGATCGGGCGCGCGTGCCGCTTTCGCGGAGGATCGGCGAGGAGGGCGAGGGCTTCAAGATCGCGATGGCGACGCTGGACGTGTTCCGCAGCACCGTCGGCGCGGCCGCGGTCGGATTCGCGCGGCGCGCGCTCGACGAATCGCTGGAGCACGCGAAATCGCGCAAGCTCTTCGGAGCACCGCTCGCGGCGCTGCAGCTCACGCAGGCGGCAATCGCGGCGATGGCAACCGACGTCGACGCGAGCGCGCTGCTCGTGTATCGCGCCGCCTGGATGAAGGACTCGGGCCGCGGACGCGTCAGCCGGGAGTCGGCCATGGCGAAGTGGTTCGCGACCGAGGCGGCGGGACGCGTGTGCGATCGCGCCGTGCAGCTGTTCGGCGGCCGCGGCGTGACGCGCGGCGAGGTCGTGGAGCGGCTCTACCGCGACGTGCGCGCGCTGCGCATTTACGAGGGTGCGAACGAGATCCAGCAGATCGTGATCGCGAAGCAGCTCTTGGAGCAATGAGGGACCGCTTCGCGGAGGATCGGCTCCCGCCGCCGGAACGAATGCCTGCGGTGCTCCTCGACGGGCTCGATTATCCCGCGCGGCTCAACGCCGCCGCCCATCTGCTCGACCGGCGCGTGGACGCCGTCGGGGCCGAGCGGCGCTGCATCCTTGCGCCCGGCGAGAAGCCATGGACGTACGCGCGGCTGTTGGAAACCGCCAATCGCATCGCGCGCGCACTGGTGGACGACCTCGCGCTCGAGCCTGGGAATCGCGTTCTGCTGCGCGCGCCCAACACGCCGATGCTGGCGGCGTGCTGGTTCGCCGTCCTCAAGGCGGGCGGCGTCGCGGTCACGACGATGCCGCTCTATCGCGCCGGCGAGCTGCGCTTCATGCTGGAGAAGGCGCAGGTGAAGCACGCGCTCTGCGACGCGCGCCTCTCTGACGAGCTCGAACGCGCGTGCGAGCGCCACCGCGGCGTTACGATCGCGTACTTCGGCGGCGCGGCCCCGGATGCGACCTCGCTGGAGCGGCTCGCGGCCGGCAAGGCAGAGCGCTTCGACAACGTCGAGACGAGCGCGGAAGACGTCGCGCTCATCGCGTTCACGTCGGGGACGACGGGCACGCCCAAAGCGGCGATGCACTACCACCGCGACGTCGTGGCGATCTGCGACACGTACTGCGCTCGCGTGCTCCAGCCGCGCGCCACCGACGTGTTCTGCGGCAGTCCGCCGCTCGGGTTCACGTTCGGGCTCGGCGGGCAACTGCTGTTTCCGCTCTACGCCGGCGCCGCGGCGCTGCTGCTCGAAAAGGCCGGCCCCAGCGAGCTGCTCGCGGCGATCGAGGAGTTCGGCGTGACGACGCTGTTCACGGCGCCGCTGGCGTATCGCGCGATGGCGGCCGCGCTGCCGGGACGGAACATCTCGACGCTGCGCAGCTGCGTCTCCGCGGGAGAGACGCTGCCGAAGGCCGTGTGGGAAGAGTGGTACGCCAAGACCGGACTGAAGATTCTCGACGGTATCGGCAGCACGGAGATGCTGCACATCTTCGTGGGCTCGCCCGAGTCAGAAGTGCGCGCGGGCACGACCGGCCGCGCCGTGCCGGGCTACATAGCGCAGGTTCACGACGAGAATGGCCGTCCCGTGCCGGACGGCACCGTCGGCCGCCTCGCGGTGCGCGGGCCGACCGGCTGCAAATATCTGCAAGACGAGCGCCAGGAGATCTACGTGCAAGGCGGCTGGAACTATCCGGGCGACGCGTACCGCCGCGACGCGGACGGTTACTTCTGGTACGTCGCGCGCGTCGACGACATGATCGTCTCGGCCGGCTACAACATCTCCGGTCCGGAAGTGGAACAGGCGCTGATCGCTCACGCCGACGTGAAGGAGGTCGCCGTCGTCGCGAAGCGCGACCCGCAGAAGGAGACGAACTACGTGAAGGCCTTCGTCGTCCTCGCGGACGGCTGTGCCGCCGGCGACTCGAAGGCCGACGAGCTGCGCGAGTTCTGCAAGAGCCAGATCGCGCCGTTCAAGGCGCCGCGCGAGATCGAGTTCGTACCGTCACTCCCGCGCACGGAAACGGGCAAACTTCAGCGCTATAAACTCCGTAACCCCGTTTGAGCGATTACGTCGAGCGTGAGGGTGGCAGAACCGCCGTAGCCTCGATTTCGACCTTGGCGCCCTCCTCGAGGAGACCCGCGACCTGCACGAGCGCCATCGCCGGATAGTGCGCGCCGACGATCTCGCGATACGAGGCGCCGAGCTCCTTGAGCGCTGCGCGGTACTCGTTCTTGTCGGTGACGTACCACGTCAAGCGGACGAGGTGCTCCGGTGCGCCGCCGGCCGCGCGCACGACCGCGACGACGTTGCGCAGCGCCTGGCGCGCCTGCTCGAGGAAATCGTCCGAGACGAGCTCGTTGCGTTCGTTCCAGCCGATCTGACCGGAGATGGCGACGTAGCGCCCCTCCGCGACGATGCCGTTGGCGTACCCGCTCGGGCGCGGCCAGCCCGGCGGATTGACGCTGTCGCTCACGCGAAATCCGCCGCGGTCGTCCGGTCGCCCCCGCGGGCAACCCCGGCGGCACGCAGCGCAAGCGTGCCCCCCACGCTCACCAGCAGGTTGACCAGGAGCGAATAAAAGGCGATGAAGCCGGTGAGCGTCCCGCCGAACGCGTGCAGAGTGTAGTTCGACGTAAAGCCGGAGTCGTAGGCCATCGTGCATGCGGCGGCGAGGCCGCACGCCCAGCCTGCGAGCAGCGCCTTCGGATCGAACCAGCGCGTCCAGAGCCCGAGGACGAACGCCGGAAACGCCTGCAGCATGAGCGCGCCGCCGAGCAGCTGGAAGTCGATTGCGTACGGTACCGGTACGAAGAAGACGAAGAGCAGCGCGAGCGCGCAAATTACCAGCGTGAGCAGCTTCGCCACGATGGTCTCCACGGGGGAGCGCTGAGCGGAGAACTCGCGGAAGACGTTGCTCGCGCAGAGATTTGCCGCGCCGATGCTCATGACCGCCGCGGGCACGAGCGCGCCGATGAAGATCGCCGCTCCCGCGACTCCGTAGAACCACTGCGGGAAGTAGCGAGCGAACAGCAGCGGCACGATGCTGCTCGTATCCTTCGCGGAAATCCCCGCGGCGACGGCGCAGTACCCCAGCAGCGCCAAGAGGCCGAGCAGTATCGAGTAGATCGGCAATAAGGCGGCGTTGCGCCGGATCACCTCGCGGCTGCGCGCCGACAGGACGCTGGTGATGGAGTGCGGGTACAGAAAGAGAAACAGCGCCGACCCCAGCACCATCGTCGAGTACGTGAAGTATTGCGACGGCGCGAGCAAGAGCGAGGATGGCCGAGGCCGATTGGCGAGCACGCCCGCCGAGACCGCGAAGATGTGCGACCAGCCGCCGAGGCGAGCGGGGATCACGACGATCGCCGTGATGACTGTGACGTAGATCAGGGTGTCTTTGACGAACGCGATCAGCGCCGGTGCGCGAAGCCCGCTGACGTACGTCACGGCGGCGAGTAAGACGAAAGCAATCGTCAGCGCGGGCACCGCCCCGGCGGCGCCGAGCACGCCGAACTGCCCGAGCACGGCGCGCATGCCGACGAGCTGCAACGCCACGTACGGCATGGACGCCACTATTCCGGTGAGCGCGATGGCGATCTCGAGGCCGCGATCGTCGTAGCGGTCGCGGATGAAGTCCGCCGCGGTGACGTACCCGCGGGCTCGCGCGACCGTCCAGAAGCGCGTCAAGACGACCAGCGCGATCGGGTAGGCGAGCGTGGCATACGGCACGGCGAAGAAGCCCAGCGCGCCGACGCCGTACACCAGCGCCGGCACGGCGATGAAGGTATAGGCGGTGTAGAGGTCGCCGCCCAGCAAGAACCAGGCGACGATCGTGCCGAAACGACGCCCGCCGAGCGCCCACTGCTCCAGATCGCCGAGGTTCGCGTGGCCCCATCGCGCGGCGACGAAGCCGAGGAAGATGACGGCGGCGACGGCGACGGCCAGAATGACGGCTGCGCTAGACGCGATCGCCCTCCCCCGTGAACAGCACGACGATGCCGAGGAGGACGGGCGTAACGACCACCCACGCGAGCTGATACCAATAGAAGAAGGGCAGCCCGGCGAGCGCCGGGGCGGAGTGGTTATAAAGCGGGGGAAGCAGCGTTCCGATAAACGGAAGAATCAGCAGTAAATACCACCCGCGGCGCCGCATCCCGAACCGTTCACGCGGCCTCGGCCGCGGGCCTCTCGCGGGCTAGCACTCGATGGAGGGTGGAGCGCGCTGTTGAGCCAACAATCCCGGTGCTCGGAGCACATTCTAAACAGCGAAAGGGGCATGACCATGTCCGTAACACCTCCGAAGGACACTCCGTTCGGACTCGAGCCAAACGTCGCCGCGGGCCTGGCGTACCTGTTCACGCTACTCGGCGGCATCATTATGCTCGTGGGAGGCGGAAGCAACAAGTTCGTAAAGTGGGCGGCAGCCCAGTCGATCACAATCTGGGTGCTGTACTTCATCCTCTCGTTCGTGCTGAGCCTGATTCACCTCTGGCTGCTGATGCCGATCCTCTGGATCCTCGCGCTCGTCGTGTGGATCTGGACGACGATCACCGGTTTCCAGGGCAAGGAAGTGCGCGTGCCGGGAGTCGACAGCATCACCCAAAGCGTCTTTAAGTCGGCGCTGTCTTAGGACCACCGGAGCTCCGAGCCGGCAACCTCAGCCGCAGCAGCGGGCGCTCGAAGCCGTAGGTCACCAGCGTCGCCACCGCGATCGCGAGGGCGGTGGCGTACGCCGTGTAGCGCCACTGCCACGCGGGCTCATAATGCGGAGCGTTCCCGTACGGCGGAACGTGATGCGCAAAGAGCTCGCGTGCGACCAGTTGGTGATACAGATACAGGTTATATGAGATCGTCGCCAGGAAGCGCAGTGGTGGGTTGTCGAGCACAGCCTGCCACCAGCGCGGGCCGGCCAGCGATCCCAGCGCGATGACCGCAAACGCGGCGCCGAGCAGCGGCCGATTGTTGATCTGCCACACGCTGGCCCATTGGTCGCGCAGGCTGAAGCCGTAGAGACTCTCGAGTAGCTGGATCAGGAAAAAGCCGCCGCCGATCGCGACGATCGGCGCGAGATACATAGCGCGCGAGTTGCGCCAGCGCTCGCCGAAGCGCGCGAACAGCAGCGCGGCGATCATGCCGAACGAGAAGATGTCGAGATATCCGGGCAGGTTCTCTTCCCACTGCCCGAAGGTCGTCTCGTAGCAGCACTGCGCCAGCGCGACGCGCCAGATCCACGCGATGACGATCATCGCGCCCGCGGTCAGCCAGGGACTCCGCTTGAAGCACGCCCAGATCAGGGGGAAGACGCAGTAGAACTCGACCTCGACGGCCAGCGTCCACAGCACGCCGTCGATGGTGCCGTAGCGGTCGGGAAACCACGTGTGCACGAAGAGCAGGTGCGTGATCAGGTCCGGGATCGTCGACGCACCGGGCTGCACCTGAGCGTAGCCGATCGCGTAGGCCGCGGCGATCGACAGCACGTACGACGGCACGATCTTGATAAAGCGGCGCCACGCGAAATGCCCCCACGTCGGCGGCGCCGTCTCGTGCAGCTGCGCCCGGATGAACGGATACGAGATGACGAAGCCGCTCAGAAAAAAGAAGAGATGGACGCCGATGAAGCCGGTCGCCGGGACGAATGCCAGCCACGGCGGAGTCCGAAGCCACGAGATCTCCCAGACGTGGTACCACAGCACGAGCAGCACCGCGATTCCGCGTAAGCCGTCGAGCACGCCGAGCCGCTTATCCTCGTGAAGCGCGCCGCTGGCAGCCATGCCGCGAGATACGACTTTCCTCGCCTGCCATCCTGAGCAAAGCGAGGCGCAGCCGAGCGCAGTCGAAGGACGGGGCGCCGGCATGCACGTAGCCCGACCTTGACGAGCCTTATTCACCGCTTTATGAGGAAGAAACCAACCCGGGGACGCGCACAGGCAACGCAACCGAGCAGGCGGCACCTTTGCGGCTGGAGCATTTGACGCCAAAAAGGGCCCTTGGTATAGTTGAGTCTCGGTCCCACCTGCGGGTGAGGCCGTTGTTTCTGTATGACGCTTTTGGAAGACCGCTAGGAGAGCTTTGCCGACCATAAACCAGCTGGTGCGCCGCGGGCGCGAGAAGACCGAGCAGAAGGTCAAGACGCGGGCGTTCCGCGTGATCCTGACGGGGCCCAAACCGGGCCACCCGGACCTGCCCACGCGCACCTTTGAGGTGACGGGTAACCCGCAGCGTCGGGGCGTCTGCACGCAAGTCAAGACGGTGACGCCCAAGAAGCCGAATTCCGCGCTGCGCAAAGTCGCGCGCGTGCGCCTGACCAACGGCGAGGAGGTCACCGCCTACATCCCGGGGATCGGCCACAATCTCCAGGAGCACTCGGTCGTGTTGGTCCGCGGCGGACGCGTCAAGGATCTGCCGGGGGTCCGCTATCACATCATTCGCGGCACGCTCGACACGGCCGGCACGGCCAATCGCAAGCAAGGCCGCTCGAAGTACGGCGCCAAGCGCGAGAAGAAGAAGTAAATGCCCAGAAAAGGTCCCGCGCCCAAGCGCCAGATCCTAGCCGATCCGCGCTTCAACTCCAAAGTGCTGGCGCGCTTCATCAACAAGGTGATGCTGTGCGGCAAGAAGTCGACTGCCGAGCACATCACGTACGGCGCCCTGGACATCGTCGCCGAGAAGACCGGCCGCGATCCGATGGAAATTTTCTCACAGGCCCTCTCTAACGCGATGCCGCTCGTCGAGGTGCGGCCGCGGCGCGTCGGCGGCGCGACGTATCAGGTACCGATGGAAGTCCGGCCCGATCGCCGTCAGGCGATGGCGATGCGCTGGCTGATCGGCTTCGCGCGCGCCCGGGGCGGCCGCTCGATGGAAGAAAAACTGGCCGGCGAGCTGATGGATGCGTCCAACAACACCGGCGCCACGATCAAGAAGCGTGAAGACACGCACAAGATGGCGGAAGCCAACAAGGCCTTCGCCCATTACCGTTGGTAGCTATCTTAAACTAACACCATGGCTGTAAGGGAATATCCGCTCGCACTCACGAGGAATATCGGCATTGCGGCGCACATCGACGCCGGCAAGACGACCTGCACGGAGCGCATCCTGTTCTTCACCGGACGCGTGCACAAGATGGGCGAGGTGCACGACGGCGCCGCGACGATGGACTGGATGGTTCAGGAGCAGGAGCGCGGCATCACGATCACCTCGGCCGCTACCGCAACGACCTGGCGCGACACGCGGATCAACATCATCGACACGCCCGGCCACGTCGACTTCACCGTCGAGGTCGAGCGCTCGCTCCGCGTGCTCGACGGCCTCGTCGCGCTCTTCGACTCGGTGGCCGCCGTGCAGCCGCAGTCCGAGACTGTCTGGCGCCAGGCCAACAAGTATAGGGTTCCGCGGATCGTCTTCGTCAACAAGATGGACCGTGTCGGCGCCGATTTCTTCAACGTCGTGGACAAGATCCGCGAGCGCCTCGGAGCGCGCGCGGTGCCGATTCAGGTGCCGATCGGTGCCGAGGACAAGTTCAAAGGCGTCGTCGACCTCTTCACGATGAAGAAGATCGTCTACACCGACGACCTGGGCTCGACGATGGCGCACGAAGACGTCGACGGCGAGCTGCGCGATCTGGCGCTGGAGTGGCGCCAGCATCTGGTCGAGGCCATCGCCGAACAGGACGACGCGCTACTCGAAATGTTCTTCGAGGGCAAAGAGCTGCCGATCGACCGGATGAAGACGGCGCTGCGCAAGGCGACGATCGAGGGCACCGTGCTGCCGATGCTGTGCGGGTCGGCGTTCAAGAACAAGGGCATTCAGCCGCTGCTCGACGCGGTCGTGGAGTACATGCCGTCGCCGCTCGAGGCCAAGCAGATCGTCGGTCGCGATCCAAAGACGGGCAACGAGATCGTTCGCAAGCCGGATGACAAGGAGCCGTTTTGCGCGCTGGCGTTCAAGATCGCAACGGATCCCTACGGCAACCTCACGTATTTCCGCGTCTATTCGGGCGTCCTCAACAAGGGCAGCTACATATTGAACTCTCGCACGGGCCGCAAGGAGCGCATCGGGCGGATCCTGCGCATGCACGCGAACCATCGGGAGGACATCGATTCGATCGGCGCGGGCGACATCGCGGCGGCGGTCGGTCTATCCGATACACGCACGGGCGACACGCTCTGCGACGAGAAAGCGCCCATCGCGCTGGAATCGATCACGTTCCCCGAGCCGGTCATTCACCAGGCGATCGAGCCCAAGAGCAAGGCCGATCAGGACAAGCTCGGCCTGGCACTCACGCGCCTCGCGCAGGAGGATCCGACGTTCCGCATGCGGACCGACGAGGAGACGCAGCAGACGATCATCGCCGGCATGGGCGAGTTGCATCTCGAGATCATCCTCGACCGCTTGCGCCGCGAGTTCAAGGTGGAGGCCAACGTCGGCAAACCGCAGGTCGCGTATAAAGAAGCGATCACGAAGACGGTCGAAAAGGAAGGCCGCTTCGTGCGCCAGACCGGCGGCAAGGGCCAATACGGCGACGTCTGGCTGCGCGTCGAGCCGCAACCTCCGGGAACCGGCTTCGTCTTCGAGTGGAAGATCGTTGGCGGCACGATTCCCAAGGAGTACGCCAAGGCTATCCAGGAGGGCGTGCGCGAGTCGGCTCAGAGCGGCGTGCTGGCGGGCTTCCCCGTGATGGATTTCAAGGCCGCGGCGTTCGACGGTTCCTACCACGAGGTCGACTCGTCGGAGATGGCGTTCAAGATCGCAGCGTCCATGGCTTGGAAGGAAGCCAACCGCGCGGCCGGCCCGATTCTGCTCGAGCCGATCATGAAGGTGGAGGTCACGACCCCCAAAGAGTACATGGGCGCCATCAACGGCGATCTCAACCGGCGCCGCGGCGCCATTCACGCTACCGAAGAGGCGCCGGGCGGGGCGCAGGTGATCACGGCGCACGTGCCGCTGTCCGAGATGTTCGGCTACGCGACCGACATGCGCTCGGCGACGCAAGGGCGCGCGACCTACACGATGGAGTTCGCGCACTACGCAAAGGCGCCCAAGAGCGTCGAGGAAGAGATCGTCGCCAAGGCCGCCGGGAAGAAACTCGCACCGGCCTAGTCTCGGCTCATTCTGCGAGCGGCGTTTCCGGCATCGCTCGGGGACGGGCAGCATTCTCCGCCGTCGCCGCCGATGCCCGGTGCTCCGGCAGATCCATTGATGCCGAAGTGTTGGCCAAAAGCGCTTCCGCCGTTACCGCCTTCACCGCCGGCCGTTTGCGTGCCGCACTCGCCGCCTTTACCGGCGTGGTGTCCATAGCGTCCGTTCCCTGTGCTGCCCGCCTTGCCAATCTCGCCGCCCGCACCTCCGCAGCTATACGGCTTTCTCGCGCGAGACCCGAGCCTTGCCGAACCGCCTCCGCCGGCGGCGACGATAATGCGATCGGCGAGCCGGCCGGGACTACGTCCAACTTTTCGCCCGGAGTAACCGGAAAGACCGCATAGACCCGGGCTCCCGTACGCTTGCCGCGCAGATCGACCCGCGAGCCCAACCGCCAGCTCCCCGAACGACAACGGTGATCTGATCAACGCCGGCCGGCACGGTAAACAACTGTGCGCGACCGGTATAACCGAAGGTCTGGTTACCCGTAGACGCGCTCCGAGCCGCGGGTGCGTAAGCGAGCGGAGCGAGCGTCGAGTGGCCTCCGCATCCGGCAAGCAGCCGCCGCGAAGGCAAAGTGCGCGCAGCGGGGCGAACGAAAACTGCGCATGGCTCTTTCCTCCTGTGCTCCGGCAACTTGCCCGGCTAGCTTAGATCGTGGAAACGCCCCAGCCCGACGCTGTCACGCAGAGACGTTGAAACGGCAACCCCACAGTGCTCGTTGACAGGGGTTCCCGCGCCTTGATAGTATTCGTTGTCGGCGCCCTCGGCTGAGGGCGTTTAACGCGTTAGGGCGGCAGAGGCAACCAGAACGCCTGGCCCCGTGTATTAGGAGATAGAATGGCGAAGCAAAAGTTCGAGCGCACCAAGCCGCACGTAAATATCGGGACGACCGGTCACGTCGATCATGGTAAGACGACGCTGACGGCGGCAATCATGCATTGCCTGTCGACCGAAGGGCTGGCGCAAAAAGTCGGAGTCGATCAGATCGACAACGCTCCCGAGGAGAAAGAGCGCGGGATTACGATCGCCATCTCGCATCAGGAGTACGAGACGGCCAAGCGGCACTACGCGCACGTGGACTGCCCTGGCCACGCCGACTACATCAAGAACATGATCACCGGCGCGGCCCAGATGGATGGCGCGGTGCTCGTCGTGGCGGCGACCGACGGCCCGATGCCGCAGACGCGGGAGCACATCCTGCTCATGCGGCAGGTCGGCGTGCCGCGCATCATCGTCTTCCTTAATAAGGTGGACATGGTGGACGACGAGGAGCTGCTCGAGCTCGTCGAGATGGAGATCCGCGAGCTGCTCAGCAAGTACGAGTTCCCGGGCGACGACACGCCGATCATTCGCGGGTCGGCGCTCAAGGCGCTCAACTCCAGCGGCAAGCGCGGCGACGCGGACGCGGACCCGATCTTCAAGTTGATGGACACCATCGACGACTACATCCCGCAGCCGGAGCGCGAGATCGACAAGCCGTTCCTGATGCCGGTCGAGGACGTTTTCACGATCACCGGCCGCGGCACCGTCGGCACCGGGCGTGTGGAGCGCGGTCAAGTCAAGGTCGGCGAAGAGGTCGAGATCGTCGGTCTCAAGGACGAAACGAAGAAGACCGTCGTGACGGGCATCGAGATGTTCCGCAAGCTGCTCGATGCCGGCATCGCCGGCGACAACATCGGCGTGCTGCTACGCGGCGTCGACCGCAACGAGATCGAGCGCGGACAAGTGCTCGCGAAGCCTGGCTCCGTCAAGCCGCACAAGAAGTTCAAGGCCGAGGTGTACGTCCTCTCAAAAGAGGAGGGCGGACGCCACACGCCGTTCTTCGGGAACTACCGGCCGCAGTTCTATTTCCGCACGACGGATGTGACCGGAACGATCAAGCTGCCGGAAGGCGTCGAGATGGTCATGCCCGGCGACAACGTTCAGATGGACGTCGAGCTGATCACGCCGATTGCGTGCGAGGAAGGCCTGCGCTTTGCGATCCGCGAGGGTGGCCGGACGGTGGGCGCGGGCGTCGTCACAGCAGTCGCCGAGTAAAGCGTTGGAATAGGAAGTAATGGCGAAGCAAATGATTCGCATACGCCTCAAGGCGTATGATCACAAGGTCCTGGATCAGTCGGCGGAGCGCATCGTCGAGACGGCGAAGCGCACCGGCGCCTTCGTCAGCGGCCCCGTGCCGCTTCCGACTGAGATCAATCGGTTCTGCGTGCAGCGCTCCACCAACAACGACAAGAAGTCGCGCGAGCACTTCGAGATGCGGACGCACAAGCGGCTGATCGACATCCTGCAGGCTTCGCCGAAGACCATGGACGCGCTCATGCACCTCGACCTACCCGCCGGCGTGGACATCGAGCTCAAGGCGTAGCGCTTTCTCACCGTGGGAATACACCGCGGTATGGAAATCAAACCAACGTATCTCGGCACCATGATTGGGCTCGCGACGGTCGCCTTCGGCCTCATCGCTGCGGGCGCGTGGAACAAGTTCATCTCGGACGCGATCGCCCTGTTTCTAAAACCGGGCAACGGCGTGCTCGCCGAGCTAATCTACGCGATCATCATCACGATCGTCGCGATCCTCGTCATTCAGTCGCTTGGGAAGCTCGCGGAAAAGGAGGCGGCGCTGACCGCCAAGCTTCCGTTCCACAAGAAGCCGCCGGAGTAACTAGCCACAGCAGTGATCGCATCGAGCTCCTCGAGCCGCTTCTCGGGTCGGCGCGTGCTCGGCGCATATCCAGGTCGCAGAGCCGCGGCGTACGCCGGCAGATACTCCGCGGCGGGCCTAACGAGGACAAAGGCCACCTAGGACTCCGCGATCAGCTCGATGCGGTTGCCGAACGGGTCGGTCACGTAGCAGTGCGCCTTCCCTTCGAAGAGATTCTCCTGGTCGCGTTCTATCCTAACGCCGCGCGAGTCGAGCCGCTGTAAAAGCGCAGCGTAGTCCGCGCAGACCAAGGCCGGGTGCGCCTTTTGGGCCGCGCGGAAATCCGGATCCACCCCCAGGTGCAGCTTCGCCTCGCCGCCGCGCAGCCAGACGCCGCAGCGCGCAGCAAGCTCGGGCGGCTTCGGAATCTCGTCGAACCCCAGCAGCTCGACGTAAAACGCGCGCGCTCGCTCCTCGCTCCCCTGCGGGATCGCGATTTGCACGTGGTCGACACGGCGGACGCTGAAGCTCAGGCTTGCGAGTCTGCGGGTTTCTTCGGCGGTTTGCCGGCGCGAATCTTGAACGCGATCTCGGGCCGGTGCTGGAGCGGCGGATACACGTGCGCGCGCACTTCGAAGCCTTTCTTCTGGAGGCCGAGGCGCAGCGCCGCCTGCTGGATGCCGTGGAGGATCGCGGCGTTGAGCGTTTCGTCGGCGACGCCGAGGTCCATCAGGCTGTCGACGCCGTCCTTCTTGGAGAGTAGCGTCAGCCGAATTTCGCCGGCGATGCGCTCCGATTCGTGCTCCTCGTCTTCCGGATCGTGAAAGACCACGACGTGCCGATCATCGTACACGACCTCGTTGTCGCCGACCGCGTGCTCCCACGCCTTGGGTTCCTTGGTCCAGTTCGGCCGGGCGCCCAAGACCTCGGCCGGACTGAGGATGTCCCTCTTTCGCGCCGCACTCATGCGCGCAGGTTCACCGTTTCCAAGAGGACGCCTGCCTGCGGTGCATGAAGGGTAAGTAATGGCTCTCTGGATTTCGGAATTGATCAGCGGGCCCGAGCAGCGCGTCTGGGAGAAGCCCGATCCCGAGCACACGTTCCGCGGCCGGCTGGATGGCACGCGCGCCAAGGCCGACGAGGTCGTGTACGAAGACGACGACGTGTTCGCGTTCCGCCACAACATCGATAAGAGCAAGGAAGAGTGGTGGGAGTACCATGTCGTCATCATCCCCAAGAAGTGGGTTCCCACGATCCTCGACCTCGGTCTCGGCGACGCTGAGATCTGGCATCGGCTGATCGCCGGGATCCAGCGGGTCGCGATCGCGCTGGGTTTGTACGACAAGGGCTTCATGATCCGCATGGGAGTCCTGCCGCCGTATCAGCACACCGAACACGTCCACATCCACATCCTCGCGGGCAAGCACACGTCGCCGGTGGTCGACGGCCCGCTCGCCGATGTCTCGTGACGATGCTCGGCCCTCGCTTCCCAGCATAGCGCTGACCTTCGCGGCGATCTCCTCGACGGCGTTCGGCGGAGGTCAGAAGGCGAGCGTTAGACAGCAGGTCATATCGCGCGGCTGGATGGACCACGACTGCTTCATGGACGGCCTGGAGATCTCGCAGATCCTCCCAGGCCCGAACATCCTGAATCTCGCGTTGTATTGCGGTCAGCGCGTCCGCGGCGTCCCCGGCGCGGTCGCGGCGTTCTTGGGCGCGAGCATCCCGCCGTTCATCATCGTGTTGATCGCGGGCGCGCTCTACTTCAAGTTTTCGGCGAACCCGTATGTGCAGGGAGCGCTGCGCGGGTGCGCCGCCGGCGCGCTCGGGCTGACGGTCGGCAACGCGCTCCAGCTGGCGTGGGACGAACGAAGCGACTGGACGCGCATCGTGCTGCTCGCCGTGACCGCCTTGACCGTGTCGCTCTTGCACATGCCGCTGCTGCTCGTGCTCGTGGTCTTTGGCGGCATCGGGATCGTGCACCAATACGTGAAGACGCGGAGGCCGAAGCAATGAACGGGATCGCCGACAATCTGCTGCACCTACTGTGGACGTTCGCCCAGCTCTCGGTGCTGGGCTTCGGCGGCGGCAAGGGCATCATACCGCAGATGCACTACGACGCCGTGACGCGATTTCAGTGGGTGACCTCGCAGCAGTTTACGCAGTTCTACACGATCGGCAAGCTCGTGCCGGGTCCAACGACGATCTTCGCGGCGCTCGTCGGGTACGCGGCCATCCCGGGGCGGCCGATACTTGGTGCGGCCGTGGCGACGATCGCGATGTTCGTTCCGTCGAGCGCAATCATGGTGGCCTTCGATGCGCTCTGGGTGCGCTTCCAGGGGTCGCCGTGGCGCACCATCATCTCCCAAGGTTTGGCGCCGGCGATAGTCGGACTAGTC
>DATDGN010000082.1:0-57484 GCA_036522095.1 Candidatus Cybelea sp. | reverse complement strand
AGCAGTGTCACAGCAGCGCCGATACTAACAGCGTAGCGAGCCAAGCTTTTCATCGCGATGCCTCCTCCGGAGCGCAACGGACCAGCAGGCAGCAACGTTCGGCGGCGGCGCCGTCAGTTCCAGCGTCTTAGGGCAGGCAGGCCGTCGCTTGAAACCGACCGCGCTCTGGGTACCTTCGATGGCGTATGAGTACGTCACAAACCGCTGCGGCATCGGCGCGCCCCGCGGCCGCAAGCGGCACGTTCAAAATCGGCGGCGATATGCCGGTCCATCGCCTCGGCTTCGGCGCGATGCGCATCACCGGCAACGGCATCTGGGGACCGCCGGCCGACCATGCCGAGGCGATCGCGGTGCTCAAGGCCGCGGTCGAACTCGGCGTTACCATCGTCGATACCGCCGACTCCTACGGCCCGCACGTCTCCGAAGAAATGATCGCCGAAGCGCTGTATCCGTATCCCGCGGACCTCGTCATTGCGACGAAAGCCGGCCTCGTGCGGCCCGGCCCCGGCAAGTGGGAGCCCGACGGCCGTCCGCAGCATCTGCGCGAGGCCGTTGAGGGCAGCCTCAAGCGCTTGCGTCTGGATCGCATCGACCTTCTGCAGCTGCACCGTCCCGATCCCAAGGTGCCGTTCCACGATCAGGTCGGCACGCTCGTCGAGCTTGCGCACGAGGGCAAAATTCGCCACATCGGACTTTCCAACGTCGGCGTCGAGCAGATCGAGGCCGCTCGGCAATGGGCTCAAATCGTCTCGGTGCAGAATCTCTACAATCTCACCGACTGCGAGTCCGAAGACGTCGTCGAGTACTGCACGCGCGAGAACATCGCGTTCATTCCGTGGTTCCCCCTCGCCACCGGCGATCTCGCCAAGCACGGCGGCGCACTCGCGCAAATCGCGCACCGCCACAAGGCCTTACGGTCGCAGGTCGCGCTGGCTTGGCTCCTGGCAAAGTCACCGGTGATGCTGCCGATTCCCGGCACGTCCAAGGTCGAGCACCTCAAGGAGAACCTCGGCGCCGCATCGCTGAAGCTGAGCGACGCAGATATGGCCGCGCTCAACGAAATACCAACCGGGTGAATCCGCTTCTTCCGCAGGACGAGCGCACCTTTCCCACCCTGACGCCGGCGCAGATCCGGCGCTTCGCCGCGCGTGGCCGTAAACGGAGCGTGCGCGAGAGCGAGATTCTCGTCGACGCCGGCGACCGCGTCATTCCGTTCTTCGTCGTCCTGTCGGGCGAGCTCGAGACCGTCCGCCCTGCCGTGCGCGATTTCGAAGGCGAGGCGCTCGTGACCGTCGTCCTGCCGGGGCATTTCACGGGAGAAATCAGCGTGCTCTCGGGGCGCGCGGCGCTCTTTCGCATCCGCGTCAGCAAGGCGGGCGAAGTGATCGAGCTCGACCGGCAGAGCATGTTGGCCCTGGTGCAAGCCGATGCCGAGCTCAACGAGATCGTCATGCGCGCCTTCATCAGCCGGCGTCTGGCGATCGTCGGCGCGAACCTCGGCGACGTCGTGTTGCTCGGCTCGGCGCACTCGCGCGACACGCTGCGCCTCAAGGAGTTTCTCACGCGCAACGGTCATCCGTACCAATACGTCGACCTCGACGGCCACGACGACGTGCGGCACCTCATGGACGCTTTCGACGTCAGCGCCGACGAGATACCGGTGCTCATCTGCCACGGGCGCGACGTGCTGCGCAATCCGTCGAATCGCGCGGTCGCCGAGTGCCTCGGCTTCAACGAAGCGGCGGATCCGGCCAAGGTGCGAGACCTCGTCATCATCGGTGCGGGTCCGGCGGGATTGGCGGCGGCCGTGTATGGGGCGTCCGAAGGCCTCGACACGTTGATGATCGAGGCAACCGCGCCCGGCGGGCAAGCCGGCACGAGCTCGCGCATCGAAAACTACCTCGGCTTCCCGACCGGCGTCTCGGGCCAAGAACTCGCCGGGCGCGCCTTCGTGCAGGCGGAGAAGTTCGGGGCGCAGATGCTGATCGCCGGCGGCGCGCGCTTGCATTGCGATCGGCAGCCGTACACGGTCGAGACCGACGACGGCCGGCGCATTCCCACCCGCAGCATCGTTATCGCCACCGGCGTCGAGTATCGCAAGCTGCCGCTCGCGGAGCTGCCGCGCTTTGAGGGTGCCGGCTGTTATTACGCGGCCACGAAGATCGAGGTCGATTACTGCGGCGGGGAGGATGTGATCGTCGTCGGCGGCGCCAACTCCGCCGGCCAGGCCGCCGTGTTTCTCTCAGAGCGCGCGCGGCGCGTGTGCATGCTCATTCGTGGCGACGGCCTTTCCGCGACGATGTCACGCTATCTGGTTGCGCGCATCGAGGAGACGCCCAACATCGAGGTGCGGCCGCACACCGAGATCGTCGCGCTGGAAGGCGGCGAGCACCTGGAGCGCGTGCGCTGGCGCAACAACCAAACCGGTGAAACCGAGGAGCGCCCGATCCGCCACGTCTTTTTGATGACGGGCGGCGCGCCGAACACGGCGTGGCTCGACGGCTGCGTCGTCCTCGACGAGAAGGGCTTCATCAAAACGGGCCCCGCGCTTGCACCCAGGGAGCTGCAGCAGGCGAACTGGCCGCTGGCGCGCGCACCGTTTTTGCTGGAGACGACGCTGCCGCGCGTATTCGCCGTCGGCGACGTGCGCAGCGGCAGCGTCAAGCGCGTCGCCTCCGGCGTCGGCGAAGGCTCCATCGCGATCTCGCTCCTACACGAGGCGCTGAAAGAGTAGCCAGAAACGCAGATTATTTCGCTGCTGCCACCACGCCGAGCGGAAAGTCGAAATTACCGGTTAGAACCGCAACCGCTGAACCGCCGGCCGGGTACTTAAAAACCTCGCCATCGCTGTTACCCGCATCCCCGCAATAGACGAGGCCCTTAACGATCCACGTCTGCGCGCAGTCGGCGGAACCAACGAGATGTACGGTGCCCTTCAATGTCGCCTTCGTTCCACTGACGGTGTATTGATAGATGTTGTTGGCCGTCTGATCGAGGACGGTGAGGTACTTGCCGTCCCACTGCACGGACCCGGGGAACCCGATACTGTTGCTCGTTGTGATCGCTTGGAATTTAGTGCCGCCCTTCGGGAGCTCGGTAAGCTCGAAGGCGCTGGCGCCGTTGAAGCCGTCGGCGAAGAGATTCCCGCTCTTGTCGTAGCCGTCGAAGTACTCTCCGATCAAGGGCGTGCTGTAAACGGTGCCCGACCCGCTCGCGTTCTTGTAGATCACGACGTCGCCCCCACCCGATCCACTCAAGATCCCGACCGCGAGGTCACCGGCGGCATTCATGGCGCAGCTGGACGGCATACCGACGGAATCGGAGAGCGTCTTGATCGGCGCCTTCTCGACCCTGTACTCGGTGATCTGGTTATAGGCTGCGACGATCCAGAAAGTCTTCTTCCCGTAGCCGTAGAGGACGTTCGTGCAGCCTTGGCCGCCGACGTTAGTGATGGTACCGATCTGTTTAGTGCTCTTCGGATAGTCGAAAATGGTGGCGTAGCTACCGTAGAAGTTGATAACGTACTCAAAGGTCTTCGGCTTCGCTTGGACATCCGGAAGAGTCGTCGCGTAACGGGGCAGCGGGCTCAGATTCACGCGCGCCGCAGTTACCGGCCGTCCGTTTACGTAGAGCATCTTGCCAACGTATCGTGCATTGAGCGTAGCGGTTGACGGCGGCGCCGAGCCGGCGCACGCCGAGCATATTGCGACTGCGACCAGCGCACCGGCGTATTTCACTAATCTAGTCATATTCACTACCTTTCTGCTGCCACCACGCCGAGCGGTGTGTCGAAATTGCCCGTAAAGACGGCAATCGGTGAGCCGCCGGCCGGGTATTGAAAGACCTCGCCGTTGTTGTTACCCGCATCCCCGCAATAGACGATGCCCGGAACGATCCAGGTCTGCCCGCAGTCGCTGGAACCCTTGAGCGATACGGTGCCCTTCAACGTCGCTTTCGTTCCGCTGACGGTGTATTGATAAACGTTGTTCGCCGTCTGATCGAAGACGGTAAGGTACGTGCCATCCCACTGCACGGAGCCGGGGAACTGAATGGTGTTGCTCGTTGTGATCGACCGGAACGCATTGGCCCCCTTGGGGAGTTCGACGAGCGCGAAGCCCGAGCGGTAGCCGGTAAAGCCGTCGGCAAAGAGATTCCCCTGGTTGTCGTAGCCGTCGAAGAACTCTTCGTCCAGCGGCGTCTTGTAAACCGTGCCCGAGCCGCTCGCGTGCCTGTAGATCACGACGTCGCCTCCGTCGGTGAAGTTTAGGATCCCGACGGCCAGATCGCCCCTCGTATTCATGGCACAGCTGGAAGGCATACTGCCGGCGGGCGCGGAGAGCGTCTTGATCGGCTTCTGGGGGACCTGGTACTCCGTGATCTGGTTAACGCCCGCGACGATCCAGAAGGTCTTCTTCCCATAGCCGGAGAGCTGGTTCGTGCACCCTTGACCACCGACGTTATTTATCGTACCGATCTGCTTATTGCCCTTCGGATAGTCGAAGATGCTTGCGTAGCTACCGTAGAAGTTGATGACATACTCAAACTTCGTATCCACATGCTGGTCAGGAATAAACATTGCGTAACGGGGCGGCGAGCTCAGGTTTGCGCGCGCTGCGGTTACCGGCCTTCCGTTCACGTAGAGCGTCCGACCGATGTATGTGCTATTGAGAGCAGCGGTCGATGGCGCCACCGCCGGGGCGCCGCATGCCGAGCATATCGCGAGTGCAAGCAGTGCACCGGCGCATTTGACTAGACCAGCCGTCTTCATACATATCCTCCAAGAAGCAACACATTGTCCGGGTTGCCGCTTGGCTTTTGCGTGGCGTTCGCAGAAGCCTAGGCGACTAGAGCGTGCGGTCGCTCGCTCTTGCAGGCGACGAAAGAAGCACTGCGAAGCCCGCATCGTCATCACTGCGTCAGGAGCGAGTTTTTGGATGCCGACTTTCAACAACCACGTGCTTACGCTGACCGCGGGAGCACTTTTTGCAACTTCGGCGTGCGGAGGACACACTACCGTCCCGTTCGCGTCGCAAGTCTCCGCGCCAGGCGCGAGCTCCATCGTTCCAGACGACACGCACTCGATTCTGAAAAAGCTCACTAAGGACGTCAAAATCGGCTCGACAGTCGATCCGAAAAATGGTGACATGGGCCCGCGCGCGATCTCGGTGGCTCGCTCGACCTTCGGCCTCAAGAAAGGGCAGCTGGTCGTTTGCAACTTCGACGACTCTGCGGGCACTGCTGGGAAAGGTACCACGATCGAGGTACTCGATCCGCACCCGCACTCCAAGCTAAGGACTTTCGCGCAAAGCAGCAAGGTAGGGGGCTGCGTCGGCGATGCGACCACTGCGACGAACTACGTCTACGGCGCGGGGCTGAGCAGCGATCGCGTTTCGAAGTTCGATCCAACCGGATCGCTCAAAAAGAGTTACGGTTCTCCCGTCCAAGTCCCGTTCGCCGACGCCGATGCATTCTGCGGTCTACCATACGCGCCTGAGGACATCTATATCGCGGATTCCAAGACCGGCTCGATCATCAAGTTGGCGTTCATCCCCGTTAGTCGCTCCGGCCACGCTAAATTGACCCAGGTGATGACCGGCTTCGGTGTCAATAAGGGCTCCGGTTGGGGCGTCCTGGGGCCATCCGGAGTTCAATACAACAGCACGAGAATCGGTAATCTTTGCAACGACACACTGTATATCGTGGATGGAGTCAATAACACCGTCATCGCCGTTTCGACCGCCAGCAACCTGCTCGCGAAGGACGAGATCATCGTGCTGCCCGGTGGCAAGAGATTCAAATGCGCTCACCCAAAGGCCACGTGCGCGAGGCTCGTCTATAGCGGCTCCCCGCTCAATGCGCCCGTGGCTTCTGCTCTTCTACCGAACGGAAACCTCATCGTTGCGAATACCAAAGGTGGAAACACGCTCGTGGAGCTGACGCCGACGGGAAAGGTGCTTGCCACCAAGATAATCGACACGAGCACGACTGCTCACGTCTTCGGACTCCTTGCGACCGGCACTACCGACAGCGATACGGCGCTGTTTTATACCGATACGGAAACGAATACGCTGCACGAACTCGAGCAGTAATCTATCTCTTGGCTGCCACCGTGCCGAGCGGCAGGTCGAAGCTGCCTGTAAGCGTCGCGATGGGTGAACCGCCGGCCGGGTATTTAAAAACCTCGCCGTTATTGTTACCCGCATCCGCGCAATAGACGATACCCGGAACTATCCAGCTCTGCGCACAGTCGTTGGAGCCTTGGAGGGATACGGTGCCCTTCAACGTCGCCTTCGTTCCGCTGACCGTGTATTGGTAGATCGCGTTGGCTAGTTGATCGAGGACGGTCAGGTACGTGCCGTCCCACTGCACGGAGCCGGGGAACTGCACGGTGTTGCTCAGCGTGACCGTCTGGAACTTAGTGCCGCCCTTCGGGAGCTCGACGAGCCCGAAGCCACTGGCGTTGGTAAAACCGTCGGCGAAGAGATTGCCCTGGTTGTCGTAGCCGTCGAAGTACTCTCTCGCCAGAGGCGTGGTGTAAACGGTACCCGCGCCGCGCGCATTCTTATAGATCACGACGTCGCCCGCACCGCCGCCGTTCAGGATCCCGACCGCAAGGTCGCCGCCGATATCCATGGCGCAGCTGGACGGCATGCCTACGGAATCGGAGAGCGACCGGATCGGCGTCTTGGGGACCTTGAACTCCTCGATCTGGTTATAGGCCGCAACGATCCAGAAGGTCTTCGGCCCATAGCCATGGAGAACGTGCGTGCACCCCTGGCCACCGACGTTAGTGATCATACCGATCTCATTAGTGCCCTTCGGATAATCGAAAATGCCGGCGTAGGTACCGTAGTCGTTGATGATGTACTCGAAGGTCCTCGGGTTCGCAAATGTGTCAGGAACAAGTGTCGCGAATCGGGGCAGCGGGCTCAGATTTACGCGCGCTGCCGTTACCAGCCTTCCGTTCACTGAGAGCGTCCTGCCGATGTATGAAACATTGGGCGCGGAGTTTGACGGCGCCACCGCCATGTCACCCTGAGCCTGTCGAAGGGCGCACGCCGAGCATATCGCGAGTGCAACCAGAGCACTGGCGTATTTGATCAAAGCAGTCGTATTCACTACGTAACTCCTTTTGAGTAGATGCGATCGCTTTACTACGTAAGGCAGGCGGCTCGAGTGCCTTTTCTGGGGGCTGCGTTACGGCGTTAGCAAAAAGACGGTGCCGCGGCTGGAAACGCCGCCCTTTACCGTCGTGCCTACGAGGCGCCCACCCTTGTAGTTCAGGCCGCCGTCCGGGTTCGTTCCGTCCGTGCCGGATCCGAAGCTGTGCAATATTTTTTCGGTTCCATCCGTCGCGACGCTGAAGACCGTGCCGGCGCTGTGGGCGCCGCCCTCGTACGTCGTGCCGTAGAGCGTGCCGCCGACGCCGACGAGGCTTGCTCCGGGATCGCTTCCATCCGTGTTCTTGCCGAAGCTGTGCAGCACTCTCTCCGCGCCGCCCGGCGTGATGCTGAACACGGTTCCGCACTTGCCGCAATGATTCGAGCCGCCCCCGGCGGTCGTGCCGTAGAGCACGCCGTTCACGGCGGTCAGGCTTGCGAACGGGAAATAGCCGTCGGTTCCCTTGCCGAAGCTGTGCAGCACCCTCTCCTTGCCACCGGTCGTGATGCTGAAGACCGTGCCGCATGTGGTCGACCCGCTGAAGTTGCAGGGGTGCGCTCCGCCTGCGGACGTCGTGCCGTAGAGCGTGCCGCTTACGTCGATCAGGCCCGCGAACGGGAAACTGCCGTCGGTTCCCTTACCGAAGCTGTGCAGCACCTTCTCCGCGCGGCCCGGCGTGAAGCTGTAGACGGTCCCGCACGTTGCTCCGCTGGCGCACGGGTACGTGCCGCCCTCGAACGTCGTGCCGTAGAGCGTGCCGTTGACGTCGATCACGCCGCCGTAGGGGAAAATGCCGTCCGTTCCGTGGCCGAAGCTGTGCAGCACCCTCTCGGTTCCGCCCGTCGTGACGCTGAAGAGCGTGCCGAAGCCAAATTTGCCGCCAAACTCCGTGGTGCCGTAGAGCGTGCCGCCGACGTCCGTCACGCCCGAGTCCGGAAACTGGCCATCCGTCCCCTGGCTCAAGCTGTACAGCACTTTCTCCTTGCCGCGCGTGATGCTGAAGACCGCCCCTAAGCCATACTTGCCGCCTCGAACGGTCGTGCCGTAGAGTGTGTGGCGGTCGCCGATCAGGCCCGCCTGGGGGGAATCCCCGTCGGGGACCCCGCCGAAGCTGTACAAGAGGCTGTAGCTCAATGGGCTAGTCTCGCCGTTAGGAGCGACGTTTGGAGCGTATTGGACGCGCGGGATCGCCGTTGTTTGCGAGCATGCCGCGATGGTGACGCAGCCGGCCAATAACGCGCAAAGGCTCAACCTCGAAGTCTTCATCAGCTTTCTCCCTCTGCATTTTAGCATCCGTGCCGCGTTCGCGGAAGCTAGTCCGGCGATTCAGGAGGCATGATGCCGGTCATCCGGGGATCGTGCTGCAGCTCCGCATAGTAGCGATCGATCTTCCCGCTCGCTAGGTATGCTTTCGCGCGCATCGCCAGGTGCTCGAACATCCCAGCGAAGTGCGGTATGCCGTAGCGGCGCAGATAGACCGCTTCGGCTAGTGCATCCCATAGCCGAATGATCTCGACCCCGTACTTCGTGAGCATGACCCGTTCCGTGTCGGTTCGCGTAAGCGCGAGCATCGTCAGGTTATCGAGGAATCGCAGGAGCGTTTCGATCTCGGAGAACTCCGGCACGGGCTGGGGTTGCGCCAGCCGGTAGCGCAGCGATCGATCGGTCTCGAGCCGCCGGGCAACCTCCTGGAACGAACGGAAGACTTCGGTCGCGTTCGCGGTTTCGAGTCGATCGACCAAGTGGAGATAGATCGTAATTTCGTTGGCGTTGCGAATGTGGCGGATCTGCAGCACGGCCGCAAGGGCGGCGACGGCCACGATAAAGGCGGAAGCGACCGAGGCGATGGCGGCAACCCAACTCGGCTCCATAGACGACCTTTGGATTTAGAGGACGGAAAGTCCGCCTCACCGTAGGCTGCGCGCATGTCGATCATCACGCGCGACGCGCTGCTCCACTTCGCCCACTTCGTCTGTATCTTCGTGCTCGCCAGCCTCTTGGCCGGCGAGGCGTTTCTGCTGAAGCAATCGTTTTCGCGCGAGGGGATGGCGCAGCTGCGGGGTGTCGACCGATACTACGGGATGGTGGCGGGTCTCGTCATCCTAACGGGCTTGTTGCTGGTGTTCTTCGGTGAGAAGGGCGCTGCGTATTATGCCCACAACGCGATCTTTTGGATGAAGATGGTGATCTTCGTAAGCATCGCGCTCATCTCGATCGCGCCGACCATGGCGTATTTGCGCTGGGACCAGCGTCTCGGTGCTGACGGGTCGATCGTGCTGGACGACGGCGAGTACCGCCGGTTACGGATGCTACTTTGGGTCCAGATCGGCCTGTTCGTGTTGCTCCCGCTGTGCGCCGCACTGATGGCGAACGGCATATCGGGTTAGATCCTCAGGCTGACAATACCGGGGTGAAGCGTGCGTCGGTGGCGATGTAGGGGACGTAGCGGAAGTCGCGGATCTCGGATATGTGGCCGTTTTCCAGTTTGAGGAGGACGAAGTATGCCGGAACGTTGCTGCTCGCCCGACGGAACATCGCGATGGCGGCAACGCCGTCGACGTAGCCGGCCTGCGCGCGAATGTCTTCCTTCTTGAGAACCTCGGCGTAGCGATCGAAGTACCCTGCGTCGGCAACCTTGCGCTGCACCAGCGACACCTGATAGAGTCGCGCCTCCGCGGCCAGCAGCGCGCGAAGCGCGTCCCAATCGCGGTCGTTGAAGAGGTCTACGTAGCGTCGCAGCGTCGCCTGCTCCTGCCTCGATGCGTGGCGCGCCGGTTGTGCCAGCGCGGCGCGCGGCGTGCGCGCGATGTTGGTGCGCCCCCTCGACAGCGCCGCTTTGACGGCGCCGACGCTCGTTTCCATCGTCGTCGCCACCTCCTCGAGCGACTGCCCGAGGACGTCCTTCAAAATGAGCGCGCTGCGCTGAACGGGCGGAAGCTCGACGAAGACGGACAGTGCCGCTTCCACGAGCTCGGGATCTACGCCGTTCTCCTCGGCCTCGGCGCCGTCGGGAACGTCGGGGACGAGCTCCACGTGCTTGCGTTCGTAGCGTTTGAGAAAGTCCATAGCGGTGTTGTGTGCGATCCGGAAGAGCCAGGGCCGCAGGTTGGGCGGCTCCCGCATCTGGCCCAGTGCGTAGTAGGCTTTTGCCAGCGTGTCTTGGACGACGTCTTCACCGTCGAAAACCGAGCCCGTCATGCGGGCGCAGTACCGATGGAGCTCCGGCCGAATCTCGTCGACGAGCTCCATGAACCGGTCGCGCGCCTCCGCCATCGCGGGCAGCATGGCGCGCGTTTCGCCTCGAGTGGTCACCGCAGCAAGCGCGCCAGCGTGGCGGCAATCGCGAGCAAGGGTAGGAGCATCTCTTCGAGCGGAAGGCCCATGACATGAGCGATGAGGATCATGTCGCTTTACCGGCTCGCATGACCTCGAGTGCCGAGTCGCTGACTTCTTTCCAGCGCTCGTCCACCGGCGCCGCGCTGTAGTTGTCGTGCCAATTCCACCACTGGTACGGGGGCGTTTGCGGGTAGCCCGCGGGCGAGTCCTCCCAGTTCTCTTGGCGCCCGAGCGCGGTGATGTCGAGGTAGGCCCAGGTGCCGCCCATCGCCTCGTCGCCGCGGTTGTTGACGAAGTACGTGCGGTACACGCGGTCGCCGTCGCGGAAGAACACGTTGGTGCCGTGCCACTGGTCGACGCCGAAGTCTTTGTCGAAGTCATCGGTCATCGTGTACCACGGCATGTGCCAGCCCATCCGTGTTTTGAGACGGGCGATATCGGCCTGGGGTGCGCGCGATGCGAACGCGAGCGTGGTGTCGCGGGCGTTGAGGTGCGCGACGTGCGCGACTTGATCCGCGCACATCGAGCAGCCGCGACAGGCGTGGTCGGGCCAGCCGAAGACGCCGGGCTCGAAGAAGGCGCGATAGACGACCAGCTGCTTGCGGCCCTCGAATAGACCGAGCAGGCCGGCGCGGCCGTTCGGGCCCTCGAATTGGTAGTTCTTCTTCACTTCCAGCCACGGCATGCGCCGGCGCTCGGCCGCTAGCGCGTCGCGGGCGCGCGTCACGGACTTCTCTTTCACGAGCAGCGCTTCGCGTGCCGCCTCCCAGTCCTGCGGGCTTACGACCGGAGGGGCGTTGGTTGGACGGTCGCTCATGGCAGTTCTCCTGTAAGTGTGTCGGTTATCTGCGATGAAGACGACTGGGCCCGCGGAAAAGATACGGGTCCCTCACCGAGGAATTGCCGGTTGAGAAGCCTTTCTACCCGAGCACGTCCCAGCCGTACTCGAGCAACGGTTTGGCGTTCTTGACCAACGCGATGCTTCTTTCGATCAACCCCTTGCCGGCGACGTCCACGTCGGAGAGCTTCTCGCTCAGCATGAACGTGCCGATTTTGAAATAGGCCGCGATCGGGCTCTCGGCGAGCGCTTCGAAGCCGCGCGGCATGCGCTTGAGCGCTGCATGCTCTTCGGACGGCGCGAGTCCGTTGCGTTGCAGGCTGCGCAATACGGTTTGAAAGCGCTTCGGATCTGAAGCCATTGCCTCGCGCCACCGTTGCAGCGGCTCCTTGTCGAGCTGGTAGAAGCCCGCGACCGCGAACGATTCCTTCGGCGCGATGTGGATGTAGAGGCCGCCGGGCGCGCCGCGAACGCCGCGGTACGGCAGGTACGTTCCGAGGTTGGTCTTGTAGGGGCTCTTGTCGCGCGAAAAGCGCACGTCGCGATAGATGCGGAATCCCACGCGCGACGGATCGGCGTCGATCGGGATCCGGGCTTTACGCAGAGCGCTCGCAAGGTCGACCGTCAGCGCACGCAGCGGCGCCAGGCACTCACGCTCGTAGAGCTCTTTGCGAGGGGCAAACCACGCGCGGTCGTTATTCTTCTTCAGGTCGCGAAGAAACTTGAGCGCCTGCGGCGAGAAACCGGTGAACTTTTCTGGTGTTGCATTTGCCATCGCTCCGCCGCTTTGGACGACATGGCTTAGTCACCCTCCGTCGTTCGACTACGCTCGTGGTGTTTCATTCGCTCAAGCCGTTCCCATAATACGCGGCCGTCGGGTGTTTGAGGTATCCCGCGCCGACCGCATCTATGACCTTTCGATGATCGACGTCAACCTCAAGAGCTTCTGCAAGTTTTGAGCCTTGGACTGTAGTCCAGACATCGCCCTTGTAACTATGGAAGTTGCATTGGACTCCGAGGCCGTAGCCCGGTGGGAGATCAATGTCATGGTGCGTTTTGGACCAGCTCCTCTTGATCGTGTCATACTCTATTTTGTTCGTTGAGGAAACGGCTATGCCGTAGACTTCGTGCCGATTCGCTGTCGTAAAGCCGCACGTCGCAGAGTTCGGGCCTCCCGTCCTTACGTCATGGCATTCGCCTGAGCCATTTACAAAGCACTGGCGTATCAGCGGCTCTACCGGAGCCGAAAATATTATCATTGTGTACAAAGCGTTTCCGCGCACGGAGATGCCGGCCATAGTAGTGGTCCAAGTCGAACGCTTCCGGATGCGGTAGTTATGCCGGGCTCGAGTCGAACCATAGGGATACCTGAGTATGTTCTGCTCAAACCCTTCGGCCGATTGACTTTCAACGTAGAGGTTGTCGCTCGCGTCGACTGCCATCGTATAAGTCAACCCAAACGGACGATAAACGGCGATTAGGCGGCCAAGGTCATGCGTATACTCCTGCACCGACGTGGAGCCGCTTGTAGTGAATACGTTGACGTAGACGTGCCCCCGGCTATCGGTGACGACGTCTTCCGGTAAGGGACCATTGAACTTTTTCTCGGCTACCTCGTTGCCGCTTCCGTCGAACGCGACGACTGCATGCAGCACGGGGTCGGCGACATACAGATAGCTCGGGACCGCGCTGCCACCGGCGTGGGCGGGGACGGAGCGGCTTTGCGGCATCCCGGGAAGGACGCCGCATCCCGCAAGCAGCGCGGCGGCCGAGCCGACATAAAGCGCGAAGTGCAACAACGTCCTCATGTGCAACGCCTCCCGGAGCGCAATGGACTAGCGGCTAGCAACGTTCGGTGCCCGAGCCGTCCGTTCCAGCACAGGAATAGGCCGCCCGCTGGAGGTCCGCTACGGAGCCGCAGCGTCGATGCCTCCGTGTGCCGCGCACGACGAGGCGTTGCCGCCGAAGATCGCCGCGAGCCCGCAGGCCGACGTGAACATGCGGCGGTTGTCGTGCGGCACGCCCTTCACGAACGCGTACCGTTGGGCGGTTCCCTCCGGGTGCCGCCGGCCGATGTACGCGATGTACTGCTTGGCGCGGGCGAAACGGTACGGTCCCTGCGCTTCTCCTCCACAGGTACGATCGAGGTCGTCTTCGTTGGGATTGACGTCTGCGGTTCCCATCAGGTAGACCACGCGGCGGCGCACGTAACGCGCTTCCAGCTGGGCGGCGACGCCGGTGACGTAGCGCGGAGCGCCGCGCAAGCCATAACGCCATGCGTCAAAGTCCGCGCAGTTGGGCTGCGGATTCGGCCGCCAGTCGGTAAAATACAGGTAGGATGACGGATTCGAGACGATGAGGCGCACGGGCACGCGGCCGCCGTCGAGCTGCGGCGCTTTCCCCACGACCGCATAGCGCTGGACGATCTGGCCGCCCGCGGAATGGCCGGCGATCATTATCTCGCGCAGCCGCGGGAAGCGCGCCGGATCGGACAGCCGTACGACGATCGCATCGAAGACGTCGTAGGTGCTGATCGGCGCCGGCGCGATTGCGTCGGACCCGCCGGGCCACTGGGAGCTCCAGTAGAGCGTCTGCGGCGACACCGCATGACCGGCCAGGTCGCTCTTCTCGACGAATTGCGGGGCGATCACCAGCGTGTCGTTCAGCGCGTGGGCGGCGTTGGCGGCGATGACGCCCGTGTCGTAGTAGTAATCCGCATCGCGCAACACGCCGTGCACCACGACGATCGCGCGCGTGACGGTCGCGTCGCCGTCGAGCGACGCGGTGCCGAAATAGCGGGCATACCCCTCGCCCAGCGCCCTGCGGACCAAGAATTCGCGATCCGCCAGGCGCCCCGAGTTGTCCGGCTGCGGCGTCGTCGTCACCGGGACGGTGACGCCGTGGAGAGTCACGGCGAGTAGTACGGCTATCGCGCGGGCAGCAAGCATACGTTCCGCACTTAGCCGCCAGCCAATTTCGTCCTTCGTCCTTTCGACAGGCTCAGGATGACACTCCGAGAAGTCGCTGAAGATGAGCGTCGCACCAGTGATGGCAACATGGTCGTTTGATATCGTTCCGGAACAACTTGATGAAATGTTGGCGCGCGTGAAGCAGGTCTTGAAACACTTGCCGTCGGTGCCGGGGTGGCTGGGTACGGATTGTTTTACGAACGAAAAGCGAACCCGGCTCATGGTTCTTTCAAGGTGGGAGTCGAAGGACACCTGGGGCCGCAGCGTGTGGGATAAAGTGATCGGCGAGGCTCTCGCGGATTTCGTCGACCGTAGCAGCAATCAAGTTTTCAACTTGTACTTCCATATCGCGCCAGAGCAAGAGGACCCAAAATAGGGGAGCCCGGCGGGATGCACCGGGGTCCCCTTTGTCCTTCGACTTCGCTCGCTGCGCTCAGGAAGACATAAGTAAGGCTAGTCCGGAATCCTAATCGTCGTCGTCCCTGCGCCGCGGTAACATCACCGCGTGGCGCGACCCCCCGAGCTGCTGGTGTAGATAGTACCCAGCGGTCTCGTACATGGGAGGCAGCGATGCCGGAGACTGTATTGGCGTTATGCCCAGCGTGGCACAGCTCATGTTCGGCGGGGAACTCGGCGAGTGAATCTCCGCGAGCGACGGCGGGTTCTCTGCGCCGCCGCGAAGCTTGCGCGCGTCGAGCGCATCGAACAGGTTCGACGTGCCGGTATTGCCGTCGGCCGGCGACAGGCCCACCGAAACGCCCTTCGCCTCGTCCGGCAGCGAGGAGAACTTGGGCACGCCGAAGATCGCCTCGATCATCTTCGAGACGGAGCCGTGATCGGCGAAGTCGTGGACCACGACACCGGTCTTGGAGAACGGCGAGATCACTAGGGCCGGCAGACGAACGCCGTCGCCGCACGGGTAACCCTCTTCCGGTCCCGTCCTGTCCTGCGGGCACGTCTGCCCAAAATCCGGCGGCGCGAGGTGGTCGTAAAAGCCTCCGCTGTCGTCCCAGGTCACGACGATGACCGAGTCCTTCCAGTACTTGCTTTTGGCGATCGCATTGATGACTTGCGCGAGATACGCCTCGGCTACCTGATGATCGGAGCTGCCGCTGCCGGGATGGTCGTCATCGCCGACGTAATACTTCTTCCCGGATGGGTTGTTCGTAAAGATTGAGTCAGCCGGAACGAAGCCGTAGGTATTCGCATTTCCGCCCTTGACCCAAAAGACGCCCGATCCCGGCAGCTTCCCGCTACTGATGTCCGAGATCAAACCGCGACCCTTCGCGTTGTCGCGCAGCGTCTTCTTGCTGGCGAAGGCCGACTGCGGGTTGTTGATGTAGTCGAAGTAGAGCGGTGCGGTATGATGCGCGGAGAAGCCCGCGTTGGCCGTGTAAAGCCCTTCTTCGTACCACCCCCAGTCGAATGACTGGCGTCCGCTCTTGCCTTCCCGGCGAATGTCGCGGCCGATGTAGCCGACGACTCGCGAGCTCTGAGCCTTGCGATCCATTTCCGGGTTGAGCAACACGGGCATCGTCGCGTAACTCTGGAACGTGTTGCTATCTCCCGTATACGACGTCACTGGAAACCGCAGCTGCGCCGGCGGCGGGTTGTCGTCGTTAGAGATCGGTACGCCATCGGTATAGCCTCCTCCGCTGGGTAGCGGCAGCGAGAGTATGCCTTCGCCCGCGGCGGCCTCCGTTTGTCCGGTTTGACCCGCGAACAGCTGGATGTTGCTCGGCGTCGAGTCGCCCGTGTTCGCTTGGAAGTAGTGATCGAAGAGCGCGAAGTTCTTCGCATAGTACCAGAGGTAGGGTATCGTGTCGCAATCGTACACGCCCTCGATGGCGATCGACTCATTGTGCTGCTCGATCTGCTGCGGGCTCGGCGTCGGCCCGAGCGGCGGGGCTCCCGCCTCGGCGTCCACCAGGAAATCGTCCATCTTGCCCCGGTCGATCGACGCCTCTTGATCGAAACGGCCGTTGTTGCCGCCGTTGATATCGGGGGCATCGGGAACGTAGTTCGGACTGCTTTGATTTGCCGAGATCAAGAACGGACGCTGGCACAGATAAGTCTGTGGATCGTACTGGCAGTCCGATTCTTGGGCCAGATACGTGCCGAGGTTCTCGACGTACTGGCCGTTCACTCCTGGAAACAGGCCATAGATCTGATCGAAGGTGTGATTCTCTTGAACGAGCACGAAGACGTGCTTGATCCGCGACCGCGCTAAGCCCGCTATTTTCTGACGGTATGCCGCATCCGCGAGCTGTTGCGCGGCGGATCCCGCCTCTCCGAGTTGCGCGCCCTGCGACGTCAGAGGCGTGAGTGAGGAACCTCCTCCCGCTCCTCCGCAAGCCGCCAGCGCGCACGACGCTGTGAAAAATACGATGTGCGAAGCCAATCGACGCATTGTGATACGACCCTCCAGCTTTGAAGTGACGAGCGTGCCTTCAAGCTAGCAGAAAGCAATCTGGCTTCACAACGCGGGGAAAGGCGACTTTGATAAGATCGATTAAACTGTTCTTAACTCGTCACCGTGAAGTCGTGGTTAACAGAGATAGTGCGTTGCTTCGTCACTCAGGGCGACACAGGAGCTCAGTGTGACAAGGGACGCGTCACGTTCGTGCTCGATGGCTCGTTATGGGATCAAGCCAGAATCGAGGTGGCGCATGCAACGCATCCGCTTTACAACCGTCGCGCTTCTACTTTTCGCGATACCGGTCCAGATCATCGCGGATCCACCCGAACGGACCACAACGACTGCCGATAGTCAATCCGTCAACCTGACCGTTTATAACGGCGGGACGGCGCTAATCCACGATCGCCGAACCTTACGCCTGTACGACGGCCTCAATCGCATTGCTTGGCGGGACGTCAGCGCCCAGATGGACCCGACCTCGGCATTGGTGGATAGCAGCGGATCGGCAAACGCGATCCACGTGGTCGAGCAGAATTTCAACTTCGATCTGCTCGACCCGTCCGCGCTGCTCGACAAGTACGTCGGCCGCGAGGTCACCGTCGTTCACGAAGCGCGCTTCGCCGGCGAGCGCGATACGCGGGAAAGGGCGCGGATCCTCAGCATAAATGGCGGAATCGTTCTACAGTATCGCGACCGCATCGAAACCCAGCTACGCGGCTACATCGTCTTTCCCGCCTCGCCTAAGAACTTCCGCGACCGGCCCACGCTGGATCTCGACCTGGATAGCGGCGAGACCGGGACTGCGGCATTGGATCTCAGCTATCTCACCAGCGGGCTCAGCTGGCGCGCGGATTATGTCGGCGTGGTCACTTCGGATCAAAGGCACCTCGCCCTAACGGGGCTGGTGACCCTCTCTAACACCAGCGGCGCGTCCTATGAAAACGCGCGCCTGCAGCTGGTCGCGGGGAACGTCAACGTCGTCGAGCCGCCTAGCCCAAACGTCATGCGAACGATAGCGCGCGTCACGTCAAGCGCACAGCAGGAAAACTACTTCGAATATCACCTCTACACCCTCGCGCGCCCGACGACCATTCTCGACAGGCAGACGAAGCAACTGATGCTGCTCGCTGCGCAGAAAATCCCAATACACGAATCCCTCGAGCTGCGCGGCTCGCCCGAGTACTACCGAAACCCCTACGCGGATATCGGCGATCGCCTGCCGGTCGGTGCATATGTCACGTTCGAAAACCGCGGCGGCGATCTCGGCATTCCGCTGCCAGGCGGGATCGTACGCCTCTACAAGAACGACGCTCGCGGGCTCTCGCAGTTCATGGGATCCGATCGCATCGATCACACGCCGAGGAACGAGACGGTGCGGCTGCACCTCGGCGATTCCTTCGACGTGACCGCCCGCAAGCGCCAGACGGAGTTTCGGCTCTCGAGCGCTTGTTCAGCCGAGAGCTCCTATCAAATCGTGCTCGCGAATGCGAAGACGAGGGCTGAGAACGTGCACGTCGTCGAAACGATCCCGGGCGAATGGCAAATACTGGACGAAAACGTTCCGCACCTCAAGACCTCGGCATTTACCGCGACCTGGAACGTGCGCGTTCCGGCCGACTCGCGCTCTACGCTAGCCTACACGGCGCGCGTGAGTTGGTGCTATGAGGGAAGCTAGATAATCTCGGGTCACCCGTCGTGCTTCGACTCCGCTGCGCATGACATGGCCAAACGATGCGCGCTGGGGCCGGTTAGCGGGGCCGCGCCATCGCGGGTCCGACGAGGCGCTGCGGCGCGTGGAGGGACGGCGAAACCGGGATGCGCTGCACGCCAGCGGGCGGCGCGCCTATCGGCAAGAGCGTGAAGTCCTGAGCGTCCCGAGCTTCGCCGCAGCCCGCTAGGAGCATGGCGGCGATGGCTGCACCGACAATGTAGCGGCCACGACTAAAGCGCATCGTACTCAACTCCTCGTTGCATGGACGAATGGGGGATGAGGAGCGTTCACGGGTCCGGGCACGAAAACCTGGAATACAGGCGCGTGAAGTTCGCAACCTCGATGGTCGTCGCCAACGTCAGCGCGGTGGTTTATCTCGCACTCGCGGTCGCAGGCATGGGTGGGGTTGCCGCCTTCTTCGCGCATCCCGCGTTGACCGCGACCGCGATCCTGTTCATCGTGTTCACGATCGCGGCCGTCTTTGCCGGCGGCAACGTGAGTCCGGGCGAGCGCGAGGATCGGAGCAACCGCTGGGTCTTGTTGCCGGTCGTCGTCATCGGGTTGGCGTCGGCCTACGTCGCCCCGTGGACGGACCGCATCGGTTTCTGGACGATCGACGGCGAAACGACGCGTTGGCTCGGCGTGGCGCTGCTCGCCGTAGGCGGAACGCTGCGCATCGCGCCGGTGTTCATCCTCGGCAACCGCTTCAGCGGGCTCGTCGCGATTCAGCCGGGTCACGCGCTCGTCACGACCGGGCTCTACGCGCGCATCCGCCATCCCAGCTACCTCGGATTACTCGTCAGCGCGCTGGGCTGGAGTCTCGCCTTTCGCTCCGGCATCGGCATGCTTCTCACGCTGCTGCTCGTTCCGCCCGTGATCGCGCGAATGAACTCCGAGGAGGCTCTGCTCGCGTCGCAGTTCGGCGCGGATTACGACGCGTACCGCTCGCGGACGTCGCGCCTCGTTCCGGGAGTTTATTGAGCATGCTGATCGCCGATTGGATCTCCATTTCGTGGCCGAACGCGACGGCGATGCTGATCATTTATTGGCTCGTCCGCGCGTTCTGGCCGCTCACGATCTTGGCTGCCATCGCCGTGTGGTTCTGGTGGCGGCGGCGTTCGAGCGTAGGCAGGCGCATCGTCGCCGGCCTCGCTGCGGCGCTTTGGGTGTGCTCGGCTATCCCGTATCTCGATTTGGTAGGGGGCCAAGCCGCGTTCGCGGCTCGGACGCGATTGCGGCAGGAAACGTTGAAGGACGCCAAGGTGATCGCCGGCATCAGGCTCCCCGCGGGGACGCTCGTAACGCATCCGACTGCCCAAGCCCGAAACGAGATCGCGTCGCTCGACCTGCAACAGGAGGCCAGCGTTTACAGTATCCCGCTGACGGGACACGTCGACTTCAACAGCGGGCAGCCGGACGGGTTCGTAACGTTGGCGAGAGATGCGACGATCGCCGGCGTTCCTTGCTCGGCGAACGCGCAGGTGCAACTCAAGAATGGCAAAGTCGACACGTGCACGATGTCTCGCGCGAGTACGGTCCGCGGGATTCCATGCCGAGGCGAGGTTTCGTTGAGCGACAATGGGACCCGATGCGTGCTGTCATCTGGCTATCGGCGCTTCGGTGTTACCTGGCGAGCCGGCACGCAGGCGAGCATTGCCGGAAACGACGGGTCGTTCGACATTATGTCACAACCACCGAATCTGCGCGTACTCGGTTCGCCTCTGCCCTCTCGCGCCGTAGTCGAGTTTGCCGGAGGGCGCCTCTATGGAATAAACTTCAGCATCAATGCCTGGCACTTCCGCGCATGCACGATCAGTTATATTGCGGTCGAATACGGTGCCGCGCCTGGCCGAATCACCGGTGCGTGCCGCCTTCCGAGAGGGCGCGACGGTAACGTGGTGTTGCCACCTACCGCGTTCACCGTGAGCTGATCTACTGAGGGTTGGGGACCGATTGGTCCTCGAAGAAGCCGACGATCGTGTTGTTGGAATCCATGACGAACATGACGCCCTGCGAGCCCTTCTCGAACACCGCCAGGTAGTGATAGCGCTGATACTGCGCCATCGTGTCCGAGCGCACGAACTGCAGCTCGCGGAACTTTCCGAGCCCCGCGAACGCGGCGTCGATCTGGGCCAATAGCTGCTGCGTGAAGCCCTGCCGCATCTGCGGCGAGATGCCGCTGCCCGGCACGCGCCCGGCGATCACGGTCGTGAAGAAGCCGTTGAAGCGGCCGGTGAGCGCGCTGTCCGGCGGCGGCGCGGACTCGGGAGCCTGCGGGGC
Organism: Candidatus Cybelea sp.; assembly: GCA_036522095.1. Taxonomy (GTDB): domain Bacteria; phylum Vulcanimicrobiota; class Vulcanimicrobiia; order Vulcanimicrobiales; family Vulcanimicrobiaceae; genus Cybelea. The sequence continues at coordinate 36,770 of DATDGN010000082.1, read as the reverse complement.
CGGCTGCCCGGCGGGCGCCGGCTGAGCGGAGGCCGGACCCGCGGCACTCAGCGTGAGTGCGCAGAACAGTGCCGCGACGGCGAGTTTCGAGAGCATCTTAAGTCGAGCGTCCTTTCATGCGAGTCTTTCCCATTATGCGCGTTTCCACACGAGCACGTTCGAGCTGCCCCAGATCTCGGGCGGCAGCGTGCGGATGGTCAGCGTGTCGCCGGTGATCTTGAACTGGCGCTCGAGCGTGACGCCGACCAGATCGGTGAAGACGCTCACCTCGACGTGATGGAAGACGCGGTCGCCGCGGATCTCGTAGCGGCCGGCGTACGCGAGAAAGTTGCGCAGCGACGCGCTGCGCTGCGTCTCGGATGCGCTCGTGCCGGCGGGCGAGCGGAGCTCTGGGCGATGCGTGCCGCCCAGCACCGCCGCCATGCGGGCCTGCGCGGTGTACATCAAGTAGCCGACCGGCTCCGGGCCGAAGCGGGGCTCTTGTGTGGCCTTACCTTCATCCACGTTGAAGCTCACGAGGCTCCAAGCGCCGACGACGCCGGTTGGCTCGGCCGCAACGGCCGGCACGTTCGCGATCGCCGCGAGCACGCCGAACGAGGCCGCCGCTTCCAGCAGGCCCCTACGAGAGAGCGATGGTAACTGCGGTGAATCACCGCGAGTAAATAACGCCATGATCAAACGGGGTCTTTTGACTCTCACGATTGCGCTCCTCGGCACGACCGTTCCGGCCGCTCCGCAAACCGGCGCGGCCGAGGCGGCAGCCCCGCAGAAGATCTTCGACGCGGCGTTCCGGCGCCTGCAGTCGTACCCCGTGCCGCCGTACGCCGTATGGACCGCGACCTGGAACATCCGCGAGCGGCCGATGGGGTATTACACCGGGGAGAAGACGGGAGTCGAAACAAATCGCTACGCCGTGCGCCTGTCCGACGGGATGGAGAACGTCAGCGACCCCATTCCGAGCGGCAAGCTGCCGCCCGCGACGATCGAGGGCGAGTTCTTGGGGCCGTTCGCGTGGCGGATGCGCTCGTCGGTGCGCGTGGCGCCGGCGGGCGGCGTGATGATGCAGCCCGACGTCGAGGGTCTCAAGACGATCGCGACCGTCGTCGCGATCGCGCAGTCGCCGTACGGGTTCGGATTCACGCGAGCCGGCACGCTGCCAATCGAAACCGTTGAGGGTCATCGCGTCTATCACTTGGAACTGCGGCCGCGCAGCGACTCGCAGCTGCACAACCTGCGCGATCTCTGGATAGACGCCGACACGTACGATCTGTGGAAGGCGCACTTCGTCGGCACGTACCGACCCGCACCGGACGCGCCGGCGAGCGCGACTGACGTAATGGTGAACTTTCGCAACGTACTGGGCTGCTGGGTCGTGACGCGCGCCGTTTGGAACTGGGACGACGCGCCGGTCTCGTTCCTCTTTGACGTGACCAACGACGAGATCGGCTTGCCCGCTTCTCTTCCGGACTGGCTCTTTGACGCAAAACAGTACCAGCGTCATCAAGACGCCGGTGAGCCGGACTATATCGGCGAGCTTCTGAAGCGCATGCGAGCGGGCTCGAACAGGTAACGCGCGAGCCTGCGCCGAACGGGTAAGCCGCGACCCTGCGCCGAACGTTGTATATTATGGAGCGTTCCCGTTTTGCTGCCCTGGCTGTGGCGTGTGTTCTCGCGTCGTGCGGCGGCGGTTATGGCATCCGGGCCGGCGGCGTGACGCCCACGCTTAGCGATGCGGATCGTCACGGCAGCTCCGGCCTGATTAAGCACGTCGTCATCATGGTTCAAGAGAATCGCAGCTTCAACAATTTGTTCGCAACGTTCCCGGGCGCGGACGGAACCAAGTACGGAATGATGGGCAAGAAGCGGATCCTCTTGACGAAAACCGATCTCGTCTGGCCGTGCGACTTCGGGCATTCGCGCAACGCGTTTCTCGAAGACTACGACGGCGGTAAGATGGACGCGTTCTATCTCGAGGGCAACGGAAACCGGCCGCCGTGCGTCGGGAAGGCCGGCCGGAAGCCGTACCAATACGTGGATCCGGCGCAGATTACGCCGTACTGGGACATGGCCGGGCAGTACGTGCTCGCCGATCAGATGTTCCAGACGCAAGGCAGCGGCAGCTTCACCGCGCATCAAGATCTGATCCGCGGCGGCACGACGTTCGACGCCGCGCTCGACGATGCGCTGATCGACTTTCCGACCGCCCTGCCGTGGGGCTGCGACGCGCCGCCAAAGGCCAAGACGTCGTATCTGCTGTGGACCGGGAGTAGCATCCATGGCGAGCACAATAAAGGCCCGTACCCGTGCACCAACAAGTTTCCGGGATCGGGCAGCTATTATAAGACGCTGGCCGACGAGCTCGACGCGAAGCACATTAAATGGAAGTACTACACGCCGAAGCTCGGCTCCAACGGCCGTCTGTGGAACGCGTTCGACATGATCGCGTCGGTCCGGTATGGTCCCGAATGGGGCACCAACGTCGCGTGGCCGGAGACGACGATCTTCACCGACATCACGAACGGCACGCTGCCGAGCGTGTCGTGGCTGATTCCGGACGGGGCCAACTCCGATCACCCCGGATCCGCCTCGAAAGACACAGGACCGGCGTGGGTGGCGAGCATCGTCAACGCGATCGGCGAGAGCCCGCTATGGAATTCGACCGCGATCGTCGTCGTGTGGGACGATTGGGGAGGATTCTACGATGCGGTGCCGCCGCCGCAGCCGTTCGATCACTGGGGCGGCTTGGGGTTCCGCGTTCCCTGCATCATCGTTTCGGCCTACGCGCGTGAGGCGACCAAGAGCAAGCCGGGCTACGTCTCGCATACTCAGTACGAGTTCGGCAGCATCCTGAAGTTCGTCGAGGACAACTGGCGCCTGCCGCGGCTCGGGACCACCGACACACGCGCCAACAGCATCCTCGACTCATTCGATTTCACGCAGCCGCCGCGTACGTTCCAGAAGATTCCGTCATCCTACCCGCTTGAGTATTTCGAACATGAAACACCATCTAACATTCCTCTCGACTCTGAATAACGGGAAGTTTTAGCATGAGCCGTTTTCCCATTGCACTCCTTGCCGGAGCGTTCGTCCTTTCGTCATGTGGCGGAGGGGCCGACGGTGTCGGCGGCGCGGTGCCCTTCCACGCGCGCTCCGACTCACCCATGAGCGGGACGATACCGATCTCGCACGTCATCATCATGATTCAAGAGAACCGCAGCTTCAACAACCTCTTCGCGACGTTCCCCGGCGCCGATGGGACGACGAAGGGCCAGAAGGGCAAGAAGACGATCAGCCTCAAGCAGGTCAATCTCGTCTGGCCGTGCGACTTCGGACACTCGCGCAGCGGGTACTTGAAAGACTACGACGCCGGCAAGATGGACGGGTTCTATCTGGAGGGCGGCGGCCATGGCAGCAAGTGCACCGTGCTGGCGGGGCGCAACCCGTATCAGTACGTGAATCCCGCGCAGATCACGCCGTACTGGGACATCGCCGGGCAATACGTGCTCGCCGATCAGATGTTCCAGACGCAGGGCAGCGGCAGTTTCACCGGACATCAAGATCTGATCCGTGGCGGCACGACCTTCGACTCGGCGCTCAGTGAGGCGCTGGTCGACTTTCCGACTGGCACGCCGTGGGGCTGCGACGCGCCGAGCGGCACGAGGACCTCACAGCTAGTCTGGACCGGGAGCAAGATGGAGGGACCCAAACCGGGCCCGTTCCCGTGCACCAACCAGTTTCCCGGTTCGGGCAGTTACTATAAGACGCTGGCCGATCTGCTCGACGCGAAGTCGGTCACGTGGAAGTACTACACGCCGTCGATGGGCGGCGCCGGCGCGCTCTGGAACGCGTTCGACATGATCTCGTCGGTGCGCAACGGGCCGGAGTGGACCACGAACATCGTCACTCCGGAGAGGAAAATCCTCGGCGACATCAAGAACGGCACGTTGGCGAGCGTCTCATGGGTCGTACCCGATGCGCCGTTCTCCGATCATCCGGGCCCCGGCTCGGGGGCCGGAGGACCGTCGTGGGTCGCGAGCGTCGTCAACGCGATCGGTCTGAGCCCGTATTGGGGATCCACCGCGATCATCATCACCTGGGACGACTGGGGCGGATTCTACGACCCGGTTCCGCCGCCGCCGATCGGCCCTTCGCAGCAGTTTGACCATTGGGGCGGCCTCGGATTCCGCGTTCCGATGATGATCGTCTCGCCCTACGCGCGCGAGGCGGTCCCGAGCAAGCCCGGCTACATCTCGCACACGCAGTACGAGTTCGGCAGCATCATCAAGTTCGTCGAAGACATCTGGAGCCTCGGCAGTCTCAACACCACCGACACACGCGCCAACAGCATCATCGACTCGTTCGACTTCTCCCAACCGCCACGCGCGTTCACGAAGATCCCATCGTCCTTCTCGCGCTCATACTTTGAACGCTTGCCACCATCGCACGAGCCGATAGACAGCGAGTAGGCCTAATCGTCGTCGGGGGGACGGTAGTCGGGCGGCTGCCTCAGGAAAAACTGCTCGCCCTGCGGCGCTTTAATTGGAGTGAACTTGCGCGGCGGCAGCGAGAAATCGAAGCAGTCCCTCGCGGGCGAGGCGGCGCGCCGGTCGGCCCTGGCCAGCTGATCGAGGCCGAAGAGGTCTTCCGCGAAGCGCAACACGCTCGTCGTCTCGTACTGCACGTGCGACACGTGGTCGCGCTTCGCGTAGGGCGAGATCACGAGCAGCGGAACGCGAAAGCCCAAGCCGTCGAAATCCCGGTGCGGCGGTGGGACGTGGTCGTACAGGCCGCCCCAGTCGTCCCACTGCACGAAGACCGCCGTCGTCTTCCAGAACCTGCTTTTGCCGACGGCGTTGACGAGGGCCGCCACCCACGACGGCCCCAATCCGCCGCCGCAGTTCACGTGATCGGAGTCGTTGCAAACCGGGGTGATCCACGTGAAGCTCGCGAGCTTGCCGGCCGCGACGTCGGTGAGGAAGCGGTTCTGCGGAGTGATGACGTCCCTCTTCCAATCCGGGCCGTGGCGGATGTGGCGCACGGCCTGATAGCCGGACCAGTAGCTGCCCTGTCCGCTCGACGGGCTGTTATATTTGCTGGTGTAGAAACGCCAAGATAGGCCGGCCTCATCGAGCTCGTCGCCCAGCGTGCGATAGTTGAAGCAGGGCGGCTCGGACGGTCCGATCGTGCGGTCCTGCTTGAGCGTGGGAACCGAGTCAAAGCTTCCGCCGAAGCAGCCCCACAGCGTCACGGGCAGGTTCACGCTCCGCCCGGCCTGCGCCGCGATGACGTACTGATGCGCCGAAAAGCTCTCGTCGAGCTGTGACTGAAACATGCGGTCGGCCAAGACCCACTCGTGCGCCATTTGGAAGTACGGCGCCGATTCGGAGTGCGGCACGTAGACGTACTGCGGGTGCTTGATCTGCACCGGCCAAAAGTACGCCTTCTCCTTGTTGAAGCCGTCCATCCGGCAGTCCGTACCGCGCAGCGTGCCGGCTCCGTCGCACGCCTCGAACATCGCCTTCGAGCCGTGATCGATGATGTATTTGGCCGTGAGGCTCAAGGGTACGAGCTTGACGGTCTTGCCATTGAGGAGCTTGCCTTCCGAGGCCGTGTCCGCGCCGGGATAGCCCTGAAACAGGTTGTCGAAGCTGCGGTTCTCCTGAACGATGTAGACGACGTGCTCGATCTTTCCCGCGCCCGTCCCCGCTAGGTTTTGCAGCGCGGCAGCGCTGTGCATGGCGGGCAGCGCCCGCGACCCGAACGCGCAGCCGCCGAGAGCCAGCACGGCGACGATTGCCGGTAGTCGGCGGTTACTCATAGTCGGGGGCGCGATAGTCGTCGGACTGACCGAGGAAAAAGTTGCGCCCACGCGGCGCCTTGATGCGCACGAACTTGCGCGGCTGCTGCGAGAAGTCGAAGCAGTCGCGCGCCGGCGACGTCGCGCGCCGGTCCGCGGCGGCGAGCTGGTCCAGCCCGAAGAGATCTTCCGCGAAGCGCAGCACGCTGGTCGTCTCGTACTGCGCGTGCGAGACGTAGTTCCGCTTCGCGTACGGCGAGATCACGAGAAGCGGAACGCGGAAGCCGAGGCCGTCGTAGTCCTTGAAGGGCGGCTTCACGTGATCGTAGAGCCCGCCCCAGTCGTCCCACTGCACGAAGATTGCGGTCGAGTCCCAAAACTTGCTCTCGCCGACGGCGTTGACAAGCGCGGCGACCCACGACGGGCCGTAGCCCCCACCGCAGTTCACGTGATCCGAATTGCTGCAGATCGGCGTGATCCACGTGAAGTTCGCGAGCTTTCCGTTCGGCACGTCCCGCAGGAAGCGCTTCGACGGCGACATCACGTCTTTGCCCCAGTCCGGGCCGTTGTAGATGTGGCGCACGGCCTGATAGCTTGACCACCAGTTGCCGTCGCCGCTGCCCGAGCTGCCGAAGCGGCTCGTGTAGAACTTCCAGGTGAGCTTCGCCTTGTCGAGCTCGTCGCCGAGCGTCTGGTAGTCGAAGCACGGCCGTTGGCTGGGCCCATACCGACGATCGTGTTTGATCGTCCGCACGCGATCGTAGCTGCCGCCCGAGCAGCCCCATAACCCGTCGGGCAGGTCGACGCTCGCCGCCGCCTGCGCGGCGATGATGTACTGATGGCTGACGAAGCTCTCGTCGAGATGCGACTGGAACATGCGGTCGGCGACGACCCACTCGTGCGCCATGTCGAAGTACGGCTTCGACTCGTTGTGCGGCACGTAAACGAACTGCGGGTGCTGGATGTCGCGCGGGGCGCCGAACGTCCGCTCTCGGTCGAAACCGTCCATGCGGCACTTCGTGCCGGGAAGGGCTCCCGTTCCGTCGCACGCCTGGAACATCGCCATCGCCGAGTGATCGATGTCGTACATCGTCGCGAGGCTCACGGGCACGAGCTTGGCGGTCTTTCCGTTCGAGAGCCTGCCCTCCGAAACGGTGTCCGCACCAGGAAAGCCCTGAAAGAGATTGTCGAAGCTGCGGTTCTCCTGGACGATGTAGACGATGTGCTTGATCTTGCCGGCGCCCGTCGAGTCGAGCGCGCTCAACGCGCTGTCGCTTTGCAAAGGCAGCGCCTGATGCGCCCCGCAGCCGGCGAGCGCGAGCGCCGCGGCGAGCGCCGTCGCGCGCCAATGACGGAGGCTACTCAGGATCACCGTTTTGCGGAGTCCCCGCGTGATGTTCGAAGTACTCCATCGAGTGCTGCGATGGAATCTTCGTGAACTTGCGCTGCTGCTGCGTGTAGTCGAGCATGTCGCTGATGCTGTTCGCGGTCGAGTCCGACGTGCCGAGGCGCCCGAGGTTCCAGTTGTCCTCGACGTAGCGCAGTAGGCTGCCGTACGTGTACGGCGTGGAGGAGACGTAACCGCCCATACTTCCTGAGCCGACCTTCAGGTACGGCGACATGACCAGCATCGGGATCCGGAACCCGTTGCCTCCCCAGCCCGGCGACTCGTCGGGTGCGACGTGATCGTAGAAGCCGCCCCAGTCGTCCCACAACACGACGATCACGCTCGAGTGCCAATAGTTGGTCTGACCGATCGCGTTGACGATGCTCGCGACCCACGACGGCCCGGTGTCGCAGCCGCATCCTTCTCCGGGATGATCCGAGTTCGCGTCGGACGGGATCACCCACGAGACCGCGGCGAGATTGTTGTTCGTGATGTCCGTGAAGATGTTCGTCTCGGGCATCGATACGTTCGTGCCCCATTCGGCGCCATAGCGGACCGATGCGATGACGTCGTACGCGTTGAGGATTCCGCCCGAGCACAGGGCCGGGCAGCCGCCGTCGCAATTATTCGGATTATAGCCCTTGAAGCAAGGCGAGTAGTACTTCCAGCTCACGCTCTTGCTGTCGAGCAGGTCGCTGATCACTTGGTAGTATGAAGCGTTGAACCCTTTGGCGTTCGTGCACGGGAACGGGCCTTTCTGCACGTATGGTAGATACTTGCCCTTCTGCGTGATGAGCGACGTGTTGCCCCCGCCAGCGTCGCAGCCCCACGGCATGACGTTGGGATTGTCTACGAGGCTGTACTGACTATCGATCTGGCTGCCGCCGCGAATCAGGTCTTGGTGCGCGATGAAACTGCCGCTGCCCTGATTCTGGAACATGTGATCGGAGAGGCCCCACTGATTCGCGATCGCCCAGTACGGCGCGATCTGCGACGGCTCGACGTATTGATAGACCGCTTTGCCGGCCGGCTTGCCGTGCGTGCCGCACGCGCCCCGGCTCACCTGGCCGAAGCCGTCCATCTTGCCGTTGTCGTAGTCCGTGAGGAACGCCGTGTGACAGTGCTGGATGTCGAAGCCGTTAACGAGCGCGTGCGCCTGCAACGGAACCCAGATGTCGTGATACTTGCCCTGGTATTTTACTTTCATGCGGCCGCGCGTCGCGCCGTCGGCGCCGGGGAAATCCGCGAACAGGTTGTCGAAGCTGCGATTCTCCTGCACGATGAACACGACGTGCTGTATCGGCGAGCTACCGGAGCGGGGCGTTTTTTGTTGCAGCGGCGGTGCGCCGCCTGGGAGCGACGAAGAAGCACCGCCGCAGGCGCTTAGGGCGATTCCGGCGACGAGTCCGCAGATCCAAAGACCGGGCGCTAGACTGCGCATGAGGCTCTCCGTTCTATTCGGTGTCGGGCGCGAGGCCCGAGGGCTTCTGATGAAGGAAAAACTCGAGCGAATACTTCGACGGGATTACCTTGAACTTTCGCGCCGGCATCCGGAAGTCGAACGCCGAGCCGATGCTGGTCGACGTGTCGTCGTTGCTGAGCGACCCCAGGTTCCAGACGTTCTCGATGAAGTGCAAGATGCCCCCGAAATGATAGACGGTGTGGTCGACGTGCGGCTTGACGTACGCCGACACGATCAGCATCGGGACGCGAAAGCCGGGCCCACCCTGCCAGCCCCGGGGCTGCGGCGGCAGCACGTGATCGTAAAACCCTCCCCAATCATCCCAAACGACGACGATCGCGGTGGAGTTCCAGTAGCGGCTGCGGCCGACAGCGTTGACGATCGACGCAACCCACGACGGCCCCGTGTCGCTCGACTCGGCGGGGTGGTCGGAGTTGACGGCGTCGGGCGTGATCCACGCGACGTCGGGGAGTTTGAGGTGCGCGATGTCCGCGAAAAACTCATTGCTGCTGCGCGTGACATTGGAGTGCCATTCCGCGCCGTAGCGCACCGCGCGGATCGCGTCGAAGGCGCTCCAAATTCCCGGGCCTCCGACGCCTTGGCGAACGGGCATCGCGTAGAACTTCCAGGAGACGCTCTTGGCGTCGAGCAGATCGCGCATGGTCGAGTAGTCCAGACACGGGCGCGGCCCGTCCACAAAGACCTTACCGCTGTACTTCTCGATGACCGACGTGCGGACGGTCTTGTTCGCATCGCAGCCCCAGGGGAAATAGGTCGGATTGTCGATGATCGCCTGCGTCGGCGAGATCTCGGTGCCGCCGGCAATCAAGTCCTGATGCGCGGTGAAGCTCGAACTCCCTTGCGTCTGGAACGTGTGGTCCGCCAACACGTATTGCCGAGCGATGTCCCAATACGGCACGACGTCGGCGGGGTTCACGTATTGGTACGCGTACAAGCAGGCGGGCCCACTGCTGCCGTTCGAACCCGCGCCGATCAAGTCGAAGCCGTCCATCTTTCCGTGGTCGAGCTCTTTGCGGTAGCCGCTGTAAATGTGATCGATGTCGAGCCGTGCCGCGAGCGGCACCTTCTTGAGCGGGACGCTGGTCGGCTTCGCGATCGGCGGCGAGCAACTGTGCCGGATCGCGGGCGGCATCGCCGCCGCCTTTCCCTTGGTCGCGCCGTCCGCTCGGGGAAACGTCGCGAACAGGTTGTCGAAGCTGCGGTTCTCCTGAATGACGATGACGACGTGCTCGATCGGGATCGTGCGTGCGTTGCCGTTTTGTTCGGGGACGAGCGGCGGGCCGGGGATTGGGCCTGCGCCGCCGCCGCCGCAGGCGACGAGCGCCGCGACGAGGCCGACCAGCGCGAATAAAAACGCGCCTTGGCGCGCGGCGATAGGCGCTGGTCGTAAGCTCATGGCCTTCCATTTCTTGGCTACGCCGGCGACGGCAACCTCGCCGGCAAGGAACGGAGCGCACCGAAAGAAATTAACTTTGGTATGGTTTCGGCTCAGGACGAGGTGAATCTCGTGATGCGCCGCGCGGCGGCACTCAACGAGCGCTTACGAACCTTAATACGAACGCTGGCGGCGCGACGGGAATCGGCGACTTGGATACCGCCGTGGCCGCGCTGGTGCGCAAACTGGGGTTCGAGTGACGTTGCCGGCGACGCGTTAGTCGTAGCTGTCGCGCACGGTCTCGAGCAGCGTCTGTCCGAACTCGATGATGTCGCCGTCGCCGTCGAGCACGTCGACGCCGAAGCCTGGATAGAGACTCACGAAGCGCTCCTGCTTCCAGCGCGCCACTGACCAACGGTCGCGTGCGCCGATCTCGTACGGCCACGGAGGCATGCCCTCGCGATCAGAGCGGATGTCGCGGCCATCGGCCGTGCGAACGCGGACCTGGAAGCCTTCGACCCGCGCGATCTTCATCTCGAGCGTCCCGATCTTCATTTAACGAGCGCCTTTAGATGAAGAGAAATCGGGCTGACTGGATTCGAACCAGCGATCTCTAGTCCCCCAGACTAGCGCGATAACCAAGCTTCGCTACAGCCCGTTAGATCTCGTCGGCTTCTTCGCGCGAGATGCGCGGCCGCCGACCGCGTCCTTCAAGGAGCTCCCGGCGACGAAGGCCGGCACGTTGCGCGCGGCGATCTATATCTTCGCACCGGTCTTCGGATTGCGGCCCTCACGCGCCTGGCGCGCGCGGACGACGAAGCTTCCGAATGGGTTCAGCGCGACGCGGTCGCCCTTTTTCAATGCTCCTTGAATTTGGTTGAGGATCAAATCCACGATCTGACCAGCCTGACGCCTCGACAGAGCTGCCTCTGTGGCGACGGCGTCAATTACATCGGCTTTGGTCAACGTCGGATCTCCTCCGCCCCCGGGATATACGCAGGCCGAATGTGCCCTCCTCCCGCGGGTGCCGATCTCACGCGGAAATGATTTCGGACAGCGCGCGCAGCGCCAAGGCGTAGCCGCGCGCTCCCAGGCCGCTGACGCTCCCGCGGCAGGCGGCCGCCGTCACGCTGATCCGACGGAACGCCTCGCGCGCGCCGATGTTCGAGAGGTGCACTTCTACGACCGGTATGCCGATCGCGGCGATCGCGTCCGCGATTGCGTACGAATAGTGCGCGTAGGCGCCCGGATTGATGATGACGCCGGCGTACGCGCCTCTCGCGGTGTGCAGCGCGTCGATGATCCGGCCTTCCGAGTTGTACTGCTCGCAGTGCACCTCCAGACCGAGCTTGTTCGCGTCGTCCGCGATCGTCGCGTTCAGCTCGGCGAGCGTCTGCGTGCCGTAGATCTCCGGCTGGCGTTCGCCGAGCAGGTTGAGGTTCGGTCCATGCAACACGAGAACACGCATCGCGTTCGCTTCTTTGGAGGAAAAGCGCGGGCCTCCGAATCAGACGCCCCTCATGCCCGATACGCTCCTCGCCGCGTCGGCGCCCGACGCCGGAATCGCCCTCGTCGCCGCGATCACTACCGATTTGGTCGCCGAAATCCGCGACCGCCACGATCTCTCGCCCACGGCGACCGCCGCCGTGGGGCGCCTGACGACGGGAGCCGCGCTGCTAGGCGCCCAGCTGAAAGGCAACGAGCGCATCTCGCTGCAGATCGCGGGGAGCGGCCCGCTCGGGGCGCTCGCGGCCGACGCGTCGTTACTGGACGACCGCACGGTGGGCGCGCGCGGATACGCGCAGAACGCGCGGGTGGACCTGCCGATCGACGCGCGCGGCAAGTTCGACGTCGCGGGGGCGGTCGGAAAAGGATCGCTGCAGGTTACGCGCTCGAGCGAGATCGGGCAGCCGTACGTCGGCGTCGTTCCGCTGCGCTCGGGCGAGATCGCCGAGGATCTCGCGGTGTATCTCGCTCAGTCGGAGCAGATACCCAGCGTCGTCGCGATCGGCGTGCTAGCCAATCCGGGCGGCGTCGCCGCCGCCGGCGGCGTTCTCGCACGCGCGCTGCCGGGAACCGACGAACGCGCGCTGGCCGAACTGGAACGGCGCGCGGCGCGCATGCCGCCCGTAACGCAGTCGATCTCCCACGGCGCCGATGCGGGCGCGCTGCTGCACGAGCTCGCGGGCGACTGGAAGTTGCACGCACAACACGAGATCGCCGTGCGATTCGCCTGTCGCTGCAACCGCGCGAAGGTCGAAGCGGTGCTCTTGGGCCTCGGCGCCGACGAGTTGTTGCGCCTGTCACGCGAGCGCGACGGAACCGAAGCGACGTGTGAGTACTGTAAGGCGCGCTACTTCTTCACGACGCGCGAGGTCGAGGAGCTGCTGGCGCGCGTCTAGCGCCGCGGCAGAACGCGCGCGAACCGGCGCGAGCCCACCGACAGCACCGCCGGAGCGACGGCCGGCCACGGCGCATTCGGATCGCTCACCGGTTGTCCGTCGATCTTCACGGCGTTGCCGGAGATCAGCCGCTCCGCCGCGCGGCGGCTCTCCGCGAAGCCCGCCTTCACGACGACCTCGGCGACGCGCTTGCAATCGCCCTGATCGACCTCCGGCAGCGACTCGGTCGGGATCTCCTTGCGCTGCACGGTCCGCTCGAAGAACTCGCGCGCGCCAGCGGCGGCTTCCGCTCCGTGGTAGCGCGTCACGATCTCCTCGGCGAGGCGCTTCTTCTCATCCATCGGATTCGCGCGCCCGGCGGCCAGGTCCGTCGCGAGCTTCGCGCTGTCGAACTTCGAGCGAAACGCCGCTAGCCGCGCGTAGATCGGCATGAGCTCGTCCGAAATCTTCATCAGCTTGCCGAACTGCTCCGCGGCCGGCTCCGCGACGCCGACGTAATTTCCGAGCGACTTGCTCATCTTCTTCTCGCCGTCCAGGCCGACGAGCAGCGGCACCGTCGCGCAGATCTGCGGAAGCTGCCCGAACTCGCGCTGGTACTGGCGCCCGAGCAGCAGGTTGAAGAGCTGGTCCGTGCCGCCCAGCTCCACATCGGCCTCGATCGCGACCGAGTCGTACGCCTGCGCGACCGGGTAGAGCAGCTCGTGCAGCGATATCGCGGCGCCGGCGTCGTAGCGCTCGCGAAAGTCGTTGCGCTCGAGCATCTGCGCCACGGTCGTCTTGGCGAGGAGCTTCACGAAATCCGACGGCGACAGCTCATCGAGCCACTCCGAATTGTAGCGCAGCTCGATGCGCTCGAGGTCCAGCACCTTGCCCGCCTGCTCGCGGTAGGTCTGCATGTTCGCCTCGATTTCGTCGCGCGTGAGCTGCGGACGGGTCGCGTTCCGGCCGCTGGGATCGCCGATGCGTGCCGTGAAGTCGCCGATGATCAGCGTGACCCGGTGTCCGGCCTCCGCGAACAGCGCGAGCTGATGCAGCACGACCATGAATCCGAGATGCAGATCGGAGCTGGTCGGATCGATGCCGAGCTTGACGCGCAGCGGCCTGCCCGTCGCCAAGCGCTCGCGGAACTCCGCGCTCGTTTCGACATGCTCGAAACCGTCCAGCAGCGCCTCGGCCGCGTCGCTCACGTGCGCAGCTCGATCATCGTAACGCCGGTCGAGCCTTCCTCTTCGTTGCCGTACCGCAGGCTCTTCACTCCGGGGTGCGTGCGCAGATATTCCTGCAGGCCGCGCCCGAGCATCCCGGTTCCCTTGCCGTGGATCAGGCGCAGCGGCGAGTTGCCGGCGAGCAGCGCGTCGTCGATCCAGCGCTCGACCAGCGGCTCCGCCTCGGCGTAGCGCTTGCCGCGCACGTCCAGCGCTTCTGAGGCGCGCGCCGCGGCGCTCAGGCGCGCGCTCGCGGCGCCGGCGCCCCGGGCGGCCGCTACGGCCGAGGCCTCGCGCCGAACGTCGCTCTTCTCCACTAGCATCTTCATTGAACCGACCGAAACGAGCAACCTTTCGTCGTAATCCTCCGCGACGAAGCCCTCTTGATTGAGCGAGAGAATGCGCACGCGGTCGCCCGGTTCAAAGGTACGATCGTCCGAGCCTTTGTGCTCGTCCGCGACGATCCCGAGGTCGCGGCGTATCGCTTCGATCGTCTGAGCGAGCAGCGCGGCCTGCGACGAGCTCACCTTGCCCTTGCGCTTGCGCTCGGAGTCGCTGCCGGACTCCGCCGCACGCCGCTGCAGCTCCCGAACGAAGTCGCGCAGGCTCTGCTGTAGCCGATCCTCCGCCCGCGCGGCGAAACGGCGCCGCTGCGTCTCTAGCTCCGTGCGTTCGCCGCGCACGCGCTCGAGCTCGCCCGACGCCTCCCTGCGTTCGGCCTCCAGGCCGGCGCGCGCCTCGCGCAGCTCGGCGCTGCGCACGGCGAGCTCGGCCAGCGCGGCCTCATAGTCGCGTTCGCGGCGTTCGAGCAGCGCGGCTGCGCGCTCCACGATCTGCGGATCGATCCCCAGGCGCGCGGCGAGCGGAAACGCCAGCGACTGACCCGGCGTTCCGACGTCCAGCTCGAACGTCGGCGCAAATGTCTGCGGATCGAAGCGCACGCTCGCATTCGCGACCCCCGGCGTGGAGTGCGCGAACAGCTTGAGTTCCATCGAGTGCGTCGAGACGAGCGCCCGTGCGCCGCACTCGAGCAGGCGCTCCAGCATGGCGCGAGCGAGCGCGGCGCCGGCGCTGGGTTCGGTGCCGCCGCCGATCTCGTCGATGATCGCCAGCGTCCGCGGGCCGGCCCCATCGAGGATCTCGCGTATCCGTTGGAGGTGCGCCGAGAACGTCGACGCGTTGGCCACCAGCGACTGCTCGTCGCCGATGTCGACGATGAGCCGCTCGAAGCGGCCGATCCGCGTGCCGTTCGCCGCGGGGAGCTGCATGCCGCAGTAGGCCATAACGACGAAGAGGCCTGCCATCTTTAGCGCGACGGTCTTTCCGCCCATGTTGGGCCCGCTGATCACGAGCAGGCGCGTCGCGTCGTCGACGGCGAGCGACTGCGGAACCGCGCGCTCGCCGAGCAGCGGATGGCGCCCGCGCTCGATCGCGAGCACGGCGTCGTCGGTCAGCTCGGGTGCGACCGCGTCCGTGCGTTGCGCGAGCTCGGCCTTCGCCGCCAAGAGATCGATGACCGCGAGCATCTCGACGTTGGTCTCGATCGCGGCTGCGTTGCGCCCGACCTCCGCGGAGAGCGCCTCCAAAATGCGCCGCACCTCGCGCTCTTCGTCGATCTGCAGCGTGCGCACGCGATTGTTCGTCTCGAGCGCTGCCAGCGGCTCGATGAAGAGCGTCTGCCCGCTCGCGCTCGTGTCGTGGACGATCCCCGGCAGGCTGCCGGCGAACTCGGCCTTGATCGGAATCACGAAGCGCCCGTCTCGCACCGTGACGATGCGGTCCTGGATCGCCTTCTCGTGTTTCGCTGAATTGAGGATGGAGCTCATGCGGTCGCGCGCGCCGGCCTGCGCCTGGGCCAGGCTGCGACGGATGCGCCCGAGCGCGTGCGACGCGCGGTCGAGCACGACGCCGCGCTCGTCGAGCGCGTCGACGATGGAGCGCTGCAGCTCCTGCAGCGGCGTGTACGCCGCGACGACGCCGGCGAGCTCGGGATGCTCTCGTACGGCGCGCTGCGCTGAGGCCGCCGCGGCTACGGCGTCGCCGATCGCGCGCAGATCGCTCCCGCTAAGACTGCGGCCGACCTGCGCGGCGGCCGTCAGCGGCGCCGTGTCGACGGCGCGCATCACGTGTACGGTACCGCCGGCCACGAGCGACCGCAGCGTCTCCGTGCGCAGCTGCTCGCGGCGGACCTCGGCGAAATCCGTCAGCGGTGAGAGCTGCGTCGCGAGGACTTTGCCGCGCTCGGTGTGCGTCAAGCCCACGACGCGCTCGCGCACTCCGGCGAAATCGATCGCCTCGAGGGTCCGCGCGTCGGCGAGGCTCATCGTCCTATGCGGGCTTTACGGCCGGAGCTTAGCGCTCACCAACTCGTTGACGAGCGCGGGATCGGCCTTGCCACGCGAGGCCTTCATCACCCGACCTACGAGGAAGCCCGCGACGTTGGTCTTTCCGGCCCGATAGTCGGCGACGACGCTCGGGTTCGCCGCGAGCACGTCGTCCACGAAGCGTTCGATCGCCGCGCGATCGGTCGTCTGCGCGAGGCCCTCGCGCTCGACGATCTCCGCGGGCGAGCCGGCGCCCTCCCACATCCGCGCGATGAGCTCCTTGGCGATCTTCGAGTTGATGCGCTTGCTCTCGACGAGCTCAATCAGCTCAGCCAGATGCTCCGGCGCGACGCGCGACTCGGCCACGGCCACGCCGGTCTCGTTGGCGAGCCGTGACAGATCGCCGAGCACGAAGTTGCTCGACTGGTGCGGGCTGCGGCTGCGTTCCACGACTTGGTCGAAGTAGTCCGCCAGCGCGACGTTGTCGATCAGCTGGTTCGCCGGCTTCGCGTCCATGCCGTACGACTTCGTGTAGCGCTCGAAGCGCTGCCACGGCAGCATGGTCAGGCTTTCTTGGATGCGCTCGACGTCGCGAGCGATCTCCAGCGGCACGAGATCGGGATCCGGGAAGTAGCGGTAGTCGTGCGCCTCTTCCTTGCTGCGCATCGAGTGCGTGACGCCGTTGATCTCGTCCCAGCCGCGCGTCTCTTGCACGACGCGCTCGCCGGCGCGCAGCAACGCCACCTGCCGGTCGATCTCGCTCGCGATCGCACGCTCGACGGAACGGAACGAGTTCATGTTCTTGATCTCCGTCTTCGTCCCCAGGGCGGTCGAGCCGGACGGACGGACCGAGACATTGGCGTCGCAGCGCAGCGAGCCTTCCTCCATCTTGACGTCGCTGACGCCCAGCGCCAGCAGCGTCCGCCGCAGCGCCTCGAGATACGCGATCGCCTCCGCCGCGTCGTGCAGCTCCGGCTCCGAAACGCATTCCATCAGCGGCACGCCCGCGCGATTGAAATCGACGAGCGAGTACGCGCTGCCGGCGATGCGTCCGTCGCTGGAGCCGGCGTGCGTCGACTTGCCGGTATCTTCTTCCAGGTGGATGCGCGTGAGGCGGCACTCCCGCATCGTGCCGTCCTCCATCCAATACTTGACCGCGCCGCCCACCGTCAGCGGCATGTCGTACTGCGAGATCTGATAGTTCTTGGGCATGTCCGGATAGAAGTAATTCTTCCGGTCGAACTTCGAAAAGGCGGGGATCTCCGCGCCGAACGCGGCGCCCGTCTTCAGCATCAGTTCGATCGCCTTGGCGTTGGGCACGGGTAGCGCGCCGGGCATGCCGAGGCAGACCGGGCAGGTCTTCGTGTTCGGCTCGCCGCCGAACTCGTTGCGGCAGCCGCAGAACATCTTGGTATCGGTCTTCAGCTCGACGTGGCACTCGATGCCGATCACCGCCTCGTACTCGGCGCTCACGCGCTCACCCCCGACGCCGGCTTGCGCGCCCGCGCGTGCTGCGTCGCCTGCTCGTACGCGTGAGCCGCGCCGAGCAGCAACCGTTCGGAAAACAGCGGAGCCGAGAGCTGCAGCCCGATCGGCATCGGGATACTTCCGTCCGCCGGAGTCGCCCATCCGCACGGAACCGACAGCGCCGGCAATCCGGCGAGCGCCATCGGAATCGTGTAGTAGTCCATGAGATACATGCTGTACGGGTCGCTTTTCGCGCTGAACTCGAACGCGGGGCAGCTGGTCGCCGGGCACGCGATCAAATCGCACGCCGTGAAGGCGCGCGCGAAGTCGCGCGCGATCAGCGTGCGCACCTTCTGCGCCCGCACGTAGTACGCGTCGTAGTAGCCGCTCGAGAGCGCGTACGTCCCGATCAGGATCCGGCGCTTCACCTCGGGTCCGAATCCGGCCGCGCGGGTCCGGTCGTACATCTCGCGCACGTCGTCGCCGTCGACGCGCAGCCCGTAGCGTACGCCGTCGAAGCGCGCCAGGTTCGACGAACACTCGGCCGGCGCGATCAAATAGTACGTCGCGACCCCGTAGTCCGCCGTCGGCAGCGACACCTCGACCAGCTGCGCTCCGAGACCTTCGAGGTCGCGATACGCGGCGCGATAGAGCGCGTGCATGCCGTCGCCCAGCGCCGCCGTATCGAACTCCTTGACGATGCCGATGCGCAGGCCGCGCAGGTCGCCGCGCAGCGCGTCCGCCGTCGTCTCGACCGGACTATCGATCGAAGTGGCGTCCATCGGGTCGAAGCCGGCCATCGCATCGTAGGCGAGCGCCGCGTCTTCGACCGTGCGCGACAGCGGTCCGATCTGATCGAGACTGGAGGCGAACGCGATCAGGCCGTAGCGCGAGACGCGGCCGTACGTCGGCTTGAATCCGATCAGGTTGCAGAACGCGCCGGGCTCGCGGATCGATCCGCCGGTGTCGCTGCCCAGGCCGATTGCGGCCTCGTACGCCGCGACGGCGGCCGCCGAGCCGCCGCTGGAGCCGCCGGGAACGCGCGACGGATCGTAGGGATTGCGCGTGACGCCGAGCGCCGAGTTCTCGCACGAGCTGCCCATCGCGAACTCGTCGCAGTTCGCCTTTCCGATCGGGACGGCGCCGGCGGCGAGCATGCGCGCGACGGCCGTCGCCGTATACGGCGCGATCCAGTGCTCGAGGATCTTGCTGCCGGCCGTCGTGCGCGTCCCGTCGAGACACATGTTGTCTTTCACGGCGATCGGCACGCCCGCGAGCGGAAGCCGTTCGCCGCGGCGGACGCGCTCATCGACGCTCGTGGCCTGCGCGAGCGCCAGGTCGTTCAAGACCGTCAAATAGCTACCGAAGAGCCCGTCGACGTCGCGCACGCGGGCGAGCGTCGCTTCCGCGACCTCGACCGCGCTGAACCTGCCGGAGCGCACGTCGGCCGCGATCTCCGCGCCGCTGCGTTCGATCAGCTCGTTTGCCATGCCGTTCTACTCAGCGAGGATCCGCGGAACGCGGAAGAATGGGCCCTGCCGCTGCGGTGCTTCGGCCAGGACGCGCTCGCGGTCCAGGCAGGGCCGCGGGACGTCGTCGCGCGTCACGTTGCGCGACTCCACGACCTGCGCGGTCGCGGCGACGTTCGAGACGTCGAGCTCGCCAAGTGCGTTGGCGTGGCCCAGAAGGTCCCCGAGCTGCTTTCCGAAGCGCTCGACCTCCTCATCGGTCAGAGCGATGCGCGCGAGCTCGGCGACGTAGCGAATGTCGATGCTATCGGCTGACAAGGTCGGAGTACTCCAGGCGGACCAGCGTCTCGACGTGGCCGGTCTGCGGGAACATGTCGAATGGTTGCACGATTTCGAGGCGGTAGCCCTTGGCTGCCAGGAACTTCAAATCCCGTGCGAGCGTCGGAGCGTCGCAAGAAAGATACCATAGCGCGGGCACCCGCGCTCGCGCGATCGCCGCGAGCGTTGCCTCGTCGCAGCCCTTGCGCGGCGGATCCAAGAACACGGTCGGCGCGTTGCGCAGCGCCGATCGCAGCGGCGGCGTCCCCAGCGCGCCCTCAACCCGGGCGGCGACGAAGGCCGCGCGCGATTCCAGCCCGTTGCGACGTGCGTTGGCCACGGCCTCGGCGACGGCCCGCTCGTTCTCCTCGACGCCGACGACGTTCCAGCCGCGCTTCGCGAAGAACAAGGCGAACGTGCCGATCCCACAATAAAGATCGACGAGCGCGCCCGGTTCGCCGAGCCGCTGCGCCAAGAAATCGAAGATGCGACCGACCATCTCGGCGTTGATCTGGAAGAACGAGCCGGCCGACACCCGGAAATGCACCCCGCCGATCTCCTCTTCGATCTCCCGCGTGCCGCGCAGCAGCCGATGCTTCCGGCCTGCGATCGCGTTGGCGCTGCTCAGGTCGAAGGAGTTGGTCACCCCCACGATCGACGGCGTATCTTCCATAAGGAGTTCCGCGGCCTGCGCCGCCCCGCCGGACTGCCGCTCGGTCGTGACGCTCACGACTACCTGACCCGTGGCGCGGGCGCTGCGCGCGACGATGTGCCGCGCGTCGGCGAGCATGCCCTTCACCGGACCGCTTGCGCGCAGCGCCTCGATCCGGCGCAGTGTGGCGTCGAGCTGCGGCGTGACGACGGGACAGGTGTCGATCGGCACGACGTCGTGCGAGCGCTGACGGTAAAAGCCGAGCTGCGCCCGCGCGGACGTGTGGTCCACGACGAGCGCCATCTTGTTGCGATAGGCGCGCGGATCGGTCATCCCGATCGTCTCGCCGACGGCGCCGCTCAATCCGCCGATGCGCGCGAGCGCGTTGCGCACGACCTCGCGTTTCCATGCGAGCTGAGCGGGATAGGCCAGGTGCTGAACCTGACAGCCGCCGCAGTCCCCGAAGACGCGGCAGAACGGCTCGGCGCGATCGGGCGAATCGGAGAGCCGCTCGATCATCTTCCCGACCGCGTAGCGCCGCTTCACCTCCGTGATGCGAACGCGCGCGCGCTCCTGCGGTAGCGGGCCGAAGCAAAAGACGGCCATCTCGCCTGCGCGAGCGACACCTTGCCCATTGCTCAGCAGATCCGTGAAGAGAAGCTCGAGTTCGGCGCTCGCGCGAAGCGCCGTTGGGCGCTTAAGCGCTGTGTCGCTGCTCGTCGAGCGCCTTGAGCAGGGAGTTGGCTTCGTCGATCAATTCCTGAATGCGTTGGGTCGTCGGATCCTCGCGGTGGCCTGCGGAGGCGATCCGGATCGCCGTATACGCGAGGGCCGTGCCGAGGACGGCCACGCCGACGCCGAAGCCGATCCAAAAAAGCGTGCGCGCCATGCGCCGCTCTTCGCTGCGTTCTGGTTCCGGCGCCGGACTCGGGAACTCCATTTTATGTCTATTCGCCCTTCGGCGAAGGGCTGCCTGTCAACATCACGTCGTCCACGAACTGCTCCGTAACCAGCTTTGCATAACCGTCGCCGTGCACGCCGAAGTAGAGCCAGTATGTATGCCCGGCATACGCATCGAGGTTCCAGGTGCCGCGCACCCACGCCGGCTTATAGTTGGCCGTCTTGTACAGATTGACCACAACGTTGCCGCGATCGTCGAGCAGATCCGCCTCCTGATACGCGAAGCTGGTATTCGCCTCGTTCGAGAGCTGGTACAGATACGCCGTCAACACGCCGCCCGGCGGGATCGCAATCGACTGACAGAACCCCGAGTTGCCAAGCGGCTCGCTCGCGCCGTCTATCGTTCCCGAGTATTCGTCGTAGGTGCCGGAATGCGGATGCTCGCGCGTGACGTACGCGGGCACATCGCCGCACTGGAACCAGGCGCCGTCGACGTTTCCGGACTCGAAGCCGCCGTCACTCACGGCGTCGGCGCTCGCGCTTGGAGCGGGACTCGGACGCGCGCGCGGCACGTTGAAATGGCCGGCGAAGCCCGCGCGCGTCTGCGCGTCGGGGGCCGCGCCCGCGAGCGCGGCGACCAGCACCAGCGCCACCGCGCCGCGCTCAATCGGAATCGAGGTGCGCCACATCGTCGAGGCTCACGAGCCGCGCCTTGTCGCCGGCGATCGCAACGCGGCTGATCCCACCAGGCGAGAACCGCGTGGTCTCCAACTGCAGCTCCGCACAAAACGCGTGCAATGCTCCCGCGTGCGTCACGACCGCCACCGGCGATTCGCCCTTCGCGATCAAATCGTCCAGAAACGCTCGCACGCGCCGCCGGACGCTCTCGAACGACTCACCGCCTGCCGGCCGATAATAACGTGCGGCGCTGCGCGGACGACGCGCGAGCTCGGGATCCTGCGCGACGATCTCGTCCCACGTCAGCCCCTCCCAGCGCCCGAAATCGAACTCGCGCAGGCGCGCGTCCTCGACCCGCGCCACGCCGTTAGCGTCCGCAATAGCCTGCGCCGTCTCTCGCGCGCGCTGCAGATCGCTCGAGTAGACCCTGCGGACGCCGTCGCCGACCAGAGCGCGCGCGACGGCGCGCGCGTGCGCACGGCCGCGATCGGACAGTGGGAGATCCGTGCTTCCCTGGAAGCGGCCCGACTCGTTCCACTCCGTCGGTCCGTGGCGGATCAGCGCGACGTGCAGCACGCGCGGCGTGGCGGAGAGGGAGGGATTCGAACCCTCGAGAGGCTCATCACCTCTGCTCGCTTTCCAAGCGAGTGCATTCGACCACTCTGCCACCTCTCCAGATAGTGCGCGCTTAGCCACTGACGCGATCGAGATGCGCGAGCCAGAAATCGAAGCTGGCCCGCGCCTGGGCCTCCAGCATCGCATCGCCCGAGACGACGTCGCGGCGCAGGTGCTCGGCGAGCTTCGCCCGCGGCCCGTAGTTCGCGTCGATCACGAGGTCGGCGGCGCGCAGCTGCACGACCAGAGCGTCCGGCAACGCAACGTCGGGCGGAAGCGTGCTGAGCACGATCTCCGGCGGATTGGCGCTCGGCCACGGTTTCGCCTCGAAGCGCCGGCAGGTCGCGTCGCGGCGGCGGGTGTCGCGCCCCCACACGAACGTGTAGGCGTCGTTATCGTGCAGTTCGGCGAGGATGGCGCGCGCGGTGGCGCCGTACCCGAGGATGCCGATGCGTTTGAGCGCGACGGGTTCGTCCAGCAGCGCCTCGATCGCCGTGCGCGCGCCGATGCCGTCGGTGTTCGTCCCGAACGCCTCACGACCGAAGAAGATCGTGTTGACGGCCTCGGCGCGCTGCGCCTCGTCGGTTAGGGTGTCGCAGGCGCGCACCGCCTCTTGCTTGAGCGGATAGGTGACGTTGCAGCCGACGAAGCCGTCGGCCATCAGGCGCCGGATCGCCGTCGCGCCGCCACCCCGCGCCACCCGAATCGCGACGTAGCTTCCGTCAATCTCGGCCCCGTCGAGGAAACCGCGATGCAGCCGCGGGCTCGCGCTGTGCTCGACGGGGTCGCCGATCAGGGCGAGCTTCATCCGCGCCGCTCCCGCAGCATCAGCCGCTCGAAAAACCGGAAGACGCGCGTTACGGCAAAGTCCTTGGCCTCGATCGGTTCCGTGAGGATCGTGTAGAGCCCGCAGAGCTTACCGCCCAGAACGTCGGTGAAGAGCTGATCGCCCACGACGGCGATCTCGCGCCGGCGCATTCCCAGGCACTGCTTGGCGCGCAGAAACCCGAACGGCAGAGGCTTCAGCGCGTTGGGAATGCATGCGACGTTCAACTGCGCGGCGAGGGCGTTCACGCGGTCGGAGAAATTGTTCGAGAGCATCACGATGCGAAAGCCTCGGTCGTGAGCGCGCGAGACCCACGAAAGGTGCTCCTCCGCCAATTCCGTTTCCCGGAAGCCCAACAGGGTGTTGTCGAGGTCGACGATCAACCCGCGGATCCCGGCCGCCTCGAGCTCCTCATGGGGAACGTCGTAGAGTCGTGGGGCGAACCGGTCCGGGCCGAACATTGCGCTTGGCTTGCGCCGTTTATCCCCGGTATCCTCGGGGCTTTCCACACGCCCTCCACTCGCTAGCTCGCCATCCACCGATATGGCTCGGCTACCCACAGAATCCCCACAAGGATTCCGAGAGGGACCACAATATCTTGTGGTAAAGTGCTGGAGACGGCACTATAGGTGTCCCGACCCGTTGCCGCCGGCCATTGAAAATCGAACGCTTGTTCGATATAGTTGAGGAGCTCCCTATGAAGTTTTCGCGCACCTATTCGCGCCCGGGCGAACCCTACGCCGGAGTCGCCTTCGAGCCGCGATCTTCCCGGATCGTCAACCCGGACGGATCGGTCATCTTCGAGGCCAACGACGTCTTCGTACCGGCGACCTGGAGCCAGGTCGCCGTGGACGTGCTCGCCCAGAAGTACTGCCGCAAGGCCGGCGTACCCAAGGCCACGCTCCGGGTCGCCGAGGCGGGGGTGCCCCAGTGGCTGCAGCGCTCGGTCGCCGACGGGACGGCGCTCGAGGCCATGTCGCGCGACGCCCAGTTCGGCGCGGAGCGGGACGCCCGCCAGGTCTTCAATCGGATGGCCGGCTGCTGGACCTACTGGGGCTGGAAGTACGGTTACTTCGACTCCGAGGCCGACGCGCAGACCTATTACGACGAGATGTGCGCGATGCTGGCCCGCCAGATCGGCGCGCCCAACTCGCCGCAATGGTTCAATACCGGGCTGCACTGGGCGTATGGTATCTCCGGACCGCCGCAGGGACACTGGTTCGTCGATCCGGCGGATGGAACAGCTGCCGCGTCGCCGGACACCTTCTCGCACCCACAAGTGAGCGCTTGCCTCCCGTACCATGCGCTCGTCTCAACGCCGGATGGTCCAATTCCAATCGGCGACATCGTGGACGGCAAGATGACGGGGCAGCTCGTTTTCGACGCCCACGGCGTCACCCGAGTGGTCGCTACCAAAGCAAACGGCGTCAAGCCAGTGTTTCGCGTCAATCTTTCAAACGGCAACTTCATCGAAGCCACCGCCGAACACTTGATTCTTACGCGAGCCGATCGCATGAAGAGTTCGGCCTGGAAGTGCGTTGACGAGCTCGCTGTCGGCGATCGCGTCGTCGAAAAGACGCGAACGACCATTTTGAAACGCTCCGCGTCCTTTGCCGACGTTGCGGAGGCGTCGTTAGCCGGTTGGGTTCAAGGCGACGGTTTCGTCGGTCAATACGACCACGGCACGAACCGCAGTCTGACACTCGAAGCAATGGCGGTTACAGACGAGGAACGCGAGCACGTCCGGGCCAGCAGCGGTCTCGTCTTAAGCTCGTGCCAATATATCGAGTCGTCAAACGAAACGTCCATCGGCGCCGTGTTGGTAACGCGAAGGCGCTATTACGGCGAAGTACTCAGGCCGTTCGTCGAAAAGTACGAACTCCAACGACGCAGCGACTCCCTTCGCGTGCCAAAGTTCGTCATGCGACTTGGCCGGGAGGCGGTGTGCGAATATCTGCGCTCCCTTTTCCAAGCTGACGGCTGCGTGACGGCGCGGGGCAAAGTCGAGTTCGGCACAGTGTCGCGATTCTTTGCAGACGACATATCGGCGATGCTTCGTAATCTCGGGATCCCGCATGCCGTACATACGTACGGGCCCTACGACGACACGCGTAAACCGTTTACGAAAATCATCATCGGACTGCATCAGGCGAGACAGCGCTTTGCGGAGCAGATCGGCTTCGTCGACCGAACGAAGAACGATCGCTTGCTCGAGACGTTCCTCCGTCCCGGAAAGGAGTCGCCCCGTGACCGACTCGTCCGCATAACGTCGATCGAGCGGGTTGGCTCGATGCCGGTTTATGACATCCAAACGGAGAGCGGCACGTTCTTAACCCGCAACGTTGTCGTGCACAACTGCTTCATCTTGGGGATCGAGGACGATCTCGTCAACGAGGGCGGCATCTTCGACGGCGTGATTCGCGAGGCACGCATCTTTAAGGGCGGCTCCGGCAGCGGCGCCAATTTCTCGAAACTTCGCGCCGCCGGCGAGAAGCTGACCGGCGGCGGCACCTCGAGCGGACTCATGTCGTTTCTCAAGGTCTTCGACCGCGCGGCCGGGGCGATAAAGTCAGGCGGAACGACGCGCCGCGCGGCCAAGATGGTCGTCCTCAACGCCGACCATCCGGACATTGAAGAGTTCGTCAACTGGAAAGTTCGAGAAGAGCGCAAGGTCGCCGATCTCGTCATCGGTGCACGAATTTTCGAGCGGCATCTGAATACCATAATCGCGGCCGCGCACGACACGCGCGTTCCGGAGCATGCGCGCCTGGATCCGGCCCTCAACGCTGCGCTGCGTCACGCCATTCGGGATGCGATCGCCGCCGGCATTCCCTCGGGCGCAGCGCAGAATGCACTGGACTACGCGCGCCAGGGCTACACGCGCCTGGAGGTCGAGCAATACGACACGTCGTGGGATTCGGAGGCGTACCTCACGGTGTCGGGTCAGAATTCCAATAACTCCGTCCGCCTCGACAATGCATTTTTCGAGGCGATCGATCGTGACGACGACTGGCTGCTGACGGCACGCACGACGGGCGACGTCGTCAAGCGCATTAAGGCCCGCGATCTGTGGGAGCAGATCGGGCTCGCCGCTTGGCAGTGCGCTGATCCGGGCTTACAGTTCGACGATACGATTCAGGAGTGGCACACGTGTTCCAACGACGAGCGCATCAACGCCACTAATCCATGTTCAGAGTACGTATTCGTAGATGATTCAGCTTGCAACCTAGCTAGCGCCAACTTGGTCAAATTCCTCAATAACGATGGGAATTTCGATGCGCGGCGCTTCGCCGATGCCGTGCGCATGTGGACCACGACACTCGAAATCTCTGTCGCGATGGGTCAAATGCCGTCTAAGCGCATCGCCGAGAAGA
This sequence comes from Candidatus Cybelea sp., assembly GCA_036522095.1. Classification (GTDB taxonomy): domain Bacteria; phylum Vulcanimicrobiota; class Vulcanimicrobiia; order Vulcanimicrobiales; family Vulcanimicrobiaceae; genus Cybelea. The sequence goes on along the minus strand of DATDGN010000082.1, from coordinate 10,498 downwards.
ATCACGGCTATCGCACACTCGGCCTTGGCTACGCCAACCTCGGCACACTTTTGATGAGGATGGGATTGCCGTACGACTCGGAGGAGAGCTTCGGCTGGTGCGGAGCCATTAACGCGCTTCTGACAGGGATGGCATACCGGACGTCGGCTGAAATCGCACAGCGTCTTGGTCCTTTCGCCCGCTTCGGAGCGAATCGCGAGCCGATGCTGCGCGTCATTCGCAATCATCGCAGGGCGGCCTACGCAGTCGATCCTAACGAATACGAAGGCTTGACCGTAAAGCCAGTGACGCATACGCCGACGCTGTTCACTCAAGCAACGTGGGCGCTCGCGCGTAAGATGTGGGATGAAGCGCTCTCAATCGGCGAAATAGCCGGCTATCGCAACGCGCAGGTGTCCGTAACGGCACCTACCGGCACCATAGGGCTCGTGATGGATTGCGACACGACCGGTATCGAGCCGGACTTCGCCCTCGTCAAGTTCAAGAAGCTCGCGGGCGGCGGATACTTCAAGATCGTCAATCAATCAGTCGACGCGGCGCTACACAAGCTCGGCTATTCGCAAGAACAAATCGACGCAATCGAAACGTACGCAAAGGGCACTGGAACGCTCGCCGAAGCGCCACATATCAATCGCGCCACACTTAAGGCGAAGAGATTCGACGACGACGCGATCGCGCGCATCGAAGTAGCGCTTCCGACCGCGTTCGAGCTACCGTTCGTCTTCAACAAGTTCGTGTTGGGCGAGGATTTCTGCAAAGAAAAACTCGGCCTTACCGAAGGGCAGCTGAACGACTGGAGCTTCTCGATCCTGCGCGATGGCCTCGGCTTCACTCCCCGTCAGATCGAGGAGGCGTCCGCGCACATCTGCGGGCGCATGACCGTCGAGGGAGCACCCGATCTTAAGGACGAGCATCTCGCCGTCTTCGATTGCGCCACGCCATGCGGAAAGTACGGCACACGGTACATCCGCCCGCTCGCGCACGTCGACATGATGGCGGCCGCGCAACCCTGGGTGAGCGGCGCAATCTCGAAATGCGTCGTCGGCGACACGCTGCTCACTACGCAAAACGGACTCGCGCGGATTTCGTCCCTGCATCGGGGAGAAATGGAAGACACCTTCAGGTCGCACGAAATGCGGGTCGCATCGCTCAACGGCCTTCAGACCACGGATGCTTTCTACTACGGCGGGAAGCGTGCGGTGCGCGAGCTGCGACTACGCTCAGGGCATCGCATAATCGGGACGCCCAACCACCGAGTCCTCACCTGTAGCGACGCCGGTCTTGTTTGGCGTTACCTGGCCGAGATTCAGCCCGGCGAACATGTAGCCGTCAAGTACGGCGACGATATGTGGTCGCAGGAACCCGCACGTCTCACCGACTTCCAGCCATCGCCTCCATACGGCTCCCAGAAGACGCTCAAGGTTCCAACGGAGATGAATGCCGATCTCGCGTTCTTCCTAGGAGCTTACGCCGCCGAGGGGCACACCTCTCGTTCAACCTATACGGTCAGCCTTGCAAACTCAATCGAAGTCGTCCTACAGCGAGTGCTCGACAGTGCCCGTTCGGTCTTCGGCCTCGAGGGTAAGATCGTACGCCAGCCCGAGAAGTGTCCCAACGTTGTCTTCGCCTCGAAGACACTCGTCGAATTCCTGGAGTATTTAGGCTGCGGATCGCGCGCGAGAGAGAAACGAATTCCAGACCATGTTCTCCGATCGACTCGTGAGCACGTGCTGGCGTTTCTAAATGGCTTATCGCTCGATGCCTACGTCACGACAACGGGTATGCGCAAGTGGGCCATTTGCCTCGATTCCGCGTTGCTCCTTGACGATCTCCAGGCCGTCCTCACCAACTTTGGCGTTGTTCACAGTCGCATCGAAAAGTTTAACAAAGATTATGACAAATCGTACGGCGAGGTCTACGCTGGTGGCCGCGAAGCGCAAAAACTTCTGGCCCTAATACAATTCCCCGAACCGGTCAAACTGGCTCGATCGTGGAGCCTCCTCACCAAATCGTTTGCGCAGAGCACGGCTGACGTTATTCCAGGCATCAAGGGGCGCGCGCTCTACGAGATGATCCCCAGGGCCTCCGGCGGCAAGGCCGCAGTTAGAACTCGGATACGCAGCAATCACGGTAAGCTTCTCGATACGCGTACGCGCCACGTCTCGTGGGAAACGGTGCGCAAGCTAGGCGAGCAGATTGAACTTCCGGCGTGGCTCGATGCGATCGTCGGCGGCAACCTGCACTTCAGCCCGGTGGACAGCGTCTCCGATGCCGGAACACACGAGGTTTACGACATCTCAGTGCCCGTGACGCACGCCTTCATAGGAAACGGTATCGTTAACCACAATACAATCAACCTTCCGCAAACGGCGACGATCGACGACGTAAAAGAGGCCTACCGCTACTCCTGGGAGCGCATGATCAAAGCGGTCGCGCTCTACCGCGACGGGTCGAAGCTCTCGCAGCCGCTTGCCGCGAGCTATGACTTCGGCGGCGATGCCGGCGAAGAAGAGTCGGCTGCCGCAACAGCGCCGCAGCCTTTCGTACAGCCGCTGCAGATCGCGGAGAAGATCGTCTACCGCTACATCGCCAAGCGCCGTCCGATGCCGCAGCGCCGCAGCGGCTACACGCAGAAGGCCACGATCTCCGGACACAAGGTGTACCTGCGCACGGGCGAGTACGAGGGCGGCCAGCTCGGCGAGATCTTCATCGACATGCACAAGGAGGGCGCGGCCTTCCGCTCGTTGATGAACAACTTCGCGATCGCGATCTCGCTGGGCTTGCAGCACGGCGTGCCGCTCGAGGAGTTCGTCGAGGCGTTCACGTTCACGCGCTTCGAGCCCAATGGGCCGGTGATCGGGCACGATCACATCAAGATGGCGACGTCGATTCTCGATTACATCTTCCGCGAACTCGCAGTCAGCTATCTCGGCCGCTACGACCTCGCACACGTGCAGCCGTCGATGCAGATGGACGCGATGGGCCCCGAGGCGCAAGAGGAGTACGTTGCCGAGGAAGAGGGCGACGTTCGCGTGCGGCCCGCCGGCGTCGCGGAGAGGCTGCACCCGGTCAGCACGCATTTACATCCGGGTCAGGAGACGCCACCACCCCAGGCGATGGCGAGCGCCGCCGCCGTAACCGAGCCGGTTTCCCCGCCCGTGTCCCACGCCGGCAACGGGACAGCCACGGCAACACTGGTGCGTACGCAAGCCATCAACGCGTCGAAGGCCAAGGGTTACACGGGCAATGCATGCTCCGAGTGCGGGCAGCTCACAATGGTCCGTAACGGCGCGTGTGAGAAGTGCGACTCGTGTGGTGCCACCAGCGGATGTAGCTAACAAGTTCGTCGAACCTCTCCAACAAGGGTTTTTGAACGCGCAAGCGCGATAACGCGGAATGAAGCGTCTTCTTCCTTCCGTCATCGCCGCCGCGCTCCTCAACGCGACGCTCGGCGCCGGCGCCGCCAACGCCTCCTCGCCCGCCGCGCAGCTCATGAGCAAGCTCAAGTGGCGCAGCATCGGCCCTTACATCGGGGGTCGCGTTGTCGCGATCGCGGGCGTGCCCACCCAGCCGGACCTCTTCTACATGGGCGGCGTCCAGGGCGGGATCTGGAAGAGCACCAACTACGGGCTGAGCTGGACGAACATCAGCGACGGTAAGATTCCGGGCGTCGCCGATCCTATCGGCGCGCTCGTCGTCGCGCCCTCCAACCCAAGCGTCATCTACGCCGGGACCGGCGAGGCCGACATCCGCAGCGACTTTGACACCGGTGACGGCATGTACAAGTCGACCGACGCCGGGAAGACCTGGTCGTACTCCGGATTGCGCGACACGCACATGATCGCGCGGGTCGTCGTCGACCCGCGCAACGCCAACGTCGTCTACGCCGCCTCGATGGGCCACGTATTCAAGCCCAACCCCGAGCGCGGCGTCTACAAAACCACCGACGGCGGCCGCAGTTGGAGCAAGGTGCTCTTCGTGGACGACCGGACGGGTGGCGTCGACATCGCCATCGATCCGCGCAATCCGAACACGCTCTACGCCGCGACGTGGCAGGCCCAGCGCGTGCCGTGGAAGCTGAACGACGGCGGACCCGGCAGCGCGCTCTACAAGACGACTGACGCCGGCGCGCACTGGAGGAAGATCTCGCGCAATCCCGGTTTCGCCTCCGGCGTCCTCGGAAAGATCGGCGTCTCGGTCGCCGCCAGCGACCCGCGGATCGTCTACGCCATCGTCCAGGCGCACGAGGGCGGCGTCTTCCGCTCGAACGACGGCGGAGCGACGTGGAGGCGCGTCAACTCCGAGATGAAGCTGCGTCAGCGCGGCTTCTACTACATGGCCATCTCCGTCGACCCAACGAACCCGCAGGTCGCCTACGCGGCCGAGGTCGACGGCGTCTACAAGACCGGCAACGGCGGAACGACGTGGAAGGTGTTGCAGATGCCGCACGGCGACAACCACATCGTGTGGATCAACCCGCGCAATCCGAAGATCTTGCTCGTCGGGAACGACGGCGGCGGCACCGTCTCGGTGGACGGCGGTAAAACCTGGAGCAACGAGCACAATCAGCCGACCGGCCAATACTACCACGTCGCGCTCGACGACCAATTCCCGTTCCACGTGTTCGGCGCGGCGCAAGACGAGGGCGCCTTCGAGGGGCCGAGCGCGGCCACGGGCCCGGGCATCGGGCCCGGAGAGTGGTTCAGCGTGGCGTTGGGCGAGAGTACGTTCGTGGCTCCCGAGCCCGCTGATCCGCACGCGACCTACGGCAGCGGCTATTACAGCTCGTTCGTGCGACTCGATCGCGTGACCGGCGACGCCAAGAACGTCAGCCCGTGGCCGCGCTATATGTCCGGCGTCTCGTCGGCGGAAACGAAGTATCGCTTCGGATGGACGCATCCAGTCTTCTTCTCGCCGGCGAATCCGCGCGAGCTGCTCGTAGCGGCGCAGGTCGTGTTCTCGAGCACGGATCACGGTCAGACCTGGAAGATCCTCAGCCCGGACCTGACGCGCAACGATCCCACCAGCGAAGCGGCGACGGGCGGGACTGTGGATCTGGATCAAACCGGCGCCGAAACATATCCCGACATCTCGTCGCTCGCCGTCTCGCCCCTGGACGGCAACGTCCTTTGGGCCGGGTCCGCCGACGGCCTCGTGCACGTGACGACCGATCACGGCGGGCGCTGGACCGACGTCACGCCGCCGCAGCTGCCGCAGTGGGCGCAGATCAGCTCGATCGAGCCATCCCACACGAGCAAGTCGACAGCCTATCTGACCGCCTCGCGCTTCATGTGGGACGATTACCATCCGTACGTCTATGAGACGACCGATTACGGCGCGCACTGGACGGCGCTCACCAACGGCCTGCCGCCGGATCAATACACCTTCGTCGTGCGAGAGGATCCACGCGCGCCGGGGCTACTCTTCGCGGGGACGCGCAGCACCGTCTACGTCAGCCTCGACGGCGGCGGACAGTGGCAGCCGCTCACGCTGAACCTGCCCGGCGTCCAGGTGCGCGACCTCGCAATCGACGCACGCGAAGGCGAGCTCGTCGCCGCCACGCACGGCCGCGCGTTTTGGATCCTCGACGACCTCGCGCTGCTGGAACAGCTCGCCGCGCAGACGTCCCACTCGGTCGCTACAACGCAGCTCTTCGCGCCGGAAACTGCGTGGCTCAGCAACGCGTACGGTGGCCCGTCGTTCTCGATTCCAAACTTCGGCGACAACCCCGATTACGGCGCTGCGGTCTTCTTCAATCTGCCGAAGTCGTACAACGGCCGCACGCCGGCAGCGCTCACTTTCTTGGACGGCAACGGCGCAACGGTGCGCAGCTTCACGCTGCATCTGAAGAGCAAGCACGAGCCAAAGCTCACGCCGGAGCAAGAAGCGAATCTCGACGCGAATCAGTCGCGAGCGCGCGACGTCGATCGCCTGACGGCGGTCGAACCCGGCATGAACCGTTTTCTGTGGGACATGCGCTACACGCCGGCGTACGACGCGCCGGGTTTCAGGATCACGCAGACGGACGACTTCCCCGATGCCGGTGACGGCCCTACGATCGTGCCCGGCAAGTATGTCGCAGTGCTGCAGTACGGCACGACGCAGCTGCGCGCTCCGTTCGAGGCGCGGCTCGACCCGCGGCTGCATCCGGCGCCCGGCGACCTGCAGGCCCGGCTCGCCCTCGAGATGCAGATTCTGGGCGCCATCGACCGTCTGGACAGAGCGATCGCCGCAGCGATGAGCACGCGGACGAAGGCCCCGGCGGCGCAGCGCCCTCAGATTACCGCGGCGATCGACCGCGTCGTGATGCTCCAGATGAACTCGAGCGAAGCCAATCTGCTGCACGAGACGAAGGTGCGCGAGCAGCTCGGCTTCCTGATCGGCTCGCTCGAGGGCGCGTATCAGCGCCCGACGGCGGCCGAATACGCCACGTTCAAGGAGCTCGACGCGGAAGCGTCCGCAGGCGAAGGTCGCCTACAGGCGCTAACGGCGCGCTAACGCGCGGCGCTTTAGGAGTAGCAGTAGGAGTCGGAGGAAGCGTCCCCGCCCTGTAAGCGAACCTGGTGCGCCCGGTGAGCGCCGTCGAATTCGACGAAGAACTTCGGATCGAAGGCGATCGCACCGTCTGCGGCCACGTCGACCTTCACCATCCAGTTGCCGACGCCGTCGGGATAGAACTGGTCGTCCCACGCTCGATAGAGCGAGTTGGTGAAGTAGACGCGCTTCCCGTCGCGGCTGATCTCTACCATCTGCGGGCCGCCCGCGAGCGGCCGCGCGGGATCCTTGGCGTGCGGCGCCCGGCGAACGATGCCGCCGATGTGCACCGATCCGATGAGCTGTGGGTGGAACGGATCGCTCACGTCGTATTGGCGCATCTCGCCGGTGCCCCAACACGACGCGTACAAATAACGGTCGTCGAGCGACAGGTCGATGTCGCTCAGCAGCGGCGGCACGGCGGAGAAGCCCTTCAGCATTTCCGGGAGGTGCGCGGGATCGGCCGGCTCGGCCGGGATCTCGATCACCTTCTCGACCTTCCACTCGCCGTTAGCGCGATGCCAGAGCCAGATCGAGCTCGATAGATCCTTGAGCGACACGACGACTCCGGCGAAACCCCAGGCGTTCGCCGGATCGTGCGACGGCCGCAGCTCGAGTACCATCTGCTGATCGGCGCCGAGGTCGACGCTCTGCGCGTGCCGCCGGTTGCGCAGATCCCAGAAGTGCAGCTCGTGCCCGTACTTTCCCGCGAGCAACAAATTAGGGTCGAGACCGCCCTCGATCATCTTCGGCGTGCCCCACTCGCTCGTGACCATCGCGTCCTGCGTCAGATGCCACCAGAAGTCGTAGGCCAGGTATTGCGGCCCGCGATCGACCTCCCACGGCCCGATGACGTCGAACGTGTCGCAATCCAGCATGAAGATTCCGCCGGGGCCGTCGCCGTCGGCGTTGCCCAGCGCGCTGACGTAGATGGCGTCCGGACCGCAGTGCACCGTGTGGGGTCGCGTGTAGCCCGCGCGCGCGACAATCTCTTCGGGCTCGATGACGCGCACGATGCGCGGGTGCGCCGGATCGGGCTTGGTGTCGATGATGTGAATGCGCGACGACCGCAGGCCCGGCACGATGAGGTAACGCCGTTCGACGTGCGGACGCGGCGCGAACGGACATAGCGCCGCGCTGCACGCGTTCCATCCGAAGTGGTGGAGCTCGTCGCCGGTATTGGGCAGCTCGACGCGACCGAGCTCGCGAGCGAAGCTCGCCGAGGACGGATCGGCGTCCACGACGGCGAGCGCGTCCGGGGATCCGTTCCCCGACGCGCTCAGCAGCGCGACGTAGGCGACGGTTTCCGGCGGCGCCTTCATCGCGTCCTTGGCCGACGCGTAGAAGGTGGGATCGGGCTTCAGCAACATGGCGCGCACCTTTCTCTACTAAAGGACTGCCGTAGTTACACGAACAGAGCGACGATCCCCGTGACGATCAGCGCGATTGCCCAGAACACGTCTACGTTCAGCCAGGCCGTGCGCAAGAAACTCACCCCGACCTTCGCGTAGACGACGAGCGCGACCGCCGTCATCGTCGCGATGTAGCCCAGCGTGTGCACGGCCATCATCGCCGCGCCCGTGACGTAGGGGGTGCCGGACGGCGCCGCGGTCACGAAGGGCACGAGCATCAAGCCGGCGCCGTGGGCGCTCGACATGAGAAATCCCCACAGGAGCAGACCCCAGAAACCGACGCGCATCCCCACCCAGCGTGGATGGCGGAGACGAATCAATCGATAGGCGCCGAACGCGAGGAGCATGCCCGCGGCGACCCAGTGCACGATCGGACGCGGGAGCTCGACCGCCGCGACCACCGCCAGCAGCACGATCGCCGCGACCGATACTATGTGCCCGAGCGCGAGCGGCACGATCGCCCGCAGCACCGCCGACGTGCGGCGCTCCTGCAGGCCGAGCGCGACCGCGAACAGCCATCCCATTCCCGGGTTGAGCCCATGGTAACAGCCAAGAAGAAACAGCGCGGTCCACGCGAAATGACCGCTCATCCCACCCATCAGCCTGGAGGTCTTTGCATGCTGCTACGCCGCCTTTTTATGCGCATCGCGTTCTGCGCGTTACCCGCTTGCGCCTTAGCTGCCTGCACGGCGCACGCAGCCGCGCCGCTCCCGCCGACCACGCTCGCGCCGCTTGCCGGCGCGCTGCCCGACGCGGGGCCGCCGCTCTGCAAGGGCCAGAAGACGACGAAGAACTACGCCTCCCTCACCGTCACGCTCTCCACCAAGGGCGGCTCCTTCTGCATTCCCGCCTACGGCGGGTTCGGCGGCTCGGTCGAGTACCCGGGCGCCAATCCGTCGGTGAAGCTCAAGCTGATCAGCAGCACGAAAGACTACAACCATCTGCCGCAGCTCGGCCAGGGGACGGCCATCTTCTACTTGCAGCTGGCGCTCTCGGGCGGCACTAGCTTCGCCCCGAAGGTTCAAGCCGGCGGCGGTCTGACCGCCAAGAAGATCATCCCGGGCAAGCCATATACCGCTTACGGCCAGGCCACGATCTCGGGCTTCACGCTCAACTTCGGCCCGTGCTACGCCGTCGCGACGAAGGGCAAGTACGGCGGCATCATCCGTGGCATCGGAACTCTGCTGAAGGGCCAGTCGATACCGGTCGCCGCTAGCGGCGTGATCGAGCTCTATTCCGGTAAACAGACCTCGACGAAGTGCTAGCCTAGGAAACGGATCGCAAGGAACCGCGCGCGGCGGGCAAGACGATCCCGGCGAGATTGAGCGGATCGTAGGCGCCGATCGCGAGCTCCTCCGGCGCGATGCCGGTCCGGCGCACCGCGCGCAGGGCCTCGATCGCCTCGGGCAGCGCGAACTGTTCGCCGACGTAGCCGGCCACGAAGCGTCCGCCGCGAATCTCGCCGCGCGCCTCCATTCGACGCAGCACGACGAGCAGATCACGCCACGCGGGCGCGAGGCTCTCGCGCGCGATGACGTCGCGGAAGACGACGCCCCAACGCGCGAGCAGCCGGTGCGCGAACGCCTCCCGATCGATTCGCTCGGCCGCCGCCGACAACAAGGTCCATCGGCCGCTCGACGCGCGCGGACGCGCACGCAATCCCTTCTCTCCGAGGCGCCGCTTCGCGTCGCTGAGCGAGCGCAGCGCGTCGAATCCGTCCGCCGTCACGAGCCCCGCGGCCACGAGCTGCCACAGCGCCTCCTCCACCTCGCTCGGCAGGCGCTTCGTGCTGCGCAGGATCTCCGCGAAGAACGGCGCGTGCAGCTCCTCGATGCGCTGGAGAACCTCGCGCGCCGCGTGTGACAGCGCCGCGACGTCGCGTTCCCGGCGCACGATCAACTCCTCGGCGTTGGCGCGCAGGAACAGCGCGATCGGCGCGAGCCGCGTGGGGCGGACGCGCGAGCGCTGCGCATCGGGATTCGGATCGAGCGCCGGGTGCGGCGTCAGCCGGCCCCACATGACGTCTCCGGCGTAGCAGAGACGATCCAGATACTCAGGGCGGTAGCCGGCGACGCGCGCCGGCAGCACCTGTCCCTCCCACGCGACCGCGGGAATTTCGTAGCCTTCGAGCTGGCGAATGACTTGCAGCGTCCCGTCGATGCCGTGCAGCCGCGACATCGGCGCCGCGTGCTGCCAGCGCTGAAGAAACGCCACGTACTGCTCCGACGTCACCGGCTCGATCTCGCGCCGGAGCCGCCCCAGCGTCAAGCGATGAATTCGCGCGAGCACGCGCCGGTTGCACCACTCCTCGTCCGCGGATTGCGTGAACCGGCCGCGCAGCACTTGACCTTGCGCCTCGAGTCGAATCAGCGCCGTCTCCACCGTTTGCGCATCGACGAACAGCCGCTGCGCGACCGCCTCGATCGTCACCGGCCCGCTGCACTCGAGCCAACCGCGCAACACCTCCGCGAACGCCTCGTCGCGCGTCTCCGGAACGCCCTCGCCGCTCACCGCCGCGATCCGCGGCGCGATCGTCGCGCCGGGATACGCGG
>DATDGN010000081.1:0-2633 GCA_036522095.1 Candidatus Cybelea sp. | reverse complement strand
GATCACGTCGATGAGGCGGCCCAACAGAGCCGCCATCTCGTCGTCCAGCGCCGCCTTGCTCAACGCCAGCGTCCCGTCCAAGTCGAAGACGATGAGCCGCTTCAAGGAAGCTCTTTGAAGGACTGCTTCACGCGATACTCGCTGAGCGGGTAGCGCGAGCGGAGGTTGTCCCACTGCCTCAAGAGCTCGTCGCCGTTCGGGTCGCGCCGGTAGCGCGTCACGCCGAGATAGTAGAGCGCCTCGGGCGCGGCGTAGGTCGTGGAGAAGCGCGTCAACACGTCGGCGTAGCACGCCTCGGCCTGATCGAAGCGCTTCAATCGCAGGTACGCCATGCCGAATCCACAGAGGGTCCGCGCGATGAATTCGGGCGGCGGCAGGAAGCCGTCCCAGCGGTAGAGCTCGGCGCCGTCGTGGTACAGGATGCGAATGTCCGGCGTCCAGATGTGATGGATGCCGTGCAGGAGCTTGTTGTTCTCGGACTTCGAGTTGTCGAACTGAACCGGCACGCTATGGGCGACGATCGCTTCGACGACGGGGGGTTGAGGATACGTCACGGTATCCAGCGCTTGGCATCCCCCTCAACCAGGGTTGAACACGTCGAGGAAAACGAACTTGCGCTCCGCGTGCGCGCGTCCGAGCGCCGCCTCGTAGTCGGATGTCCAGGGAACATGTGCCACGGTCATGCCTCCGTTCGAGCGAGCCCGTAGGTTCGCCGAGCCGGATGACAAACTCCCGCCAGCATGAAGCGGGATGACTTTTTGCGGCAGGCGGCCGCCGTTTCGATCTTGGCCGGAACCCCGCGGCTCGCCCTCGCGAAATTCGAGAACGATTCGTTCGCGCCGGTCGTGCGCGCGTGGCGCACGTTCCGGCTCACGACGCTCGTTACTCTGCCCGGTTCTACGCAGCCGGTTCGAGCGTGGATCCCCGTGCCCGGATTCGTTGAATCCGACTGGATGCGGCCCGGCGCGACGACGTGGGAGACGAACGCGACGAGCGCGAGCATCGTGCGCGAGGGCAAGTGGGGCGTCAAGGTGCTCGTCGTAGATTGGCTGAAGCCGCAACCGTTCGCGACCATCAAGATAACCAGTGTCGTGGCGACGCGCGACCGCGTCGTCGACCTCGCGAAGCCCGGGCGGCCGCAGGCGCTGGGCGGCGCGGAGTACGCGCTCTACACGTCCGCGACGAAACTGCAGCCGACCGACGGCATCGTGGCGGACACCGCGAAGAAGATCGTGGGCTCCGCTATCAGCGACGCCGCCCGAGCAAAACTCATCTACGAGTGGGTCGTCGAGAGCGCGTCGCGCAATCCGAAGACGCGCGGATGCGGTCTCGGCGACGTCAGCTTCATGCTGGAGACCGGGGACCTGAGCGGAAAGTGCGCGGACATCAACGGCCTCTACGTCGCGCTCGCGCGCGCCGCCGGCATCCCGGCGCGCGACCTCTACGGGATTCGCGTCGCGCCGTCGGCCTTCGGCTATCACAGCCTGGGGACGAGCTCGAACACGATCAGCAAGGCGCAACACTGCCGCGCCGAGGTGTACCTCAGCGAGTACGGCTGGGTACCGGCCGATCCGGCCGACGTCCGCAAGGTCATGCTCGAGGAGCCGCCGGGGCATCTCGCGCTGAGCGATCCGAAGGTGAAGGCCGCGCGCGAAACGCTGTTCGGCGCATGGGAGGGCAACTACGTGGCCTACAACGATGGGCACGACGTGGCGCTGCCCGGCTCGAGCGGCGACGAACTCGGCTTCCTGATGTATCCGCAGGCCGAGGTCCGCACGGAGCGGCGCGACAGCCTCGACCCCGCGACGTTCGTCTACACGATCGAATCCGAGGAGATGACGCGTGGCTAGACACCGCGTCGCGAACGTCTCGGAGATCGCACCCGGCACGACGCGTCGGGTCGTCGTCGATTCCGTAGAGATTCTGCTATGCAACCTCGACGGGAAGATCTACGCGATCGAAGACGTCTGCACGCACGACGGCGGTCCGCTCGACCAGGGAACGCTCGAGGGCGAACACGTCGTCTGTCCGCGCCACGGCGCGACGTTCGACGTGCGCACGGGCGACGCGCTGACGCTGCCCGCCGTTGTCGCGCTGATGACCTTCGAGGTGAACGTGGAAGGCGACGACGTTTACGTCGACGCCTAGAGCGTTGAAGACGCTCGGCCGGCTCGGGCTCGCGGCGCTCGTCGCGATCGCACTGCTGGTGCTCGGGTTCGTCCTCAACGTCGTTCTCGGCATGCGCTCGCACGCGCGCGACAACGGCACGATCTCCGGCCTGCGCCTGCGCGCGCCGGTTCAGGTTCTGCGCGACGATCGCGGCGTGCCGCACGTGATCGCGAGCAACGAGCACGACCTCTTCTTCGCGCAGGGCTACGTCGAGGGGTCCGACCGGCTCTTCCAGATGGACACGCTGCGCCGCTACATCCTCGGCGAGCTCGCGGAGGTCTACGGATCGCGCGCGCTGCCGGCCGATCAGACGGAGCGCGCGATCCCCGTGCGTGAGATCGTGCAGACGCAGTGGCAGCGCCTCCCCGCGCGCTCGCGCGAGATCGTCGGCGCGTTCAGCGACGGCGTCAACGCCGCGATGGAACGCGAGCCTTTGCCGGTGGAGTTCCGCGTCCTCAACTATC
>DATDGN010000080.1:0-9660 GCA_036522095.1 Candidatus Cybelea sp. | reverse complement strand
GGTCTTCGGCGCGGTCCAGGTGTCCCTGGCGGTGCACGGCCTCGGCGATGCGAAATGACGCGTGTGCGATGCCGTGCGCGTCGCCCAGCACGCGATAGATCGTGAGCGCCTCGCCGGCGAGGCGCAACGCCTCGCCGAGCTCGTCCTGCAGCGACGCGAAGCTCGCGGCGAGGCAGAGCAACGCGCCGCGATCCTCGCCCCTCGGATCGACGGCCTGCAGCGTGCGCGACAACCACGAGCGGGCTTCCGTGAGCAGCCCGCGCGTGCGCCAATACGGAGCGACCACGGCGACGAAACGGGCCGCGGCCGTCCCGTCTCGGTCGATCGTCCACTCCAGCGCGGCGCGGACGTTGGGAAGGTCGTTGTCGATCGCCGCATACGAACCTGCGGCCAACGTGGCGTAATACGCCGCGTGCTTTTGCGCAGCGTCCGCCGCCTCGGTTGGGTCGAGCTGCTCCTGCGCGTACTGACGAACGATGTCGAGCAGCCGGTAGCGGCCGTCCTCGCCGGTGTCGTCGAACGAGAGCAGCGACTTGTCGACCAACGAGCTCGACGCGCCGTCGACGTCGGCGATCGCATCGGCGACGTATGCGATCGCGTCGGGCGTGCAGCCGCCGCGAAAAACCGACAACGCCTTTAGCGTCGCCTTCTCGTCCGGCGAGAGCAGGTTGTAGCTCCAAGCGATCGTCTCGCGCAATGTCCGGTGGCGCTCGCTCTCCGTGGCGTCCTTGCTGGTTAGCGTCAACCCCGAGGTCAGCCGGCGCGAAAGCTGCTTCAGCGGCATCGAGGAAAGGCGCGCACACGCGAGCTCGATCGCGAGCGGGATGCCCTCGAGCTTCTTGCACAACGCGGAGATCTCGCCCATCTGCGCCTCGCCGAACGACTGACTCGGCGCCGCTCCGCGCGCGCGCTCGACGAACAGCTTCGTGCCGTCGTCCGACATCGGGCCCACGCGATAGACCGTCTCTCCGGCGAGGTGCAGCGGCTCGCGGCTCGTGGTGACGATCGATAGCCGCGGGCAGTGCGACAGCAGCATCCGCGCGAGGCGGGCGACGCCGGCCAGCACCTGCTCTGAATTATCGATCAGCAGCAACGTTTTCTTGTTGCGCAGAAACGCGGTCAGCGTCGTCTCGATCGGCTCGCTGGGCAGCTCCCCGACGCCCAGCGTCATCGCGATCGTCTGCGCGACGAATTGAGCGTCGCGCTGACCCGTGAGATCGAAGAACCAAACACCGTCGTCGTAGAGCTCGACGACTTCGGCGGCCAGCTGCACGGCCAGGCGCGTCTTGCCGATGCCGCCCGGACCGGCGATAGTCACCAGACGTGACCCGGCCAGCAGCGCGCTCAGCTCGTCCAGCTCCCTTTGGCGTCCCACGAAACTCGAGATCTGCGACGGCAAGTTGTTCGGGCGCGTGTCGAGCGACGCAAGCGGCGGAAAGTCCGCACGCAGTCCCTCCGCGACGACTTGATACGTCGGCTCCGGCTGGCTCAGATCCTTGAGCCGGCTCGTGCCGAGGTTGCGCAGCGCGATCGCGTCGCTCAGCACGTCGCGCACCAGCGCCGCGGTGGCCGCCGAGACGAGGATCTGCTCGCCGTACGCGACGGCCGCGAGCCGCGCGACGCGGTTCACGGCGGGGCCGAAATAGTCTCCCGCACTTTGCGTGCATTGGCCGCTGTGAACGCCCATGCGCACGCGAATCTCGCCGATCGCGTCGGGCCACGCGGCCGAGTGCAGCGCGCGCTGTCCGTCGACCGCGGCCGTCAGCGCGTCGGCCGGATTACCGAACGCGCAGTAGCACGCGTCGCCGACGGTCTTGAAGACGGCGCCGTGATGCCGTTCGACGATGCGGCGCAGCAGCGCGTCGTGCGCGGCGAGCGCCGCGCGCATCGCCTCGGGAGCGCGCTCCCAGAGCTTCGTGCTGCCCTCGATGTCGGAGAACAGAAACGTCACGACCCCGGACGGAAGTCCTGCGTTCACGGTGTTCGAGCTATACTACCAGGCCCGCTTGCCTTCTTGCCGCGCGGACCCTTAAGCGAGGTCACGGACTGCCGTATTGGCAACGCTCCGGAATGGGTGTAGCCTTAGGGAACTAGCTACTACTAGCCAGCATTGCGCCCAACCTTGCGGGTCGGTTCGGCGCCGGGAGGTTCCCCATGGCGTTGTTCTTCGCATTGCTCGTCGGTCTCATGTCGGGCGGGTTCTCCGGCCCCGTTCCCGCTGCCGCCATCCTTGCCCCGATGGATAGCGTCGGGGGCATGAGTGGGGGCTAAAATTAGCCATTAGAGCCCTGGTATTGCGGGTAGAGGCCGCTCGCTCGGCGAATCGCCCAACCGTGGGAAGGCTAAAAGGAAGCTCCGCCGCGCTTTGGCGGGAGGCGTTCGACTCTGCCTTCGACGAGGGTCGCTTCGAAGCGGCGTCCCGCATCTTCGACGAGCGGGCCGGCCGCTCCGAAACGGCCGAGACCGTCCTCCGCGCGGCGCACGCCCACCTGCATGCGGATCCCGCACAGGTGCTGCGGCTGCTGCTCGGCCTGCGCGTCCCGGGAACGAAGCCGGCGGCCCTGGTCGAACGCGAGGTGCTCCTAGCCGAAGCCTTCGCGCGCACGCGGGACTTTGAATCCGCCGACGCCCGGCTGGCGGCCGCGCTCGAAATCGGCCAGGCAACCGGCGATCCAGAATTGATCGGCATGGTCGGATATCGCAGAGTCCGCCGCTACCTTCAAGCGGAAGACGCGCCCGCGGCCCGGCAAGCCATGGAGCTCACGCGACAGGCGGTGTCTCCGCTGGGACGCCTCTACTCGCTGTACGCGGAGACGCTCATACTGCCGTACGAGGAACGCGTCCGCGAGCAGGCCGAGCGGCTCATCGAGCTGTTGCGCCTGCTCGATCCGAACGAGGCGTCATTCGTGGACGTCCGCGCCTGGGCCACCCACGCGTTGTCGATCTTGACGCGAGAGCTCCACATCCCGCACGCGCTGCCCGAAGTGCAGCGCCAGCTCGGCGGGCTCGGCTGGCCCACAGACTTCGCGCCGAATCGCTTTCAAGCGCTCAAGGCGCTCGGCTGGGCGAAGGCCCTGCAGGGCGACTATTTCAACGCGTTTCGCCACCTCAAGGCGGCATCCGAGTTGAAAGACGTGTCCGCGGCCTGGCACGTGGTGGCCGCGTGCGACCGCGCTTACCTAGCGCGCTGTTTCGACGAGCATCGCTGGTCGCGCGTCGAACTCGACGAAGCCGAGCAACTCGCCGCGCGGGTCGACTGGCACTCCACGCTGAGCGAAGAGCGCATCGGCCTGCTGCTGCTGGCGGAGTTGTTCAGCGGCGTCGACACCGCGGGCTCGGCCATGTACCTGGCGCGCTATCGCGAGTTGGGCGAGATCAAGTCGCCGCTGCATTACCGCCGCGACGCGCGCCTGCGAGCCTTCGCGCAATTCTCCACCGGAATCGTGGAGATCGCTCTGGGCAACAAACGGCGGGGGTTGACGGAGCTCCGCGCGGCGCGCAAGGTTTTCGAACGCTTCGGCTACGACTTCCGTACCGCGCGGTGTCTGGCAGCGGAATACGAGGCCACGCACAACCGCGACCTCCTCCCGTCGCTCGAAGAGAAGCTTCGCAACTACGGGCACAGCTGGTTGGCCGCCGGCATCTGCGGCTTCGGCCGAAGTTCCGCACGATCGCTGCCGCCGATGCGCAAACGCGTCCTCGATGAGGTTTGCCAAGGCAAGTCGACGGCGGAGATTTCGCGCGCCTTGGGGCGCAGCAAGTTTACCATCAGCAATCACATCAAGGAGCTGTTCAAGACCTTCGAGGTCAAGAGCCGATCGGCGCTCGTAGCCGAAGCGGTTCGACGAAAAATCTAACAAAAAATCCGCGGGAGAGCATCATGATCCACTGCGTCTTCGACCGTCCTGGCGGAGTCCTAAAAGTCTTCTCCGGTGGAGCGGAGAGAAACAGCTTCGCTGCCACCGGCGACGCTTGGGGGCGAGTCATGGATCCGGGCGCCGGCCCGCACGGTCACGACTGGCCGATCCCGAGCGGTCACTACGTGCTCGCGCAATGGCAGTCGTGGGGTACCGCCGGCGCGGTCAACAGCGAGGGCTACGGACAGATTTCCGTTGCTGACGTCGACGATGCCACGAAGCAGCGCCTGATCGACGCCGGCGACTGCACCGTGAGCGGGGACAATCTCGTGATCGGAGGGATCGCGCTCCCGCGCGGCGGCCTGGCCGCGAACGGAAGAGGGGCCATCATGGTCCACGGCGGCGGCAGCAACGCTCCCGATCCGCTCGCCCCACAGCAGCCGCTCTGCGCCACCGAAGGCTGCACGCGCGTTCACAACGCGGACTGGCCGACGCTCGTCAACGATCTGGCGGGAACGCACCTGGGTTTCCCGCCGGCGGCGGGAGGCGGCGCGTTCCAAGAGACGGTCGTGTTCAGCTGCGTGGGAGACTCGCCGCAGGCGTCCTGCTGATATGGGCACCGACGGTTCTACCGGCGACAGCGCCCAAGCCGACGGCGGCCTTCCTCCCGGTGGCGCGCCGCCGCCCGCGCCCGCGGCACTGAATCCTACACGCTGGTCGAGCATCCTTTCCGGAGCGATTTCCTCGAACGCGACGCTGCGGACGGGCAACGCGGTTACGTACCTAATCGACGGGCCGGCCACGTTCAGCGCGATGCTGAACGCGATCAACTCGACCAGCGGCTCGGACAACTACATCTATCTCCTGGGCTGGCAGCTCGTGGACGACGTTTCGCTCGACCCGACGGCAACGCCGGCCGGCGGTGCCGCGTCGAACACGTTCCGCGACCTGATGACGGCCGCGGCGGCACGCGGCGTGCAGATCCGCGTCATGCTGTGGAAGCAGTACCAAGGCATCAACAAGCCGCAGGTGGACTTCATCAACACGCTGAGCACCGGCGCGGCGATTCTCGACAACGAGACGAGCAGCACGATCCTCGGAGCGCATCATCAAAAAGTGCTGGTCGTCAAGGGTTCGAACGGGCTGGTCGGTTTTTGCGGCGGCATCGACATCAACTCCGATCGCGTCGCGTGGGGGGCGCCGCCGGCGGCGGCAGCGCCGGCATATTCTTCTTCGGGCGGACTCTCGTCGGGCTCGGCGGATCCCGCCGCGACCGCCGCCTCGAGCGGCTCCTCCGGCGGCGCCGGCGCGCCGCTGCACGACGTGCACTCGCAAGTGATGGGTCCGGCAACGTGGGATCTGTTGCTGACGTTCATTCGGCGCTGGGACCATCACCCCGACGGCGCGAGCATCGACGCATCGAAGGGCCCTCTCGTCGGGCGTAGCGAGCCGGTACCCGGTCCGGTTGCCACGCCGTCGAGCACCGGCAATTCATGCTCGGTCGCAATCGCGCGAACGTTCACGCCGGTGACGCCCGGCACCAGCGTGCCCAAGGAGCGTGACATTCAGGCTCTCCTGTTGGCCGCGATCGCCGGCGCGCAGCGCTTCATTTATATGGAGGAGCAGTACCTGATCAGTCCCGACGCCGCCGCCGCGCTCAACCGGGCGATCCCGAGCCTGCAGCATCTGACGATCCTGATCGGCGGGTCCGAGATCAGCGACCTTCCGTGCAAGTGGTTCCTCCGGCAGCAGTTCATCAACGCGGTCACGAGCGGCCTCAGCGCATCCGACGCCGCCAAGGTCCGCGTGTTCCGGCGCGTGACTCCGCCGCCTGCCACACCGGCGAATTACGGCGCGCACACCTACGTGCACGCGAAGACCTGGGTCTTCGACGACGAGCTCGCCGTCATCGGCAGCGCTAACTGCAATCGCCGCGGATGGCAGTCCGACAGCGAGGCCAACGCGTTCATCTTCGACGACGCCGACCCCGCGGCCGGCACGCTGGCGTTCGCGCAGATGCTGCGCTGCGATCTGTGGGCGGAGCACCTCGGCCTTCCCGCCTCCAGTTTAACCGACGGCGTCGCGAGCGCGAGCAACTGGACCGCCGGGTCGACGACGGCGAGCGTGATGCCGTACGATCCGGCCGGCGGCAGCGACGGCTCGCTGCTCCCGTGCAGCACCCTACAAGACTTGATCGATCCCCCGAGCCCCTAACGAGTCTCAGCGACAGGGAGGGAATCATGGATTTTCAGGCCTGGGAAGCCGAAGTCCAGAAGCGCATCGGCATCAACGAGGGATACCGGAACACCGTCTACATGGATTCGGCGAACCCGCCGAATCCGACGGTCGGTATAGGATTCAACCTCAATCGCGCCGACGCGCGCGACGCGCTCGCGAAGATCGGCGCGGATTACAACGCGGTTCTGAGCGGCACGCCGCTAACCGATCAACAGGTCGCACAGCTCTTCGCGTACTCGCTCGCCCCCGTCGTGGACGAGGCCCGCGCATCGCTGCAGCCGTTTCATTTCGACTCGATGAGCGACGCTCGCCGCTTCGTGCTTTGCGACCTGGTCTTCAATCTCGGCAACGCCGGCTGGCTGCAGTTCGTCAACACGCGCGCCATCATCGATCAGGCCTGTCACGCGGCGCGCTCGGGCAACTCCGCCGGCGCGCACGTGCTCTTCGGTCAGGCCGCCGACGCGTTGACCCAATCCGCCTGGTACAACCAGGTCGGCAACCGCGCAAAACGCGACGTCGCGATGCTGCGCACGTCCAACTGGTGCGATCCGAATGGCGACGGGTCGGACGCCAGTTAACATCGCGGTCTCCGGCGACAATCGCGGCGCGATCGTCGTCGGAGACAACAACACGGTCGTCATCAATCAGCCGGCCGGCGCCGTCGTGCTGCCGCCCGAGCCGGTACATACGACGCGGCGCACGGAGCCGGTCAACCTCGGCCCTCGCCCGCTGCCGGAGATCGTCGATCGCACCGAGGAGAGCGCGCGGCTGCAGGCGGCCTTGACCGCCGTTCCGCCTGCGCCCGCGGACGTGTTCGGACCGCCGGGAATCGGCAAGACCGCGCTGCTGCGGCACGTGTGCGGCGGCGCCGCGGCCCAAGCGCCGTTCCGCGACGGCGTGGTCTACTTGGACGCCTCGCGTCAGGGCGTCGACGACGTGCTGCAGGAGCTCTTCGAGGCGTTCTTCGAGACGGACCGCCCGTTCAAACCCGACGAAACGCAGCTTCGCAAGTTCCTCGCGCGCACCACGCCGCTCGTCGTCCTCGACGGATCGCCGTGGAACGCCGACGATCTGGAGCGCATGCTGAATCTCGCCGCGACGGCTACCGTCGCGGTCTCGGGCGCGAGTCAACTCCTGCTGAGCGAAGGCTGCCCGATCGCCTTGCACGGGCTGACGCCGGACGATTCTCTCGCGCTGATGGGCCGCGAGCTCGGCCATCCGCTGCAAGGCGCCGACGTCATGTCCGCACGCACGATCGCCGCGGCGCTGGACGGAAACCCGCTCAACCTCTTGCTCGTGTCGGCGCACGCGCGCGTCTTCGGCGTGCCGATCGGCCAGCTGGCCGAGGGCGTGCGCGCGGCCGACTCGTCCGAAGCGTGGCTGCAGGGGTTGATTCAAAATGAGCTGTCGGAGCGCGATCGCCGCACGCTCGCGGCGTTCGCGGCGGTGGACGGCGCCCCACTCGACGCCTCGGAGGTCGCTGCGATCAGCGGCGGCGCTGCGGCTCCGCAGGCACTCGCAAGCCTCGCGGATCGTAAGCTGGTTTCGTTCGACGGCGCGCGCTATCGCGTCGCCGCCGGGATCGCCGCCGGGATTGCCGCGGCGCTGCTCGCGATGCTTCCCGCCGGGATCGCGGCGCAAGAGCTCTTTGCGCCGTCCGCCGATCCGTCGACGCTCGTCGCGCACTCCGACGCCGTCGTCGGCGCGCTGAAACAAGCCGCGCTCGCGGGCAAACACGCCGAGGCGATCGCGCTCGCGCATCATGCCGGCGACGCCGTCGCGCTCGCGGGACGGTGGGACTCCTGGCACACGATGTTGCAGCACGCGCTGAGCGCGGCGCAGGCGGCGCACGACACGGCCGGCGAGGCGTGGGCGCTGCACCAACTCGGCTCGCAGGCGCTGGCGCTCGGCGACCTCGCGGCCGCGCATACGTCGCTGCAAACGGCGCTGCATCTGCGCGCCGAGCTCGGCGATCCGATGGCCGTCGCGGTGACCCAGCACAACCTCGACATGCTGCACGTACCGCTCACGCCGTCCACGCAACCCGCAACCGCGCACGCGGGGTGGAGCGCGGGCGCGAAACTCGCCGCCGCCGGTTTCGGCTGCGTCGTCGTGCTCGGCTCGGTGGGAACGTGGGTCGCAGCCAAGTCCGGTCTGTTTCCGCCGTTGCACCCGAAGCCGCCGGTTGTCGCGGCGTCACCGTTGCGGCATCACAGCGGGCCGCCGGTCGCGCATCCGAAGTTGCCCCCGGTTTCGCATCACGTGCCGCCACCCGTTTTACATCATGTGCCACCGCCTATCTCCAGCGTTGGCGCGACGCATCTCCCTCGTCCGATCGCGTCCTCCGTAGCGCAGGCGAGCGCACCACCTCAGACCGCGCCACCTCAGACCGCGCCGCCGCGGCACCCGCCGAGCACGTTGCAGCCGCCGTTCCAATCCGGCGGTGGCGGCGGCCTGCCCTTCCCGCCCCGAACGGCGCCTCCGCATACGGTCGTCACCGCAACGCCGCATACGGTCGTCACCGCAACGCCGCGTACGGTCACTCCCACGCCGCGCCCGATCGAGACGGCTCCGCCTCCGCTTATCACCTATCTCTCGTACGTGGCCGACAAACAGTGTTTGGCCTACGGCGTTCTCCGCGCGGACAAAGCGGCGATCGAACCGTACGCGGCGTCGGTCCCGCTTCCCAGCGGCTGCTTCGGCCTGAAGCAGTTGAAACAAAGCGTGAACTACACGCTGATGGCGTACGGCCACGGCGAAAGGAGCAGGACGGTAACGGTCCCGGGCCTTTCAACCGGCACTACGGTGCCACCCAGCATCATCGACTTCGCGTATCGCCCCGGCGACGCGCCCTGTCTCTACTACGAGGTCCGCAACGCGGAGCGCGCGACGATCGCGCAAATCGGTTCCGTAAGTTTGCCCAACGGCTGCACGCCGGTGCGCCAGCAAGAGCGCCCCGTCACGTACACGCTCGTCGTCACCAGCCGTGGTGGGCGTGCCGCGAGCGAGACGACCGTACCGGCGCGCACGCCAGTCTACAAACCAGCCGGCTCGTCGTATGGAACCTCGCCGTACGGAACGTCGCCATACGACGCCGTTCCCCAGATACCGGTACATAAGAAACCGATCTACGAGACCCCGGCGCCGTATCGAACCGCGATGCCCTACAAAACTGCGCTGCCCTATCACACGGCGATGCCGTATCACACGGCGATGCCGTATCGAACCGCGATGCCATATGAAACGGCGAGGCCGTATCGAACGGCGACGCCGCCAGGCATGGAACCCGTGAGGATGCCGCCATGAAACGTTCCGACGAACCGGCCAGCGTCTCGATCTCCGTCGGGGGCAACAACCTCGGCGCGATCTGGTCGGGAAATCAAAACCGCGTGATCATCAACACGAAGACCGGAGCGGCGACGACGCTCTCGCCCGCGGACGTCCGCGAGCTTTCCGCCACGATGACGGCGCTGCGCGATCAGATCGTGGCCCAGGTGCCGGCCGCTCAGCGCGACGCGGCGCTGCAGCAGGTGGACAAGCTCCAAGAGGCCATCTTGCCGCAGCC
>DATDGN010000079.1:0-4096 GCA_036522095.1 Candidatus Cybelea sp. | reverse complement strand
AGGGATGTTCTACTTCATGGCACACGGAACGTAATGCCCGGTGCATTCGCTCTTCACCGGACCGGGCTCGCTGCGAGAGCCTTCGGAACGCGCGGCGTTCTGGATGACGGCGCTGCTGGCGTTCCCCGCGGCGCTGCTCATCGGCTACGTCTTGCACGAGTCGATCGGCGCGTCGCAGGTCGCGCTCTTCATCGTGGTCGCCATGGTCTACGTGACGCTGGCGCGCGGGCGCCTGCTGGGCTCGAGCGTGCGCGTGCATCAGCAGCAGTATCCGCGCGTCTTCACGATCGTCAAGGGCGCGTGCGCGGCGCTGGAGATTCCGATGCCGTTTGTCTTCGTGCGCGAGGACAACTACGTTCCGGTCGTCGCGCTGGGCTTCGGCGAGCCGTACGCGCTCGTGCTTTCGAGCCACTGGATCGAGCTCTTCTCCGACGACGAGCTTGCCTTCATGATCGGCCGCGAACTGGGTCACATCGCGGCCGGCCACACGCGCTTCCACTCGCTGCTGAGCGTCAACGGCAACGAGAACCCGCTGATCTCGCTGATCTTCGGCGCCTGGCTGCGGCGTTGCGCGCTCACCTGCGACAAGGTCGGGCTGCTGTGCTGCGGCTCGGTCGACGCCGCGATCCGCGCAATGGGCATAGCTGCATTTCACTCGTTCGGCCGCATGGTCGATTACGAAAAGTTCGCGCAGCAGGACGCGGAGGTGCAGAGCGATTCGGTGCTGCGCTGGGGCGAGTGGCTGAGCAGCGAGCCGTACGCGACGCGGCGCATCGCCTCGTTGCGGACCTTTATCGCGACGCAACGCTACGCGAACGCCGAGGCGTGGTTTCTGCGCGAGCGCAGCGACGAGCCGCCGGCGCTGGCCGCGCCGGGACAGGCGACTGTCGCGAACCGCGACTGCGCCGGCTGGTGGCGCCGCTTCGCCGCGTGGGGCATCGACGCGGTCGTCGTGAGCGCGATAATCACGTCGTTCGGCGGTAGCGTCGCCGGCGGCACGCACGCCGGGCGCACGGACGTGACGGTCTCGCCCGGCGACGTCGAGGCGTCGTCGGGGCTCGGGAGCGTCACGATTCGCGGCAAGCAGCACGCGCGCGGAGCAAAAGCGACGCCCGCGCCGGCCACGCCCGCGCCGCAAGCGACTTCTACCGGTGAGGAGGCGCGGGTCGGGCCGTTCGTGCTCAGCGATCTTGGGGTCGGGGTCGACCTCGGCAACAACCAGCCGATCACTGCCGACTCCATCTCCGCTTTCGTCAGCGCCTTCGTTCGCCGGCTCGGCTTTTTCTTCTGGTTCCCGTTGTATCTGGCCGTGCTCGTGATCTTCGCCGGACAGACCTTCGGAATGATGATCGCCGGGCTGCGCGTCGTCACGACCGACTTTCGGAAGCCCAGCATCACGCGCACGATCGCGCGCTACTTCATCGTTTTCTGCGTGTGGTGGGCGATCGTGCCGCTAAGCTTCGTCTGGCGCCGCGTGTTATTACACGACCGCTGGACGAAGACGCGCGTGGTCAAGGTCGAGCGCGTCGTCGCCCGCCTCACCGGCACCTAACTGTTAGGTGCGGGTGCAGACGTCGTTAGAGGTAATCGTCTTGCCCTTCGCGGTCTGCGAGAAGTGGATGGTGTATTGCGTGGGCGAGGTGTGGTCGATGCGTTCGCTCATGCTCGTATCGGGATAGACGCCGCGATAGACGACGTGCGCCGGCGGGCCGGTGCCTTTGAACAATGTGGCGCTGCGGTTGGGCTCCACGACGACGACGATCCACGCGTTCTGCTTGGGCTGGTACGTCAACAGCGCCTCGTCGCCGCCGCCGCCCGTCCACACGTCGCGCTCGCGCAGCCAGTTGCCGGCCAGGGCGTATTCGAACGTGGCCTTGTACGTGACGCGCGCCGGACCCTGATGGTACGTGCAGGTCCAGTTACCCACGAGGAAGCGCAGCGACGTCATCGGGTCGCTGCGCGACGACGCGGTTGCGCCGAGCGAGCCCAGCAGCAGCGCAACCGCTAACAACGGTCTCATCCAAGTCACCCTTCGACAGGCTCAGGGTGACAAAGGGAGGCTAACATCATGGGCTCGACGTTACCGTGACGCGGACCGCCGCGCGGCCGGAGATCACGTGCCCCACCGCGGCGTTGGAGCTGACGGTGTCGATCTGCAGCTTGCCGATGTTCTCGGTGACGTGCAGCACCTGATGCGTCGTCGGGTCGACGAGCGACTTCGTCATGACGATGTCGAACTGCTGACCCGGCTGAACGCCGTAGTTGGAGCCGATGTCGATGATGACGTTGTGTCCGTCGATCGCGGCGACGTGTCCGGTCAGCGTCGGCGCGGCGGGACCGGAGTTGAAGCGGCTCGGATCGATCGACGCGACGATCTTGGTGGCCTCGTCGTCGATCAGGTGGCCCATGTCGCTGTTGACGAACTGCTCGTTGCTGTACGAGCCCCACGTGCCGCCGGTGAATCCGCCCGCGCCCCAGGACGTGCCCGAGCGGGACTCCTCGTCGGAGAAGCTCTGGACGATCTGTCCGGTCCGCGCGTCGATCACGCGCACCGCGACCTTGATCGTGACGCGATGCGTGTTGACGCTGCCCGCGGCCGCCGAGTACGGCCACGGCAGGAAGCTTCCGGCGTTCGCTCCGCTCTGGCCGGTCTGATCGAGCTGGAGGATGTTACCGGTCACGAGATAGCGCGCGCCGGTCATCTTGCCCGCGGTGATCGCCGACTGCGGATCCACCTCGCCGCTCGCCCCGAGCTGATGTTCGCCCAGCGTCGAGCTCAGATGGGTGCGGTCCAGCACGTTGAAGCGACCCGCGTTGACCATCCGGTCGGTGAGCAGGTCGCTGAGGGCAACGCCCGGCTGGAACGAGCCGTACCAGTTCGACGTGAGTCCGTTTGCGTTGAAGTCCAGCACCGCGACCGAGGGACGCTGGCCGCTAGCGGTTTGCTGCGCCAGTGCGGCGGCCGGCGACCATGCCAAAGCGGCCGCGAGGCAGGCCAAGAAGCGACGTTTATACATGGCATTTCTCCTCGTCCGGAAGGCTTGGGAAGCGCCCCCATTATGCCACAACTACGGGGGTACGGGCAGGGGGCCGCCCCCTAATAGGGCCTGGCTCGCCTCGCCGGAGCGTGCCGAGCAGATCGTTGAGTTCGAAATTCGTCGACGGATACCATACGTCAGCGAGGTAGCGATAGAGTGCGAGACGATCGTCGTAGCTCACCTGCGCGCGCGGATCGAGAGCGTCTCGATGAAGGCGGGCAGATTCGCGTAGGCCTGGTGCGGCAGGATTCCGGTGATGTGGTTATGCGCGTCGAAATACTGCGTGACGACGGCGAGGAGAAAGCCGGCCTTCAGTGCCGAAACAAGGCCCGTCATGTGCGGAAGATTCACCCTGACCAAGCCGGGGGCCCTCAGGGGCGCCTTTCCGTTTCTGAAGTTTCCGGAGCTGCGCGAGTTCAGCGAGACCGGGCTGCCGCGCTACAACATCGCGCCGACGCAAAGCGTTCTGGGCGTGCGCAACGACGGGCGCGAGATCGTCGAGGAGTTGCGCTGGGGCGTGCGCGGGCGCATCAACATCCGGGCGGAGTCGATCCTCGCGCGGCATGGTCCCGTTCGGCGGCGCTGCGTCGAGTTCGCCGATGGTTTCTACGAGTGGAAAGACCGGCGGCCGTACTACTACACGCTGCGCTCGGGCGACCCGTTCGCGTTCGCCGGATTATGGGAGCCGCTCGACGGCACCGCCGCGTGCGACGTCGTCACGTGCGAGCCGAATGCCGTCGTCGCGCCGGTTCACGATCGTATGCCGGTGATGCTGACCGGCGACAAGGTCGCGCTGTGGCTCGATCCGGAGCCGCTGCCGCCGGAGGTCGCCGGATCGCTCTTGACGCCGTTCGATCCGGCGCTGATGACCGTGCGCGAGGTTTCGATGCGCGTGAACAGCGCGAACTACGACGCGGCCGACGTGCTCGAAGACGCGGCGCCGCGCTTGCTCTGAATCAAGACGACGCCCGTACACACCAGCCAGATCGCGGCGGGGATCGCGCCGAACACGCTGGGCCCCATTTGGCCGGGCGCCATGAACGCGTACGTGCTCGTGA
>DATDGN010000078.1:0-2206 GCA_036522095.1 Candidatus Cybelea sp. | reverse complement strand
GCCGCGCGGCAGGTGCATCGCGTCGGTCACCTCGCCGTTGATCTCCGGATAGCGGAACGAGAAGTAGAACTGGTGGCCGATCGCCTCGACCACCACCCCGTTTTCCGGCTCCAGCATGATCTCGTACCAGATGCGCACGCTCACGATCGAGAGCAGCACGACGAAGAGTGCCGGAATCAGCGTCCACCAGAACTCGAGCTTGCGATTGTCGTGGATTTGTAGGCCGATTGCGTCGGGCGGATCCGTCGCCTTGGCGCGAAACGCGATGCTGAAATAGATCAGGTATCCGGCGATGAAGATGTACAGCGCGCTGCCGGTCGCCGCCATGAAGCGGAACAGCGTGTCGACTTGGCGCGCGGTGACGATCGCCGCCGGGAGGTACTTCTCGAGCGGAAACTCGTACCAAAAGACGATCGACGCGGCGGCCAGGATGCCCAGAATCGCCGTGACCGTCCAAAAAACCCGGTCGGGCCGGGCGGACTGCGCCGAGTTCTCAACCAAAAGAAAGCTCTCTCCCCAGGTCTACTATAGAAGGCCGGCGCGCGCCGCGCATCGACTAAACGGGCTGTTAAGAGACTCTGTCGGCGGACCCTGCAAACTCCCTGACCAGCCAATCGACGTTGGTAATCGCCGTACCAACGACGACGGCGCCGGCTCCCGCGTCGAGCGCCGCGCGTACCTCCCGCGGCGTACGGATCCCTCCCTCGCAGATCGTGAACCCCTGCCGAGCGAGCTCGCGCACGAGATCGAGCGCGGGCAACGGGATGCCCTTCGTTTCGGCCGTGTACCCGCACAGCGTCGTGGCGACGGCGTCGGCGCCCGCGGCGCGCGCGCCGGACGCATCCGCGGACGTCGCGCAATCCGCGAGCGCGAAGCGGCCTGCCGCATGAATCGTCTCGACGACGCGGGCGAGCTCGGCGCCGTCGGGCCTGCCGCGTCGCGTCGCGTCGAACGCCACGATCTCGGCGCCGGCGGCGATGACCGCCCGCACCTCGTCGAGCGTCGGCGTGATGTACGGTTCGAAGCCGGGATACTCGCGCTTGATCAGGCCGATGACGGGCAGGGCCACGCGCGAGCGCACCGCCTGCAAATCCTCCAGGCCGGCGATGCGGACCGCGACCGCGCCGCCCTCCTGGGCGGCCTGCGCCATCGCCGCGATGACGTGCGGATCGTCGAGCGCGGAGCAGCGCCACGCCTGCACCGAGACGATCAGTCCGCCGCGCAGGCTCTCTAAAAGACTCATTGCGTAAGGCACTCCGGTTCGATGCCGAGCTCGCGATATGCGAGCAGCAACGCTCCCACGGCTGGGTCGTAGCGCGCCTCGAAGACCTCGGCCCCCGCGACCCGGGCGCGAATCCCGTCGCCGACGCGCTCGCGAAACGCCGCGTCGCGAAAGATTCCGCCGGCCAGCCCCACCCGCGCAACCCCGCCGGCGTCGATCGCGCGACACGCGAGCCCGGCCAGCCGATCCGCGCCCCGGTTTGCCAAAACGCGGAAGCGCTCGAAGGCGAGCGCCACCCGAGCGAAGGCGGCGAGCCGGTCGCGAGATATCTCGCCGTGGTAGAACCGCCGAGCGACGTCGCGCAGCGATGGCGCGGCGAAGAATTCGAGCGCCGCGCGCATTTCTTCGGCCGGCGACGCGTCGCCGTCGTCTTCGGCGCGCATGAGACCGGCGAGCGCGTCGCGCGCGATGCGAAACGCGCTGCCCTCGTCGCCGAACAGAAATCCCCAGCCGCCGAAGATGCGGCTCGCGCCGTCGCGATCGCGCGTGTACGCCACCGATCCGGTGCCCGCGATGACCACGACGCCGCTGCGTCCCGCGAGCGCGCCGGCGTGCGCGATGGGCGTGTCGTGCATCAACACGACGCGCCGCGCCGGCAGCTCCGGCGGCCGTCCGTAGACGCGCCCGTTGTAACCGCTGATGCCCGCGACGACGGCGTCGCAACGCGCGCCGTCCGGCAGGGCCGCTTGCGCGAACGCGTCGTCCAGCGCAGATCGCAGCGCGTCGCGCAGCCGCGTCGACTCCGGGCCGGCGCCGATCTCGTCGGACGGCCCGCTCGTCCCGCGACCGAGGATGCGTCCGTTCTCGTCCCCGACGACTGCCACGGTCGAGCTCTGGCCTCCGTCGATTCCCGCGGCCAGCATCGTCACGTAGAACGCCCGAGCAGCGCGCGCGCAAAGTCGTCCGCCGCCGCTTCGCGCGCCC
>DATDGN010000077.1:0-6171 GCA_036522095.1 Candidatus Cybelea sp. | reverse complement strand
GCGGCCGCCGCCTGCGCGGCGTTGACGCTGTACAGGTCGCTGCCGACGCCCGATTTCACGAGCGAGGCTCCGGCCTGCGACGTCACGCGCGCGATGGTCTTGAGCGTCTTGACCATTGTATACGCGACGTTTTGCGTCTGGTCGGCGAATACCACAACGCCCGGGAACGAGACGCTCTGATAGCCGGAGCGGGTCAAGTTCACGGTGTATGTGTCCGGAGCAAGCGAAAGGAGCACGAAGTGCCCTCCCGCATCCGTCGTTGCGGTGCGAGTCATCGAGGGCGCAACTACCTGCACTTCAACGCCGGCAATTGGCGCGCCCGAACTGTCGTGTACGCTACCCGCGATGTTACCGGTGACGCCCGCCAGTGTCCATGTTTCCTGGCAGAGAATCAACACGAGCAACGTTGCGAGCGCAACCACGCAGCGCACTATGGGATGTCGCTTTATGCGCATGGTTACTCCTCTGAAACGTTTGAATTGTTACGCGACTCTCGTCGCGAATGACGATGCATTCAGCGGGGCGCGCTTCTGCTTCCTATAATCCTGAGTAAAGTGTCGCATCCGTGTCACTTTTTAGATACGTGCCGATTCTCGTCGCGCTAGTACTTATCAACAATCATCAAAGCGCCGGCGCACGCGCCGCGCGGCACGCGTGACAACTTCTTGATGACTTCGCGTGCAGGCGTTCCTTATAATTGGGAGCGTGGCGATAGCCTTGTATCAGTCGTTTCGACCGCGCGACGACGCACAGTCTCAGCTTCAGATGGAAGCCGACGTGCGCCGGCTCCTGAGGCGCGCGAACGACCCGCTGCGGCTCGCCGCCTTCCCGCTGGCGCAAAAGCTCTGCGACCTCACCGCTATTCCCGCTCCGCGCGACGCGTTGCGGCACGTCATCGCGTCGGCGTTCCGCGGCGTCTGGCCGGATACGCGCCTGCGCGATCTCCTCCTCACGGCGGATCTCGACGAACGCATGTTTCGCAACGAGGCCGCGGCGCGTCTCCAGGTGTCGACGCGTCACCTCCAGCGCCGTCGCGCGAAGGCCGTTGCGATTCTGGCCGCCTACGTTCGCAGCCTCATCGGCGAACGGGAGGCGCCCGGCGAAGAGCGCGGCGGCTCGCCGGCCGACCCGCTCGAAACGATCGCCGAGCTGGTAGCGGACATCGAACCCGCTTTGGCGGCGCGCATCTTGCGCCTCAGCGGTCCGCGGTCGGCGGAGCGCGCGGATGTGCTGGCGGCGCGAGCCTTAGTCGACACCGGCCACGATGGCGAGGAACCGATCGTCGCGAAGGGCGCGTTCTCTCCGCTGTTCGCGGCGCTGCGCGCCCAATCCAAGACGATCAACGGTAACGACGACGCGGCTCGCCAAGAGTTGTTACCGATCTTCACCCGAGCCGCGCGCGATCGCACCGACGGTTCCGAGCTCCGGTTCGAGCTGGAGTGGCTGGCGTTCTTGCGCTCGCGGTACGGCGGCCGCGTTGGCGCGATGGAGCGAGTGGCGACAAATCTCGATCGCTTGGCGCAGGCTCGTCCGGAATGGGCGACGCGAGCGTTGCTGGCGCAAGCCGAGGCGCGGCTGCGGGCCGGCCGGCTGCACGACGCGAGCGCGCTGCTCGATCGCGCCGAACGCCACAGCCTTCGCAGCCTCGCGCTGCGCCAGCTCGCCTCGAGCAGCGTGCTGCGTGCCGAGATCGCGTTGCAGCGCGGCGACGATTGCGCGGCGGAACGCTTCGCCGCCGGCGCCAATGCGATTCTCGCGGGCCGCCATTGCGATGCCTACCGGTGTCGGGTCACGGCCGCGCGGGCCGCGCTTCGGCTCGGAAAACCTTGCAGCGGTGACGGCGACGCGACGGACCTTGCGCCGGCGGCTTGGGATCGCGTAGCGATCGAGATCGAGCACGCCCGGTATCTCGCCGCAACCGGGTCCGCCGATCTGGCGAGGGCGCGCGCCGGCCAGAGCTACGACACCGCTGTGGCTCGCCGGTATCGGGGGCTCGCGGCACGAGCCGCGGCGACGCTCGGCGCAACCTTCGACCGCCGCAGCCGCCACAGGACCCGGTGGAACCTCCGCGCGCTTGAGCATCTGCTGACGACGCGCGATCGCTCCGTGGGATGCGACCTCTACCTACCCGAAGCGCGAATCGCGTTCGACCGCAACGTCCCCGGGGCGTTGTACGAGGGCCTGCGGTACGCGATCCCGCCGTTGCCGCCGAGCACCGAGGCCGAGGCCGAGCCGGCGCGCGCGTTCCTCGCGCACGCGAGCGCGTACGCGTTCGGGCATGCCGATTTCGACGACCACCTGCTCCGAACGATCGAAGGCGCCGTCCGCGACTCCGCGCGGTTCTGTCAGTACGTGGTCTACTTCTTGGACGACGCGACGGACGTGCTGGAGACCGCGTTCGCGGCAGTCGCAGGCCCGGAGGAACGCGCCGGCGTGGATCAGCGGCTCGCCGCGGTGCTGCGCGCGTTCGCCGGCGCGGTGCGGCCGCGGGACGACGTACGGCGCTTCCTCGTCGGATGAAGGACGGCTGACCAGAACGAAGCGTCGGCGATGCACGAAGACGCCGCGCGCCTCATCCGGGATCTCGGCCTGCGACCCCACCCGGAGGGTGGCTACTTTACCGAGTCGTACCGCAGCGACCGCAGCGTCGTCGGCGAAGCCGGCGATCGCAGGGCCGTGACCTCGATCTATTACCTCTTGAGCGGCGATGATTTCTCCGCGTTTCATCGGATCAAGTCGGACGAGCTGTGGCACTTCTACGAGGGCGCCGACGTCGCCATCGAATGCATCGACCCCGGCGGCGGCCATCGGCGGCTCGTGGTCGGGCGCGCGGCGCGGCAGGCGGCGATTCCGCCCGGCGTGTGGTTTGCGGCGTATCTCGCCGGCGGCAAGGGCTACGCGCTCGTCGGCTGCGACGTCGCGCCGGGCTTCGAATATGTGGACTTCGAAATCGCCACGCGTGCGGAACTGCTCGACGCGTTTCCTCAACACGCTTCGCTGGTCGGGCGCCTGACGCGCGCTGGCTGAACCGGGTCGCCCCCTATCGCACCGTCAGCGCAAAGACGGCCGAATGCGTCAGGCCGTAGCAGCACCCTCCGGAAACGTCCTTGCCTTGAATCGTAAGCGCCCACGTTGTCTTCAGCGTGCTTGGCGTTGCCCCCAGCGTAATGTAACCTACCGCCGTGGAGTTCGCGTCGAGCGGAATGTCATAACGCGGCTGACGAAGCGTGTAGCCGTCGCCACCTCGAGGTTGTGGCGAACTGCTGTGAATTCCAAAATTGATGCTCCCGGCTAAGCTACAGATGCTGGCGAACTGGACGGAGACTCTTACGCTCTGACCGCTGGCGATCGTCGCACTCGTTGGGTTCAGCGTCAGAGCGAAGTCCGGCTGGCAATCCGCTGTCCAGGCCGAAGCGGCGCGTTGCATCTGCCCAGCCGGCGTCATCGAAGCCGCTCCGTTTGACTGACAGCCGGTTACGCACAACAGCACCACTACGAGGATCGACCGCAAGGTGGCGTCGCGATTAAGCATTGACGTATTCCTCCTCGCCGAATGCTAGCTAACATTCGTAAAAAAACTCTGAAACGAGGTGCCGCGCAAAGCTTCCTGTGAAAGATGACAACACCCTCGCGACGGGATAAGATCGCGTGGCAGATATCAATGTTTATCAAGTCGTTAATCATGCGGCCAGCGCCTGACTCCAATTACTTTTGGCCGGCGGCATCGTATCTTTGGCCTACCTACGTCAATGTGTTGCTCACGGTTTCTTGGAAGTATCGTTAAACCGCTCGACGTTGCGCAGGCCCGCCGCGCGCAAGGCTCGCTGCGCCTCCGCCCCCTCGCCTTCCGATTCGACCGAGTAGGCGACGACGCTGCGCCCTTCGGTAATTGCCTCGTTAAAGTTGTCGACCTCGTCGTCGGGAATCGCCAAGAAGCCGAGATAGTTTGGAAACTGCCGCTCTCCTTCGAAATCCGTCAACGACTGCTCCCTGCTGTCGGTGATTCCCGGAACGTCGGTTCCTCCGAAATCCGTCAGCAGTCCGGTTCCGTGGGTGAGCTCCGGCGACAGCTCCTCCTCGACGTCGGGCTTGAGCAACGTATAAGTGAGGGACGAGCCTTCAGGCGCCGCGGCTTCGCTTTCGGCCATGAACACGCGGAGCCGCTCTCGATCGAGACCCGGCGCGCCGGACAGCGCTTTTTCCAACGCGGCAGCATCGGTCGAGGGGAATATGCCGACGATCAACTGGCTTGCCATGGCACGAGCGTTCGGCGTGCGGCGTATTCAGACCGTCAAGGCCCGATCTCGCGCAAGAGGCCGGTAAATCGCTCGGTCCGGGCGATCGGCTCGAACCAGCGCAAACTCCTCAGAAACGGCATCGTCGCCTCGTGCCGCTCGTGGGCGCTCTCGAGGTGCGCCATCGCGTCGTCATTTCGTCCGACACCTACGGCGACGATCGCGAGGTTCCAATGCGCGACGTATTCGGTGTGAGCAAGCTGCCGGAGCGCATCGTACGCCTGGATGGCGCGCGATGTCTCTCCGAGATCCCCGTAGGCGCGGCCGAGCATCGGCAGGCGGAAGCCGGCGTCCTCGCCTTGCGTGGGGGGGAGCCGCTCGAGATCGTCGAGAGCCTTTCTCGGATCGCCGCTCAGCAGAAAGGCTTGAGCCCTATATCGCCGCGCGATCGAGAACGCGGCATCGGCCTCGACGATGTTGGCCATGATCGCGATGGCGCGGTCGTACTTCCCATAGTGTACAAGCGCTCGCGCGATCAGCAATTGCTGCAGGAGCGAGGCTGGTTCCAGCGCCAGCGCCGAACGCGCCCGTTCGAGCGCATCCTCATATCGGCCGGTGCAGATATCGAGCCAAGCGGTATTGTTGAGAACCAGCGCCGATCCCGGGTTGAGCGCGATGGCGAGGTCGATCTCTTCTCGGGCGCCGTGCCAGTTCCAGTCGCCGAAACACAACAAGCCGGACTTGACCGCGTGCGCGACGCCGTTTCCGGGCTCGATCCTAAGCGCCGACTCGATAGCCCTCGCGGCATCGGGAAACGTCGCGCTCGGCGGCGCGTGCCAATATGAGCCCAAGAGCGCGTAGGCGCGGGCCAACCCGATGAGCGCGGGCACGTAGTGCGGGGTTGCGTCGAGAGCGCGCTGGAAGAATTCGAGCGCGCGGCGGAGATCGGCGGCCGCACGCTTCGCCAGGAAGAAGCTGCCCTGACAGTAGTTGCGAAACGCTTCGAAGTCGCCTCCCGAAACGATCTCGCCGAGATCGGCGGCATCGGCGGTGAACGTTTCGTCGAGCGTTAGGCTCGCCGCTTGAACCGGCAGCGCAAAGCGGTATCCCTCT
Organism: Candidatus Cybelea sp.; assembly: GCA_036522095.1. GTDB lineage: Bacteria > Vulcanimicrobiota > Vulcanimicrobiia > Vulcanimicrobiales > Vulcanimicrobiaceae > Cybelea. Next base: position 823 of record DATDGN010000077.1, on the reverse strand, counting down.
CGGGGCACCGCGAGTACGTGCGTGTGCGCCCTTGCCGTGTCTCCCAGGAGGCGCCGAAGCAGGTAGACGTGTTGCGCTAAATTCGCGTCGCTAACGGCTTCATTCGGCCAGATGCTGACGGCCAACGCTTCCTTGTTGACGACTCGACCGTTCGCCTGAAGGAGCTGCGTGAGAATGAGCGCGACTCGCTCGGGAACCGGAATCGCTTGCGAGCCTTTGAACAGCAGCCTTCGCGTTGCGTCAAAGGTAAAGTTCCCGAACCGGTAGATTCTGGAGCCCCTTTCCGGTCCTATGCTTTGCGCTTGTCGGCAAGCGCTTTCGCGACTTTCAACGGGATCGCACCGCCCGGAACGATGATGTTGAGCGTTTCGGCGCCGAGATCGAACAGCGTCTCCGGCTTCAACAGTTTCGCGACCGCGGCCATCGCCGCGGACGGCTGAGTCTGCAGCTCGCCGGTGATGGCATCCACGGCTACTTCCGCCGATTTGTTCTTGGCGCTCCATTCGAACTTGAAATTGAACGTCGGCCGCAGGTAGAGGTCGATGCACTCGACGTCTACCCGCTCTTCCTTGATTTCGTCGGCATCGGCCGGCCGGAAGTCCTCGCCCAGAAGCGCTCGAATCACTGCCGACGCACGGATCGCCGGCGCCACGACCTTGGCGTCTTGCGGCGCGAACTCGGCGAGACTCACCGCGACCGCTGTGGCCTTGAGGTATGCGTGTGCGTTCGCCGGCTGGTTCGTCACCGCGTCCAGCCAGAGCTCGCGCTGCTCGTCGCGCTCGCAGTGCTCGACGACCGGCAAATCGATCGACCCGGCCTTGAC
>DATDGN010000076.1:0-12872 GCA_036522095.1 Candidatus Cybelea sp. | reverse complement strand
GCATCGGCGACCCCTGCCTTCGTGGCGAAATCGGGTGAGTTGCGGAGGAGCGGCACGAGCGGATGGTCCGGCGGAAGCGATTTAAGGCTTGCCACGAGGTCGTCGATCTCGCGGTCGCTCGGGCCGATGCCCAGCCGCCGGCAATACTCCTGGAGCATGTAGACGCCCGCGCGGCCGAAGGGCGCGTAGACCATGACGAGCATCGCGCCGCCGGGCGCGAGCACGTCGCGCAGCGCACGCAAACCGAGATCGGGAACGTCCAAATGGTGCAGCACGCCGGTGCAAACGACGTAGTCGAATGTTTCCGCGAGTTCTCCCGCGCGCTCGACGGGAAGCCGGTGCAGCTCGAGATTATCGAGCTCGTGCTTGCGCTTCAGCTCTTCGGTGAACGCGAGGCTGGAAGCGCTGACGTCGATGCCCACCACGCGGGCGCGTGGCCAGCGCACGGCGTAACGGGCGGCCTGCGTCGTGCCGCAGCCTGCCACGAGGATGCTGCGATCGTCGCGATACGGCTCCGCCGGCCAAAAGAGATGTGAGTCAGCCTGCCGCCGGCGCTCGTTCCAGCGCCGGCGGTAGGCTTCGAGGTCATCGGTCGGCGGCGGGTAGGGATGACTTTCATAAAAGTCACCCACCCGCGTGGGCAATGTGTCAGCCGTGAGGCGTCTTCACCTGTTCCAGCACCGAATCGAGGTTGAACGAAGCCGGCTTCTGGCGCGGAGGGAATTTCACGAAGTCCGCGATCTGCCCCGCGATAACAGCCTGCATTAGGTACATTTGCGGTACGTGGTCAAGGTTCCAGCGCCAATAAGTCTGTGAGTTGAAATCGGCCCGCTCGAAAGGATCGCGGCGCAAATTCATCATGTGGGGCACGCGCAGCTTCACGAACGGTTCTGCCCACGCATCCGTCGAGTTGGCGCGCTGAACCGCTAGGTGGAACTTATAGTCGCCCACTCGCACGGCGATTATGTCGCCATCGTCGCTAAAGTAGACAAGGCTATTCCTGGGGCTTTCATTAGCCTGTCCCGAGAAATACGGCATCATGTTATACCCGTCGAGATGAACGTTGTATTTTTGGCCGTTCACCGTCGTGCCGTTAAGGAGCTGCTTGGTGACGTCCGGATTGCCCGCCGCCGCCACCAGCGTTGGAAACATGTCTATATGGGAGACGATCCCGTTGTAGACGGATCCCGGTTTGATCACGCCGGGCCAACGGATAAAGCACGGCACGCGCCAGCCACCTTCCCAATTGGTGTCTTTCATGGCTCGGAAGGGAGTGTTGGCGCCATCAGGCCAGGTATCGTTCTGTGGACCATTATCGGTCGAGTACATCACGATCGTGTTGTCGGCGATTCCTAGCTCGTCGACCTTATTAAGTATTTCTCCGATTTGTTCGTCATGCACGACCATGCGATCGCTGTATGGATCCTGACCGCTCTTCCCGAGGTTCTTCTCTGCGACGTGCGTCCACATGTGCATCGCCGTGGAGTTGTACCAGAGGAAGAACGGTTTGTCGGCCTTCACTTGCTCTTCCATCCAAGCGATGGCGCGTGCGGTGATCTCCTCATCGACCGTTTCCATGCGCTTCTTGGTGAGCGGCCCCGTGTCTTTGATCTTTTGCTTGCCGATTCGGCCCCATCGCGGGTCCGTCGTGGGATCGTCGGTAGCTGTTGCTACACAGTCCATCACACCGCGTGGCCCGAACATCTCCTTGAACTTGGGATCCTTCGGATAGTCGGGCAACTCGGGCTCCTCCTCGGCATTGAGGTGATACAGGTTGCCGAAGAAGACGTCGAAGCCGTGCACGGTGGGTAAGAACTCGTTGCGGTCGCCGAGATGGTTCTTCCCGAACTGGCCCGTGGCGTAGCCGAGCGGTTTGAGCATCTCGGCAATGGTCGGGTCTTCCTTTTGCAGGCCGACGGTGGCGCCGGGCATGCCGACCTTCGTGAGGCCGGTGCGGATCGGGTTCTGGCCGGCAATGAAGCAAGCGCGGCCGGCGGTGCAGCTCTGCTGCGAGTAGTAGTCGGTAAACAGGCCGCCCTCGTTCGCGACGCGGTCAATATTGGGGGTCCGGTATCCCATCATGCCGTTGCTGAACTTGCTGATGTTCCAGATACCGATGTCGTCGCCCCAGAGAATGAGAATGTTCGGTTTCTTATCGGGCATGTAAACGCGTCCTTTCTATGCGCCGGCGTGTGCCGCCATGGCCTTTTCAATCTGCTCCTTGACTGCGTCAAGATTAAATGACGCAGCAGCCTGCATCGGCGGGAACTCTATTGCCGTCTGGGCTAGTTTTGCAACGACTTCTTGCACGAGCACGAAACGCCAGAATTCGTTGAAGAACCAGCTGTAGTAATTCCACGATCCGCTCATTCCCGTTCGCTCGAATGGATCGAGCCGAAGATTCACGAGGATTGGCCAGTCCGGCTTCACCGTTCCCCCGATCCATCCGCCCGGCTGATCAATGAAGCGATATTTGAAGTCGTCGAGGCGGACGGCACCCAGCGTACCTTCGGCAAAGTAGAAGAACTCTCGGCGTGCCGATCCTCCCTTTCCCGTAATGAGGTCGATTTGGTTGTAGCCGTCCAGATGTACCTTGTAGGTGCGGTCGCCGAGCTGCTTTCCTTTCTTGAGCTCGTCCACAATGTTAGGATCTCCGGCAGCGGCAACGAACGTTGGGAACCAATCGAGGCTCGCAAAGATCCCGTTCTCAACCTTCCCTGCCGGCACTTTGCCGGGCCAGCGGATCATGCAGGGCGCACGGAAACCGCCCTCGGTCACCGAGCCTTTCGCGCCGGCGAAGGGAGTCTGGCCGCCGTCTGGCCACGTAAAGTTCTCCGCGCCGTTATCCGTAGTAAACATCAAAATGGTGTTTGCCTCCAGACCGTCGTCTTTCAGCTTCTTCATGACCGTGCCTACAATATCGTCGAGTTGCGCCATTCCGGCTTCGTACGTGTACCAACCGTTTTCGGAAGTGCGCATCTTTTCGTATTTGTCGGAAAGGTGTGTTGCGACGTGCATGCGCGTGGGATTAAGCCAGAGGAAGAATGGCTTTCCAGCGCCCTTGGCTTTGTCGACGAATGCCAGCGCGTTGGTCAAAATCTCGTCGTCTACGGTTTCCATGCGGTCGGGGTAAAGCGGACCGCAATCCTCAATGCGTTGCTTGCCGACTTTTCCCCAACGCGGCTCGACGGTAGGGTCGTCTTTATCGGTCGCCCAGCAGTGCACCATGTTCCGCGGCCCATACTTATCTTTCAGGTTTTGCGGATAAGTGGGCTTTGACGGATCCTCCATAGCGTCAAGATGGTAGAGGTAGCCGAAAAACTCATCGAAGCCATGCAGCGTCGGGAGATATTGATTGAGGTCCCCGAGGTGGTTCTTGCCGAACTGACCCGTCGCATAGCCCATTGACTTGAGAACCGTCGCGATAGTCGGCGCCTCGTCTGGCATCCCGACCTTTGCACCGGCTTGCCCGACCGTCGTAAGCCCGGTGCGCCGCGGAATCTCGCCGGTGATGAACGCGGCGCGGCCGGCGGTGCAACTGCCCTCGGCGTAGTAATCCGTAAATCTCATTCCCTCGGTCGCGAGCCGGTCGAGGTTGGGCGTCCTGCCCGCCATGATCCCCTGGTGATAGGCGCCGACGTTGAACCATCCGATGTCATCGCCCATAATTGCGATGATGTTGGGCTGGCTTTGAGCGGGCATGGCAGACTCCTTATATTACGATCGTCGGTGAGAAGCCAAGTGTAGCGTAAACGCGGGTCGGTAACTATCCCAAAAATGCACGCGCAAGCCGTTCGAGGACCGTTAACATGGGTTAATATAGTTGCGCGATGACGGAGAGCATTTCCAGCGCCGGACCTGCAATAGCGCCGCGCCGGCGATTCGTTCGCGGCCTCGGGCCAGGCCTGGTCTCCGGTGCGTCGGCGAACGACCCCACTACCGTCGGGTCGATTGCGGTCGTCGGCGCCGCGACCGGGTACGGCATGGCTTGGCTGGTCGTTCTGCTGCTTCCGATGCTCGCGCTCGTTCAGGCGATCGCGGCGTCCGTCGCGACCATGTCGCAGATGAGTCTGCAACAGGCGATTGTGCGCATGTTCGGCCGCGGTCCCTCGCTAGTCGCCGCCGTCGCGATCGTCGCGATCGGCCTAGCCACGCTCGGCGCGGACGTGCAGGCGGGCGCGCAAGCCCTGACGCTGCTGTTCGGGCTGCCGTATTACTACTTCGTCATTCCACTCGTGCTGCTCGCGGGCTGGCTGCTGGCGACGAAGTCGTACCTGCGGATCGAGCGCATTCTAGCGTCGTTGACGCTGATCTTCCTGTGCTATGTCGCAAGCGCGATCTTGGCGCGGCCCGATTGGGGCCTGGTGCTGCGCGAGATCGTCGTGCCGCATTTCGAGCTTTCGCCGGTCTTTGCCGGCGGAGCGATTGCGCTGCTCGGCACGACGCTGACCAGCTACGTCTATTTTTGGGAGTCGATCGAGGTGGCCGAACGGCGGCCGGCGATTTCTCAGCTGCGCGCCGTCAACACCGATGCGGTGTTGGGAATGCTCGTCGCCGGCTCGAGCTTTCTCTTCATCCTAATCGCAACGGCGGCGACGTCCGGAAAGCACCACCTGCCGGTGCGCACTGCGGCCGACGCCGCGGTCGCGCTGAAGCCGCTGGCAGGATCGCTGGCTCAAATGTTATTTGGCGTCGGCCTTCTGGCGTCTGCCGCGATCGCCGTCCCCGTGATCGCGGCGACGAACGGCTACGTCGTGGCGCAGACGTTCGGCTGGCGTGCGGGTCTGGCGAACAAGCCGAGTGAGGCGACCGCGTTTTATCGCGTGATCTTCGCATCGCTTGCGGTCGCGGCCGCGTTGGCGCTCCTGCCGATACCGACGATGTCGCTGCTGTACTGGACCTCGGTCATCGCGGGGTTGGCGACTCCGATCACGTTGACATTGATGCTCGTTGTCGCCCGAGACCGAAGCGTCATGCGCGGAAGGCCGATCGGAATAGCCCTAGCGGGTGCCGGGTGGGTCGTGACGTTCATCGTGACTGCGTCGTCGATAGCCTTTATCGTTTCTATCTCCCTACGCTAGGCTGCAACAGCCTGTTCGCCTAGCCGACCGCAAAGGCCGCGACGTCGTTTAATTCCCGATAGCTCGTCCACCACAGTTCGCCGTCGAAAGTTAGCGCGCGCGCCTCCGCGTTGATCGCCGCGATCTCTTCCGCCGCCGGCGCATCTTGTTTTAGGTCGATCCGCGCGAACGCGAGGTTATCGAACTCTTCGTCGGCGGAGAGCATGCGGCAATCACCCGGCGCCCGGAACGCGAAGCCGCCGCAACGCGTCGGCAGAGCGATCTCGCGCCGGACGCCGCCGCGGTCGTCCAGCTCGAGGATGCGGCGCTTGCCCTGCTGGCACAGATACAGCGAGGATCCGTCCGAGGCTAGGTGCGATCCCGTGAAGTCCGGGCACGGCGTCTTGCTGCTCGCATCGAACCCGCCGTCGGACGTGAAGCGGAAGAGGTAGCGGTCGTCGTCGTCCAGCGCGACGACTACGCGGAGGGCGCCGTCGAGGGAGGTCAGGCCGAACGGTCTTCCGGGCGCGTCGACCTCGTGCTTTACCGTCCATTGTCCCGCGTCGATCCCGTATAGCTTGTCCGTCTCCCAGGATCCGATCCAGAGCAGCCCATCGTGAAACGCGAGGGGCTGCGGCCGGCCGCCCGGAGACCCGTGGCGCTGAGTCTCTTTTATCGTTTGCATGCGCCGTATGAGGCTCTCCGGCGCCGTGCGGTTGCAATCCGTTCGGCGGACCGGCACGTTGCAGGGGAAGTGCGGAGTGAGAGCAGCGAAGGCTGGTGCGGTGGAAGACGCGAGCCGGCTCATGGAGCGCGTGCGCGCCCGTGATGCCGCTGCCTTCGAGGCGCTCTACGACGAGTACCATCGCCTCGTCTATGGGCTGGCGGTGCGCGTGCTCTCCGATCCGGGCGCCGCGGAGGACGTGACGCAGGCGGTGTTTTTGAAGATCTGGGACAGCCCGGCCCTCTTCCGAGGTGGGAACTTTGGGGCGTGGCTCGCGCGGGTCACGCGCAATCGCGCGCTCGACGCCGTGCGAGCCCGCAGCGTGCGCGCCGAGGGGGATCTCCCCGCTGCGTTGCCGCTGGATGAGGCGTTCGAAGACACGGCGATCGCGCATTTGGACGGTCAGCGCGTGCGCGACGCGCTGAAGCGGCTCCCGCCCGAGCAGCGCGAGCCGATCGAGCTCGGCTTCTTCGCAGGCATCACGCATCAGGAAATCGCGCGCAGAATTGGTCTGCCGCTGGGAACCGTGAAGACCCGGATTCGAACGGGGTTGCGGCGGTTGCGCAGCGTCTTGGAAGGAGCCGTCACCGTATGAGCTCGCACGACGAGATGCTCGATGCCGTGGCCGCGTACGCGCTCGGCGCGCTTCCATCGCGCGAAGCTTCCGCGGTCGTCGCGCACTTGCGCGATTGTGAGGAGTGCCGTGCGGAATACCGCCTGCTGCAGCCCGCGGTGACGGCCGTCGCATACTCTGCCGAGGCCTGCGCCGATCCTGCATCCGGCGAGACGGTCGCGAGCCCGCTCCTCAAGGCGCGCATCATGAAGCAGGTGCGGGGCGAGATACGGCAGCCGCGCGCGATCCGGCCTTGGCCCGCGTACGTTGCGGCGGCGGCCTGCCTCGCGCTGGCGCTCGTCGCGGGCGCATTCGATCTCTCGCTCAATGGCCGGCTCAATCGAGAGCGCGCGCAGGTCGCCGAGCAAAATCAGACCATCACCGATTTCATGGCGCCCGACTCGCAGCGCCATCCGTTCGCCCACGGCGAGGTGCTGATGCACGGAGCGCGGCTCTACATTGCGATGCACGACATGCCGATGCCGCCGCGCGGCAAAGTCTACCAGGCGTGGACGCTGGCGAAGGGCGCGAAAAGCGTCGCGCCGTCGAAGACGTTCATGCCGGCAGCAACCGGCATGACGGTCGTGCGGCTTCCCGAGGCGGCCACGACGCTGGCCGCGGTCGCGGTGAGCGTCGAGCCGGAGGGGGGCTCGCAGCAGCCGACCAGCAAGCCGATTGCGATGATCAGCCTGCAGTAGCAATCCGGAGAAGCGCCTCGGCCGTTTCCTTCGAGTCTTACCTCTTGCGAGAGCTACGGCTCGGAAAGGAACCCATGAAGAACCTTCGATTGACCGCTGTCGCGGCGGTCGCCCTCGCGACGATCTTTACCGGCGTCGCCATGGCTAAAATGATGCCCAACATCGTCGATCAGCCGACGCGCTTCAGCGGCTCGTGCTGCGTCTACACCGGAGCGCCCGCGTTGCAGGTGACACTGTCGATGATCGAGGCGGGTGGAGGCCCGAGCAGCTTCGACACGGCGACACTGTTGAAGGTGCTCGCCGGTTCGCACTTTGATGCCGAGGTGGCGAAGCTCTCGAAGCAGTACGGCAAGGATCAGGTAGCGCAGTTTCTCAAGACGTTCGACTTCGTCGTCGCCGACTCACTGAAGATCGTGACCGCGAAGAAGATCGCGCTTCCCAGCCAGCCGAGCCCGGATCCTAAGGACGGCTCCGCCCTCGCGGGCGCGCTGTGGGCGGCCGGCCAGACCGGCGCAGGCTACAACGTCGAGGTGATGCTCGATCGCGCGGTCTCGCATCCGATCCACGTTGCGGTGATGCTCGACATCGACAAGCAATACGGCCTGGCGGCGGACGCCCAGTATCACGCGATCCTCACGACGGCGATGAAGGATCTCGCCTCGGCCTATCACCTCAACGCAATGGGCCAGATGGAGAGCATGTAGCGGCCCGCGGCAGAGCAGGGTGGCCCAACGCTCCAACGAAGCAGGCGCGACGATGCATGCAAATCGTTTCGCCGGCGCCACCCTCGCCGCGCTCGTCGCGTTGGCGCTCGCGCCGATGCCGCAGGCATTAGGGGCGGAGAGCGGGTTGGCGTGGGATTCGGTGACCAAGTTCTCGCGGAGCGGCGATGCCGCGACGCTGCGGCCCGGTTCGTTCGATCAAGACTACGCGCAGGCCGCTGCGGTCGCGCCGCCGCCGGAGGACACGGGCGGCGGGGTGTTCGCCAAGATGAAGCAGGCCATGGCAATGGCGCAACACCTGCAGGCACTGCTGCGCAAAGGATTTGCGGAGCGCCACTACGTGGCCGGCTCCAGGGAGCGCATCGATGCGGTCTCCGAGCAGAAGGCGACGATCCTCGACTGCGCCGCCGGCACGATCACCACTCTGGATCTGCGCCGCAAGACGTATCGCGTCGAGTCGCTGAACGCCCCGTCCGCGCCGAGCTCGAGCGGCAGCGCGGGGACGCCGCAGCCTCGCGCGGCGAGCGACGTGACCAGCATCGCGATCACGATCGCGAACAGGGCCCTCGGCGCGCGCAACGTTGGCGGGCAGCCCACCACTGGATTCAGTTCGGAGATGAGCTTCAAGGAGACGAAAGCGTCCGGAGAGTCGCAGTCGTACAACGGCGATCTCGTCGGCTACTACAGCCGCTATGCGAATCCGTCGCCGGCGTGCGAGCGGCCGAGCCAGGCGGCTCCGGGAAGACAATCGCCTCCGGACGCGGCGCAGACCATGACGGCGATGACGGAAGGCTTCAAGCGCTTCACGAGCGCCCTGGCACTCGCGGGCGCCGACTCCCGCTTCAGCCTAAAGCAGAGCGGGCCCGCGCTGCCGCGCGGCAAGTTCGCGATGTACCAAGCGGCGACGATCGGAGGCGGCCCCGAAGGCGGCGCGACGTTCGTCGGCGAGCGTGGCAACCTGCGCCCGGTGTCGGCCGACGACCCGGTCTTCAGCGTCCCGAGCGACTTCACGCGCGAGCAATAACCGGGCCCCCTTAGTCCATCGGCGGCGCCACCGGCGCCGGCGTCTGACGCGGCGGCGGGTGGAGCAGCGTCATCGAGAAATACGCCCCGATCCACGAGCCCATCGCGGCGAAGACCACATACGTCCAATCTCGCGTGTACGTGATCACGGCAAACGACGAGAGCAGATACCATACGCTGCTCCACGTCGCGGCCGAGATGCGCCTTCGGCTCGATACGGAAGCGGTGAAGAAGACGTAAACCGCGTCGGTCGCTGCCGTGCTCGCCACGACCCCGAGCGCGAGCCACGCGTGAAGATGCGTAAAATGCTGCAACATGCGCGGCAGTTCTCTGCCCCTGCGGGGCGCACCTTAGCCGAGCAGCGTTTGCGAGGGGGTCTCCCCGAACATCATTCGGTAGTCCGCGGTAAAGTGTCCCATGTGCCAGAACCCCCAGTCGGTTGCCACGTCGATGATCCGGATTGCGTCGCGATGCCGTCGTTGGAGCACCCGCTGAACGCCGCTGAGGCGGATGCGCTTGAGATAATCCATGGGGCTATAGCCGGTGACTGCTTCGAACGCATTAATCAACGAGCGCGAGCGCATGCCCGAGACCCGGCTCAGGTCGAGCAGCGTAAGCGTCGCGTCGACGTGCTCGCGCATATACGCCTCGCAGACGCGCACCGCGGCGAGACGCCGATTGAGGCACTTCGACGATTCGACGACGCGATCGGCGCTGCGGTCCATCATAGCGGCGAGTAACGGGATCAGCGTTCCGTAGATGCTTTTGCTCGGGAGCTCGCGCGACCGCCGCTTGGCGCTAGAATCCAGCGAGTACATGCGATGCATCGATGCTCGCAACCGCATCGTATGGACGGGATCCTGCGCCAATCTGGCGGGGCGCGTGATCTCGAGCAGCGCGAGCGCGTCCGGCGTCCCGGGGAGCAGTCTCGCCAGGGCCGCCTCGTCCACGGTGACCGTAAAGAACGAGCCCGGGCCCGACGTCGATAACTCGGCAACGTTACGCGTCGAGAAGGCGCTGCCGGCGTCCATCTTGGTTCCGAACCAGCGCGCCTTTGTTCGGGCGTCGGCGACGATGCCGATCACGGATTTTTGCCGCGCGACCTGCGCCTCGCCCTTGAAACCGAGGTTCATTTTGCGTAGCGAGAGCCGCAGCGGCCCAGCATCCACGAAACCGTAACGCACGACGAAGTTGCCGGGCTCGAGCTGCGCCCACGACAGCGTTTCCGGTGCGTACGTCCCTTCCGCCGCACGCTCGAGAAGGTGGGAGCACTCCAATTTCATGACACCTGCCTCAAGGCGAGAATCGTGTGGAGGGTCGGTAATATTGGGGGGTTGGTAATATGGGGGGTTGGTAATACGGGGAGGTTACGAAGGGCCGGCAGAAAGCTCCCTGAGTAGCTCGCTCACCAAGCTCTCTTTTGCAACTTCCGCGCGTTCCGATGCGTCCCTTTCGAGCTCGGCAAAAATTGTTTTCATGTTGTCGGCGAGGCTCGGTGTCTCGTATCCCGCCGCGCGCCAGCGCGCTCGCAAGTCTCGATCGATGCGCTCGTATAGCGGAGGATCGGCTTCGTTGCTTCGTATAAAGCGATCCTCAATGTGCTCGCGCCGCGCTTCGGCCATCTCCTGTTCGAACATCGCGGAGTCCGCCCAGACGGCTTTACCATCTCGAAAGATTTGGATCGCACCGATTCCGTTGCGGCGTAGCGCGTCGTGTTCCCAGTCGCACTCGTCTACCACTCGGGCCAGAGCCGCGCGAATCGTAAACTCCATGATTCGATTCAGGAGCACGTCGTAGGTGACGCCATCGGCGATGCAGTGTGATTCACCGACGCGTGCGGCATAGAGCGCCTTATTCACGCCGCCATATATTGTAGCCCCGGTGGGCGAAGAGCCATATCCCAGAATCGCAAGAACGGCGCTTTTGCGGCTTTGGGATTGACCGTCGAAGGCGGCCGCCGGTACAATCGAGCACGATGAAGCGCTTTCTCTCCTTCGCGCCGCTGCTAATGTGCGCCGGTCTCGCCGTGACCGCGCGCGCCGGCGCCCAGGAAACCCCGGCTCCGGCGACGCCGGCGCCCGCGGCCAGTCCTACGTTCATGGATCGGGCGTACGACGGGAATCTGCATATCTTGGCCGCGCCGTACGTCTGGGCGCCGACCGTCGGCGGAACCTTCCAGTACACAATTCCAAACCTGCCGCGCCGCGGGAGGGGCACTCGGCAGACCAGCGTCTCGGTGCCGCCGGTGGACTACCTCCCGAAGGTGAACTCCGCGGTGATGTTCGCATTCGACGCCCGCAAAGGCGGCATCGACGTCTTCGGCGACTACATTTATCTCAATGCTACCGCGACCGCGTCGGCCGCTGCGACACTAACCGGCCGATTCGGCAGGTTGAACGTACCCATCAGCTTGAGCTCCAACGCGCGGGTGCGCGAATCGATATGGGAAGCGGCGGCGGGCTTCACCGTTGCGCGGGGCCATGCCGCAGACCTGAGCATCTTCACGGGGATGCGCGAGTTTCCGCTGAACTTCACGTTCGATTACAACGCGACGGTCGGGCGGCGTCGCCCGTTCAGCACGTCGGGTTCCGTCCTCGTCGCGGGTATCGCGCAGGACGTTATCTTCGGCTTGCGCGGGAAGGCGTACTTCGGTGACGGGCACTGGTACGTTCCGTACTACGTCGATGTCGGAGGCGGCATCGGTCAGCTGAACAACACGACGTGGCAGGCCTATTCGGGCGCCGGCTACACGTTCAATCACGGCCAGTCGCTGATCGCCCTGTACCGTGATTTGAGGTTTTTCAACCTCCCGCCGGTCTCGCCCGTTCAAAAACTCTCGATGTACGGGCCGCTCTTTGGGTACACGTTCAACCTCTAAATAGGTCGCACAATGCTTCTAGCCGCAACGGCGGCGGTCGTCGCACAGGCGCCGCAGCCAACGCCGACACCGGGCGCAACCGCGTCGCCTGCGAGCGGAGATAACGCGGATACCGGCGGCTTTGATATCAGCAAGCTAACCCCGGCGCAGCAGGAAGCGCTGCGGCTCGCGGTCATCAAGACGTCGCAGAACCCGGTCGGCAACATTACGGTCTTTCCGTTTCAGAACAACTTCAACTACGGGGTCGGTCCGTATACGCGCTTTCAGTACAACCTCAACGTGCAGCCGGTCGTACCGATCATGTTGAGCCGCAACATGAACCTCATCGCGCGGACGATCATCCCGGTTCTCAATCAACCGTCGTTCGCGCCGCCCGGAGTGTGCGCTTCGCCGGTCGGATGTCCGTCGACGTTCGGGCTGAGCGACGTGCAAGAGCAACTCTTCTTCGCGCCCAAGACCAAGCCGGGGCAGCTCGTCTGGGCGGTGGGGCCGATCTTTCAGTTTCCGACCGCGACGCCGAACACGCTCGGCTCCGGCAAGTGGTCCGCCGGTCCCGATGCGGTGGCGCTGCTGATGCCGGGAAATTGGGTGATGGGCGCGCTGGTCACGCAGCTCTGGTCCGTCGCGGGCCTGCCGAACCGCCCCAGCGTGAGCAGCTTTTTGGTTCAGCCGTTCCTCAACTACAATCTCAAGGGCGGGTGGGCGATCAGCACCGCGCCGATCATCACGGCGAACTGGACGTTGCAGCAGAACAAGTGGGCGGCGCCGGTGGGCGGCGGCGTCTCGAAGACCTTCAAAAACGAGGGCCAGCTCATGCAGCTCAGCGTGCTCTACTATACCTACATCACCCGTCCGCTCACATCGCCGCAGACGACGCTGCGCGTGTCCTGGAGCCTGCTCTGGCCGGTGAAACGCGGCATCGACATTCAACAGCTTCTGCAAGAGGCAAAGTGAGGCCTCGAATCTTCGTGTGCGTTGACTAGCATTATACCCGCGGCCCCGACTTGGGTCCTGATGCTTCTCGTCGTGATTCTCATCCTCGCGGCGACCGAAGCGGGATTTCAGATTGCGCGAACGGTTCGCTCATCGGTTGGGGGCGACGCTCCGTCGGCGGTCGTCCAGGGTGCGGTCTTCACCTTGGTGGGTCTCCTGCT
>DATDGN010000075.1:0-5115 GCA_036522095.1 Candidatus Cybelea sp. | reverse complement strand
AACGCCGCGCCGAGGCCCGCTACCCGCCGCGGATCCGCCCCGAACGAGCGCGTGCCGATCACCGTGTTGCGCGGATCCAAAGCGAGGTCAAGCACCGGAGCGAAATCCAGCGTGCAGCCGGCTCGCCGCAGGTCGAATGCGGTCTGCTCGCCGGCGCGCCGCGTGAGCTCGAGGTCGTCCGCCGCGCCGAGGGCCATCATCGGCGGCATCGGCTCCACGCCTTCCCCTAGTCGTACAACGCGACCGCCCTCCTGATCGATCGCGATAAGCGGATCGCCGTCGCGAGCGCGCAGCTCGTCGGTGAGCGCTCGAACTTCCGCGAGCGTCGCGTCGCGCGCGAAGAGCAGGTACCCGCCGAAGCGCGGGAAGTCGCCGTCGAGGCGCGCGCCCGCGATGCCGGCCATGACCACGCCCCGCGCCAGCTCCGCCGTGTCGGTCACGCGAGCGCGATTCCGCTTGAGCGGTCGAAGCGGCGCACGTGATGCGGCGGAAGATCGAGCCCGACGGCCGCACCGACGCGCGCGTCGTATGCGGCAGCCACGCGAACGACCACCGTTCCGCGCGGCGTCTCGACCTCGACGTATGCGTCGGCGCCGGTCGGCTCGCGGCGCACGATCCGGCCGCGCACGGCGCCCTCGCCGTCCAATCGCACGTGCTCTGGCCGGATGCCGACGATCGCCTCGCCGTCGGAGAGCAAATTCATCGGCCGCTCGCCGAGAAATTGCGCGACGGCAATCGTGCGGGGAGAGTCATAGACGCGCTGCGGTTCGCCGACGTCCTCGATGCGCCCCTCGACGAGCACGGCGAGCGCGTCGCCGACGCTCATCGCCTCGACGTGATCGTGCGTGACGTACAGGATCGGCCCCGCGAAGCGCTGGCGGACGCCGATCACCTCGTCGCGGACCGAGCGCCGCAGCGACGGATCGAGGTGCGCGAGCGGCTCGTCCAGCAGCAGCGCGAGCGGATCGGAGAGGAGCGCGCGGGCGATCGACGCGCGCTGGCGTTCGCCGCCCGAGAGACGTCGCGGGCGGCGGTCGAGGTGCTTATCGACGTGCAGCGCCGCCGCCGTCTCCGCGACGGCATCTTCACGCGCGCCGCGGCGCTGCGCGAAGCGCAGATTCTGACGCACGGTCATGTTTGCGAACAGCGCGTCGTCTTGAAAGACCAGTGCGATGCGACGCTCCTGCGGAGCCAGCGTCACGACCGATGCGGCGCCCAGCAGCACGTCGCCGCCGCGCACGGGCAGAAGCCCCGCAATCGCGCGCAGCAGCGTCGTCTTGCCCGCCCCCGACGGGCCGACGACCGCGAGCGTCTTCCCAGCGGCGACGTCGATCGAAACGCGATCCAGTGCGGGCGCGCCGCGCGCCGCATAGCCGACGACGAGCGCCTCAGTTGCGAGCCGCATGAATGCTACGGGCGATCGAGCGCGGCGTACTCCGCGCGAGCCGCGGCGTCTCCCGAGCGCGCGCGCGCGACGACGTCGCGCAGCCGCACCACGGCGGCGTCGTCCGCCTTCTTCCCGGCGAGAACCAGGCGCAAGGCGATCAGCGACAGGTCGGGCGTGCGCGCGCCGAGCCGCTGCATTCCCTCATAGAACGGCGCCGCACCGGGAGCGTCCGGCCGCCGCCGGAGCAGCTCGCGCACGACCTCCGCTTTCGACGGCGAGCCGTCGAGAAGATAGCCGTCGAGCGACTCGAACTCCATCGGCATGGGGTTCGCCGCTCGGATGGGTTTGCTCTTCGCGCTGCTCGCGGCGACGCTCGGGGCGGCCCGGAACGAAAACGGCGTCGTCCGCCTGCTCGAGCAGATGCGCGGCGCGAGCGGCTCCGTCTGGCAGGCGCACGTCGTCTCCGTGGCGCGGTTGAATTTCAACGGAGCGGCGGCCGTCGTCTCGACCGAGAGCGAGGGCTTGCGTGTGTCGGTAAAGCACTGCATCGGCGAGGTCTGCGACGGCACGTACTTCGACGGTCAGCGGATCTACTCGTTCAACATGAACGGCACGATGGTGGCATCCTCACAGCAGCTCGAGCCGTTTCTGCGGTCCCTTCGGATCGTCGCCTCGCTCGATTTCCTGACCCCCTCGTTCGTCGCGCGCGGGGGCCGAGTCGGAGGCGCCGCCACCGCAACCATGAACGGGAAGCCTTACCGCACGATGGTGATCGACGACTCGAGCTCGGTGCCGTTGCGGCTGTTCGTCGATCCGCAGACCGGTCTCGTGCGCTTTGCGCGCTCGCTGGATGGGCGCGACACGTTCGAGTATCGCGGCTACCGGCGCGTGGGCGCGTTCGTGCTCGCCTTCGAGGTGCTGCACAACGGACGCGTCTTCGAGCGCTACGACGACCGCGCCGCGGTGTCGTCGGCCTTCCATCCGCCGCGCGGGCTGGTCCCGTCGTTCAACGGCGCGCCGGACGCCATTCCCACCGATCCCAAGGCGGTGACGCCGATCGTCGATTGCAGCATCGGCGGCATCGCCGTCCGCTGCCTGGTAGACACGGGCAATTCCGGCCTCTCGATGAGCTCCGAACTCGCGAGCCGGCTGGGCACTCCGGTGGTGGGGACGTATCAGGTGCGCGGACTGGGCGGCTACTCGACTCAGGTTGTCCGCGCCGGACCGCTGCGCATCGGCAACGCCGCCTATCCGGAGGCGTACTACATCGTGCTCAGCGATCTACGGCGCTACGGTTACGACGCCGTCCTCGGCGCGGATCTGCTCGGCGCTTCGGGCATCGAGATCGACAGCGCCGCGCACGTCCTACGTCTGCAAGCGCCGCCGCTGCAAAACGCGATTACGGTGCCGCTGACGTTCGAGCACTTCGTTCCGATCGTAACGGTCGGGCTCGGCGAAGTTCAGGCGCAGCTTGCAGTAGATACGGGCGACGAGTCGAATGTCAATCTTGCGTACGACTTTTATGCCAAGCACCCGGGACTGTTCAGCGTCACCCAGCGCCGCTCCGTAGGTGGAATCGGCGGCAGTAGCATCGAGATGATCGGCGAAATACGCGAGGTGCGAATCGGCGATTACCGCACGGGTCCGCAACGCATCGGAGCCACGCAGACGTTGGCGGGCACCGCCTTCGGCCATCTCGGCGCCGCCTTCCTGGACCAGTTCCTCGTCCAACTCGACTACGCGGCGAGCGAGTTGCGCCTCGTTCCAAGGCGAGGTTAGAGCGATGACGGCGTCCGCGCTTCGCCGCCTCCGTGGATTCGCCGTCTTCAGCATCTCCCTCTCCGCCGGCACGAGCGGAGCGCACGCGATGGCGCTGGATCGTTGCACGGTCGTCGCCGCGCAGATGATGGACACCGTCGACTCGTCGGAGGCGCGCCCCGGCGACTTCTTCCGGTTCGAGACCGTCAACGCCGTGACCAGCGGCGCAGCGATAGTGATTCCGCAGCGGACGATGGGTTACGGCGTCGTAGCCGTCGCGTCTCCGGCCGGCCACCACGACGCGCGCCCGGGCGTGCTCGTCCTCGAGCCGCGGTTTCTGATGCTGCCGGACGGCCGGCACCTCGGCGTGGTGCTCGATCACAACTCGGACGCGCTGGACAAGGCCGGCCCAACCGACGGGATACCCGGCTACCTCGGCGCGATCCCGATTCCCGGCGTCGGCGCCGCGGTCGGCCTCTTCAACTACTTCCGCAAGGGCAAAAACATCGTGGTGCCGCGCGGCGCGATCTTCGCGCTCTTCCCGAGCGACGATCCTTCGGTCGAGCGCTGCCAAGACCACCCCGCCTACTAGCGCGCGAACGGTAGCGGCGCTTGCGAATGCCGAGCGGGTTTCGGACGTTCCCATCCGCGGAGGCGTTGCGCCGTCCGCCGTTTGGGCTGCCCGATCTCGTCGTGATCGTGGGCGCGCTGGCGCTGCTCGTCGCGCTCGCACGGGTCGGCTCCGGGACCCTCGTGGCGTTCGTGCCTCAGAAGCACCTCGTTCCGCATATCGATCTCGATCCGCGTCTGCTGCCGTACTACGCAGCTCGCTCAACGCTGCGCATGTTCGTCGCGCTAATCTGGTCGCTGCTTTTCACCTTCGCATACGGATACGCGGCCGCGCACAGCCGGCGTGCCGAGCGCGTGCTGATGCCGCTGCTCGACGTCTTGCAATCCGTGCCGGTGCTGGGATTTCTGACGATCACGGTCACGGGATTCATCGCGCTCTTCCCAGGCAGCCTGTTCGGGCTGGAGCTTGCGTCGATCTTCGCGATCTTCACCGCCCAGGCGTGGAACATGACCTTCTCCTTCTACCAATCGGTGCGGTCGGTCCCGAAGGAGCTCGAGGAGACTGCCGAGCTCTACCGTCTTTCGCTCTGGGAACGCTTCGCCAAAATCGAGGTGCCCTTCGGGATGGTGGGGCTCGTCTGGAACTCGATGATGAGTTTCGGCGGCGGTTGGTTCTTCTTGGCCGCGAGCGAGGCGATCAGCGTCGCCAACAGCAACTACACGCTGCCGGGCGTCGGGTCGTACGTCGCGGCGGCGGTGGTGCAGAAGAACCTGCCCGCGCTCGTGTGGGCGGCGCTCACGATCGCGATCGTGATCGTGATCGTCGATCAGCTCTTTTGGCGCCCCGTCGTCGCGTGGGCCGACAAGTTCCGCTTCGAGCAGAGCGCGGCGGCCAGCCGGCCGGCATCCTGGGTCTACGACATCCTGCGCGCGGCCCGCATTCCGAGGCTCGTCGGCCGGACGTTCGCGCCCGTCGGCGACGCCGTCAATCGCGCGTTGGCGCGACTCACCCCAGCGCGCGAGCGCCTGACCACCGGCGGGCGGTACGTGGCCGGCGATCGCGTTTTCAACGCGATCCTCATCGTGGCGCTCGTGCTTCTGGCCTTCTACATCGGCCGCTTCATGTTGATGTCGCTCGGGTTGCGCGAGATCGGACACAGCCTCGTGCTCGGCGTGGCAACGATGCTGCGCGTCGCGGTGCTCATCGCCGTTTCGACGCTTATCTGGGTGCCGGCCGGCGTCGCGATCGGCTTCCATCCGCGCCTGGCGCGCGCGCTGCAGCCGGTCGCGCAGTTCCTCGCCTCGTTTCCCGCCAACATCGTCTTTCCGTTCGCGACGCTCGGTTTCATCACGTACCGCGTGCCGATCAACTACGGCTGCATCCTCCTGATGGCGCTGGG
>DATDGN010000074.1:0-29883 GCA_036522095.1 Candidatus Cybelea sp. | reverse complement strand
GGATTTCGACACGACTTCGTCCATGCTGCGGATGGAGGCGAGTGGAAGGCCGCCGCTGGCTTGTTCGAGCTCGTTTTGAATCGCCGAGCTGAGCTCCGTTGCGCCGCTCGAGGCAATTTGGCCGCACCTCCGCTGGTACGGCGCGTAACTACTTTGCCGGGCTTACCGTGACGCCGACGGGTTCGTGCAGCGAGTCGCTGATCGTCTTGGTCGACGAGCCGCCCGCAGGGTAGTTGAAGTAGAGCGCATGCGGCGCGCAAACGTCGCTGGTGATGACGCGCGTGCCCTGGAGCCAGAACTGCAGAACGTCGCACGAATTCGCCAGCGAAGTGGTGCCCGCGAGCGTACCCGTGCTTCCGCTGATCGAGAACTGGTAGATCTTCGAAGGTCCGTAAATCGAGACTTGATCGCCCACCGCAAGATGCTTCCCGTCCCACGCGATGGCACCAGGAAGGTAGATCTTTTGGTTCAGCGTGATGGCTTGCGGCGTTTGGCTTCCCGCAGGCAGCTCGGCAATCTCGAACATCAGGTGGTAGGCGCTGCCGTCGACAAAGAGATTGCCTTTGCCGTCGTAGCCGATGAAGTAGACGCGGAACACGTTCGGCGTCGTGTACTCTTTAGGCTTACCCTGCGCGTGCTTGTAGATAGAAAAGCCGCCATAGCCGCTCGTGGGCGGATCGTGCAGCACGGCGAGGTCACCGGTGACCGGATTGACGGCGCAGCCGTGCGTGAACCCCGGCTCGGTGAACGTCTTGATCGGCTTGGTTCCGCCGTGGGCGTACTCCACCAGCTGTTTCGCGCCGCTATTGGCGATGAACACATTGCCCGCGGCGTCGACGCACTCGTAGTGCACGGCCTGGAAACCGGTCAGCACGCCCTCTAACTTGCCCTGCGGATACGAATACACGTTGACGTCACCCGCGTAGAGATCGGAGACGTAGAGCAGGTCGCGGCGCTTCGCGTCGGGCGCCATCCACGACGCCTGGCTCGCCGCGCTTTCGCCGGCCGGCGGCAGCCCGGAGACCTGCGGGCCTCCAGCGCCGCCGCAGCCCGACAGGACTCCAAACGCACAAAGCGCCGTCAAAGCAGAAGCGGTCGAGCCTGCAATTCTCATTGCATGATGATACTAAGTGCGGCGCCGCGGCCGCGTGGGCAATTTGCCTATATCCGATCCGAGCTCGCGCGCGAGTTGCCAGCGCGAGCGAATGCCCAGCTTGGAGAAGACCGCCTCACAATGATGGTGAACGGTGCGTTCGCTGAGTCCCAGCGCCGTCGCGATCGCCCGATTCGTGAGTCCTCGCGCCGCCAGCCGCGCGACCTCCGATTCACGCGGCGTGAGCGCCGTGGCCAGGCGCTTGTGGATCGGCGTGCCCCTCCAGACGGGAAGTAGCGCGTCGGTGCGCGCCCCGGATTTGGCGCGAAGCTCGCGCGCCTGGCTTGCTAGTCCGGCGGCATCCAGCGCCAGCGCCTGCAACAACGGCCGGCCGGCGCGCGCGAACTCCGCTTCCGCTTGAAGCGCGAGCTCCTTAGCGCGCTCCGGGATCCGGCGACGCGCCGAAACGAAGCTGTCGAAGAGGTCCTGGTGCGCGCGCAGGAAGGCCGAGGTTCCCACTCCGCACTGTCGCGCCATCAGCCCGCTCACTCGCGGGAGGTGCTCCGGGCGGCCCAGGCGCGCGGCGCGGATGCCGAGCAGTAGGCTGTTGTCGAGCACCGACAGTGTTGCCAAGCTGCGATCGAGGAGCGCATCGTGTCGCGCACGCCAGCCGCGCTGCTCGTAGAGGGCACAAAACGACTCGACCAGCGGGCCAAGTAGTCCCTGTTCCGGCAGTGCGAAAGCGAGGTCGAGCAGGCTCGGGTCGCAGCTCGGCTTCAGCAGAGCTTCTTCTCCCAACATCATTCCGAGCGGAATCGCCGCAGCGGCCGCCACGAGCGAGGTCCGCGTCGTGCCCTCGCCGGTGCTCTGAAGCTCGACCAGGAGTGCAGCCGCGCGCCGCAGCTCGCCGGCCGCCAATAACGTTTCCGCGAGGCTCACCAGGACGAATGGCTTCGCCGCGGCCTCGACTCCCCGCGACAACTCGAGCGCTTCCTCGAGGCACGCGACCGCGAGGGCGACGTTGCCGTCTTGCACCAAAGCAGAGCCATAATTCAACAGCACGCGCGCGCACAGTCCCGGTTCGCCGTCCGCCCGTGCCGCGAGCACGGCTCGTTCGAACGCCTCGAATCCCTCCGCGATCGCACGGGCTTTGATGTGCGCGATCGCCCGCGCCTGAAAGAACAGCGCATCGATTTCGCCGCTGCCCAAGCCGACCGCCGGCGCGACTTGGTCGAGCGCCCGATGCGCCTGCACGGGGCCGTTGCCGATCGCCAGCTCCAGCGCCACGCGAATGCGCGCACGCATAAGCTCGAGGTCCTCGGCCGTGGCGGTGCTGCTTATCATGCGCGAGGGATGATTACCGTTTGGCCGGTGACTGAGCCGAGTACGAGATCCACGATCGCCTCGGCGACCTCGTCGGCCGCGGCGATGCGCCCCGCGGGGTTTCCGAGGGCCAGCAGCTCGCGCGTCTCGGCTTCGCTTCTTCCGGTCTTAGCCGTGATGTTGGCGAGCGTACGGCCGAACATCTCCGTGTCGGTGTAGCCCGGGCAGACCGCGTTGGCCGTGATTGCCTTGCCGGCGTATTCGGCCGCCACCGCCTTGGTGAATCCGACGACGCCGTGTTTGCTCGCGCAGTACGCCGAGATGTACGGCGCGCCTTGGAGTCCAGCGACGCTCGCGACGTTGACGATGCGGCCCCAGCCGGCGGCGAGCATGTCCGGCAGCGCCTCGCGCGTGCACAGAAAGGTGCCCGTCAAGTTGATGCCGATGATCCGGTCCCACAGTGCGCGGTCGGTGCGGGTCACCGGAGCGGATTCCGCGATGCCCGCGTTGTTCACGAGGATCGCGATCGGGCCGTTGGCCGTGCGGCACTTCTCGAACGCGGCCCGCACCTGCGCCTCGTCCGTCACGTCCGCACGAGTTCCGGCGGAGCGGCTGACCATGCTGACCCGCGCGCCGCGACGCGCCAGTAGCTCCGCTGTGGCCCGCCCGATGCCACGCGCGCCGCCGGTCACGAGCGCGTGCTTTCCGGCGATGCTCACTGCGCCTGCGCCGCGCGCGCGATGAGACGCTCGAGCTGCTCCTTGCCGGGCAGATACTGCACCGGCCACGCGGCGTCGCGATAGCCCAACTGGGCGGCGGCGTGCAGCGTCCAGAACGGATCGGCCAGGTGCGGCCGCCCGAGCGCCACGAGATCGGCGCGTCCGCCGGCCAAAATAGCGTTCACCTGATCCACGTCGGTGATGTTGCCCACCGCCATGGTCGCGATGCCGACCTCGTTGCGAATCTTGTCCGCGTAGGGCGTCTGGAACATGCGCCCGTAGACGGGCTTGGCGTCGGACGACGTCTGCCCGGTCGAGACGTCGATGAGGTCCGCTCCCGCGGCCTTGAAAGCACGCGCGATCAAAACCGCGTCGTCGCCGGAGACGCCGCCGTCGACCCAGTCGGTCGCCGAGATGCGCACCGACATCGGGCGCTCGTTCGGCCAGACTGCGCGCATCGCGCAAAAGACCTCGAGGGGATAGCGCAGCCGGTTCTCGAGCGAGCCGCCGTACTCGTCGGTGCGCCGGTTGCGCAGCGGCGTGATGAATGACGACAGCAGATAGCCGTGGGCGCAGTGCAGTTCGAGCATGTCGAAGCCGGCCGCGAGCCCCATCTCGGCCGCGCGCACGAATGCCGCGCGAATCTCTTCCAGCTCGCGGCGCGTCAGCTCGAGCGGCACCTGATTGTCCGGCGCGTAGGGGATCGCCGACGGCCCAACCACGGGCCAGTTGTCGCGCTCGAGCGGCTCGTCCATGCCCTCCCACATCAGCTTCGTCGAGCCCTTCGGCCCCGAGTGCCCGAGCTGCAGGCAGATTTTGGCGCGCGACGACCCGTGCACGAAGTCCACGATGCGTTTCCACGCGGCGGCGTGTTCCGGCAGATACGTGCCCGTGCAGCCGGGCGAGATGCGTCCCTCGCGCGTGACGCACGTCATTTCCGTGAACACGAGCCCCGCTCCGCCCAGCGCGCGCGTGCCCAGATGCACGAGGTGAAAGTCGCTCGGCATGCCGTCCACGGCGCTGTACATGTCCATCGGCGACACCACGATGCGGTTCGCTAGCTCGAGCCCACGCAGGCGAAACGGCGTGAACATCGGGGGCGCCGCGCGCCCCGCGAACCAGCGCTCGACCGAGTCGACGTAGGTCGTGTCGCGAAGCCGAAGGTTCTCGTGGCCGATGCGCTGGCTGCGCGTCAGCAGGCTGTACGCGAACTGCTCAGGGGCCAGCGTCGCGTAGCGCGCGACGTTCTCGAACCAGTCCGTCGAGTTGCGCGCCGCGTTCTGGAGTTTCAGCACCTCGATGCGGCGCGTTTCCTCGTATTGTTGAAGGGCAGTGGCGAGGTCATGCTTCGACAAGCTCAGCATGACACAAAGGCCGATGGCGTCTTCCATCGCGAGCTTCGTGCCGGAGCCCACCGAGAAGTGCGCCGTGTGCGCCGCGTCGCCCATCAATACGGCGCTCCCGTTGATCCAGTGCGCATTGTTGACCTTCGTGAAGTTCAGCCAGTCGCGACCGCGCAGGTGCGCGCTGTTCGCCATCAGGCGATGTCCGCGGAGATACGGCTCGAACAGCCGCTCGCAGAACGCGATCGTATCCTCGGTACCGGCCGAGTCCAGGCCGTGCGCCAAGTAAGTCTCCTCGCGGCACTCGACGATGAACGTGCTCAGCTCCTCGTCGAACCGATACGCGTGGACGGTGAACCAGCCGTGCTCGGTCTGCTCGAAGATGAACGTGAATGCGTCCAGCGGCAGGGTGGTGCCGAGCCAGACGAAGCGGCAGCGTCCGCGATCGAGGCTCGGTTGAAACGCCTCGGTATAGGCGGCGCGAACGCGGCTGTTGACGCCGTCCGCGCCGACGAGTAGATCGCAGTCGCGTCGCAGCTCCTCGATGTCCGTCACGTCGGCCTCGAACCGCACGTCAACGCGCAGCTCCGCAGCGCGGCCCTGGAGGATCTGCAGCAAACGCTTGCGCGAGATGCCGCAGAAACCGTGCCCTCCCGAGCGCATCGTGTGGCCGCGAAAGTGCACCTCGATGTCGTCCCAGTGCGCGAACGCCTGTGTGATCTCGCGATGCGTCGGTTCGTCGGCCGCGCGCAGATTCTCGAGCGTCGCGTCCGAGAACACGACGCCCCAGCCGAAGGTGTCGAGGGGACGATTGCGCTCTAGAACGCGAATCGTCCAGTCCGGAAAGCGCTGCTTAGCCAGAATTCCAAAGTAGAGCCCGGCTGGACCGCCTCCGATACACGCGACGCGCATTAACGACTTACCCCCAGCTTACACTTTGATGAGAGGCGCAGACGAATCCCGCTCGCCCGTGGTACCCTACGTTCGAGTCCGTGACACCGTCAGCCGCGCTCCGCTCTTTCGTCATCGTCGTCTGCCTCGGCGCGGGTTTCGCCGCCATCGCGCGCGACGCGCGGCCCGCCGCCGCGTCTGCACCAACGACTATCGGGAGCGGCTTTAACTCTACGCGCACGACGATTCCGGTCACGATCGAGGGCCAACGCGCTTCGTGCGTGCTGGACACGGGCAGCTCCGCGATATTGGTTTCGCCCGCACTCGCGCACGCCGCGCGCCTCCAGGGACACGCCGGAACCTTCGAGGTCGCTCCGGACGGCCGGACCTACGTCGATCGGCAGACGGAGATCGCGAGCTTCGGGGTCGCCGGCCACGCGTTGCGCGACGTTCCCGCGCTGATCTCGTCAAACCTCACCGGCTACAGCGCGCTGTGCGGCTACGACTTCTTCACGCACTTCCCGACGCTGATCGACCGCGCGCGGCAGACGGTGACGCTCTATCCCAGCCAGTCGAAGCTTGCAAGGCTGCACTGCCTGACCGTCGATCTCTCGCCCCACGTGCCGCTCGCGACCGTCGAGATCAACGGCACGTGGCTGAGCCACGTCGTGCTCGATTCGGGCATGGCGGGCGGAGGCGCGCTCTGGGACGGCGTGCGTTCGCAACTGCGAGAGCCGCTCGCCTCAAGTGCCGATTACCGGTCGATACCGCCGGCCGCGCGGGGCGGCTTCGCGTGCGGCGCGGTGGCCTCGGTGCGTTACGCCGCGGGCGCCCCCGCGAGCTCGATGCCGATCTGCACCGAGGCGCAGCGACCCGACGGCTACAACGGCATCATCGAAACGAACCTCGCGAGCGTCGCGGCCATAGCGGTCGACTATCCGCATCACAAGATGTGCTTTGACGTTAGCAGCTACTCCGTCACCGCGGCCGGACCGCCACCGGCTTCTGACCACGGCGCGTGGTCGCGCTTCAACTACCTCCGCCCGCCGTAGCCGTCTCGCGCTTGCGGGCGACCAAAAGTCCGTCGCAGATCGGCAGCAGCACCGCTTCGACGCGATCGTCGCGCCCCGCGCGGAGGCTCACCTCGCGCAGCGCCTGCGTGTCGGGATCGTCGTCCGCCGGATCGACGACGGCGCCGCTCCACAACACGTTGTCGACCAGCACGAGGCCGTTCGGGCGAATCAATTCCAGGCACGCCTCGTAGTACGCGCTCACGTTCGCCTTATCCGCGTCGATGAACGCCATGTCGAACGGCGCGCCGTCCTGCACGCGCAC
Source organism: Candidatus Cybelea sp. (assembly GCA_036522095.1). Lineage (GTDB taxonomy): Bacteria > Vulcanimicrobiota > Vulcanimicrobiia > Vulcanimicrobiales > Vulcanimicrobiaceae > Cybelea. Next base: position 23,179 of record DATDGN010000074.1, on the reverse strand, counting down.
ACTTTTCAGCGTCTCGACCGCCGGCGCCACGCGCAGGTCGATCTTGCCGGCGACACCCGCCGCCTCCCAGTAGCGCCGCGCGACGGCCGTGTACTCCTCGCTGACGTCGCAGGCGAGGATGTACCCGTCACTCGGTAACGCCAGCGCCATGGCGAGCGAGCTGTAACCGGTGAAGACGCCAATCTCCAAATAGCGCCGCGCGCCGATCGCGTGCGCCAGCAGTGCCATGAACTGTCCCTGCTCCGGTCCAATCTGCATCCGCGCCTGCGGCAGTTGCGACGTCTCCTCGCGCAGCTCGCGCAAGAGCGGATCCTCGCGCACGGTGGACGCGATGATGTATTCCTGAATCGCTTGGTCGACAAACGTACTCTTCGCGGTCATGGCCTCGCACCATACACCGCGGGAAGAAGCTCCCCTTCCCGCGGGAAGGGGAGCACGACCTCGGCCGAGGCTAACCGGTCTTATGCGTGGGCACGCACAACAGACTAGGCACGCCGACCGTGACTTGATCTTGCTTGATGAACTGATTCGCGTAAGGCCGCATCTGCTGGATCTGCGGACCCGAGATCGCGTAACAGGTCAGATGATCCGCCGGCGGGGGCGGTCTCAAATGTGGGCCGGACAGAACCTTTTTCATAACCGGCGTACAGAAGAGCTCGGGTATTCCGAGCTTGGTCTGATACGTTTGAAACTGATCCGTGAGCTGAATCCCGGCGCTGGGCGACTGCCCGAATGCCGCCGTGTAGCACTCGAAGTGCGAGAAGGTTACCATTGGACTGATCATCGACGCGGAGGCCGCCGTGGGAGCCGTAACTCTGCCGATCAGGAAGGCCGACGCCAGCAGCACGATGCCGAGCGCCAAACCGATAAACCGCATGGGGAACTCCTTACACGCCTGGACAGGAAGGGGCTGGCCCTTCCCTAGCGTGCAGGCCAAGCATACATCCGCCGGCCCGAAAAAGGAAGCGGCTAGCCCCGAAGGGCCGCGGTGTAGATCTCGTCCAGGTCCTCGACGGTGTTGAGCGTCACCGCGTCCCTCACGGATGCGTCGCCGATCTTCGAGCTCTCCCGCATGCCCTTGGCCAGGTCGTCGGCGTGATTGTAGCCGCGGATGGCGGCGTTGTGACGTTCGATCGTCGCCTTGTCGGTCTTGCCGTTGGCGACGATCCACTCTTCGAATTCCATGTAGCGCGGCTTGTTGTGGCGCACGAAGTCGATCGTCTTTTGGCGATCGAGCCCCAATGCGCTCAGCGTCATCGCATCGAAACCGGCGCCGCACTCGTCGTAGCCGTCGGGCAGCGCGCCGATCGACGCGAGCGAGAGCTTGAGCCAGAGGCGCGGCACGTGGATCGCGCCGAGCGGTCCGGCGGTTCCGGAACTGACCAAGGGCACGATGTTCGTTCGAGTATCGGTGGCCATCTGTATTCCTCCGGATGTTAAGAGTTGGCCGCCGCCGAGCGGCCGTGACGTGACTTGAACGTGAGCTCGGATACTCCCGATTTGTCCAGCTCGCCGAGGCCGAGTGCCTTCATGCGCTCGTATTGTTCGAACGTCGCCCGCGCGAGCGGCAGGCTGAGATCCACACCGGCGGCGAGCCCCAACGCGATGCCGCTGTCTTTGGCCGCGTGCGCCGCCGAGAAATAGACGTCGTGATCGCGGTTCTGCATGTCGGCGCCGTCGGTCTCGAGCACGCGCGAGTTCGCGCCGGTCTGCGAGAAGACTTCGCGCAGCATGTCCAAGTCGAGTCCGAGCGCGTCGCCGAGCCCTAGCCCCTCCGCGAGCCCCGCCGTGTTGATGTTCATCACCATGTTCACCAACGCTTTGACCTGCGCCGCCCTGCCTGCCTCGCCGATGTATTTCAGGGACACGCTCATCTTCTCGAGCAACGGTTTGATCCGCTCGAAGGCATCGCGACGGCCTCCGATCATGAGGTAGAGCGTGCCTTCGCGAGCCTGCGTGATCGAGCTCGCCAGGCACGCCTCGAGCGAGTCTGCGCCCTGCGCGCGCGTCATGCGCTCGACGTCCACGTGCACCTTGGGCGTGACCGTCGCGCAGTTGATGAAGATCTTGCCGCGCGCGCCGGTCAGCAGCGAGTCGCCTTCGGTCGCGAAGATGCGATACATCGCCGCATCGTCGGTCACGACGGTGATGACGACGTCGCACAATTCGGTGACGCGCGCGAGCGACGCGGCCACCTCTCCGCCGGCGTCGGCGCCCGTTTCCGCCGCGGATTCGCGCCGGAGGTCGTACAGGGCCGTGATCGGATAGCCCACGTCGCGCAGTCGTTTGGCGATGTTGGCACCCATGCGACCGGTACCGACGACGCCGACCCTTTCAAGCCCGCTCATGTCATTGCGTCGCTTACCCCAACTCACGGCAAATTCTTGCCGGAAGCGGGGATAGCAGGCATGCGGGCGGACGCTGGCAAAGAGGGCCGCGGTCCGGCAGTGTCCGCCGGATTCTCGGAGGAGACAGCAACTGCTATGAAACGCATTTTCATTCTCGTTGCGGTCGCGCTGGCGACCCTGATTCCGTCCTACGCCGTCGCGCAAGTCGAGAGCACGCCGATCCCGGCGCCGCGCAGGCCGAACTTCTCGTCGATGCAGTTCCTGATCGGCACCTGGACGTGCAGCACCAAGAGCGCTCGCCGCCCGGCCGCGTACGTTACCACATCGACGTACACGATGGACCCGACGGGCTACTGGATCGAGGAGACCTCCACCACCAACGCGACCTCGTGGATCAGCCGGAAGCTGACGATTTGGGACAAGATCACGTACGATCCCGACACGAAGCGTTGGGTCGACGTGCTGAACGGCGACGGGGGCGCGTACGGCCTATCCTTCTCCAACGGATGGGTCGGAGACAAGATGAGCTGGCACGATGTTTCGTTCGCGCCCGGCCCCGGCATCGCGAGTCAGACCGATAACGTCAACACCAAGGTGAGCAACACCAAGATGACCTCGGCGTCGTCCTTCACCGAGACGAAGACCGGGCGCAAAGTCGGCGTCACCGGGGTATGCACGAAGCACTAACGCGTGAGAAGATGACACAGGGCGTCAGGATGACACACAAAGGAAAGAGGCCCCGCGCGAGCGGGGCCTCTTTCTTTTGTCCTTCGACGGAGCCTGTCCTGAGCGACACTGAGCCGGTCGAAGTGGAGTCGAAGGGCTCGGCCTGACAAAAAGCGATCAGAACTGTTCTTCGGAGTTGCTTTCCGTGAAGGGCGCCTCTTCTTCGTCGCCTTCGTAGGTGGGCTTTTCGTCCTCGTAAGAGGTCTCTTCGTCTTCCTCCTCGAGCTCGTAGCCCTGCGCTCCCTCGACCTCTTCCTCGGGCTGCGCTTCTTCCTCGAAGATCTCCTCGGCCTCGATCTCGGGCGGACGCGGCGTGGGAGGCGGAGCGGGGATAGCGGTCGTCGCGTCGAGCGGCTTGCTGTCGTCGATCTCCTCTTCCTCTTCCTCTGCCTCTGCCGCTACCTCTGCTCCGGCGTCTTCCGGAACCGTTTCGGCGGCCGCTTCGCGAGTCGCAACGGAAGTCTGCGATACGGCGGCCGATTGCTCGTCGCCCATTAGCAGGCCGTACTCGCGCCGCTCGGATTCACCCATCTCGTCCTCGGGCGTCTTGATCTCGACCTCTTCGCGGTTCTCCGTGAGCACCTTGACGTCGAGCGCGAGCGATTGCAGCTCCTTGATCAGGACCTTGAACGACTCCGGAACGCCGGGCTCCATGACGTTCTCGCCCTTGACGATGGCCTCGTACGTCTTCACGCGGCCGACGACGTCGTCGGACTTCACCGTCAGCAGCTCTTGCAGCGTGTATGCGGCACCGTACGCCTCGAGCGCCCAGACCTCCATCTCGCCGAAGCGCTGCCCGCCGAACTGCGCCTTTCCGCCCAGCGGCTGCTGGGTGATCATTGAGTACGGGCCGGTCGAGCGCGCGTGGATCTTGTCGTCCACGAGGTGGGCGAGCTTGAGCATGTAGATCAGGCCGACCGTGATGGGACGCGAGAAGCGCTCGCCGCTGCGCCCGTCGCGCAGCCACGTCTTGCCGTCGGCCGGAAGGCCGGCGTCTTGCAGCCATTCGGCGATGTCCTCGGCGTGCGCGCCGTCGAACACCGGCGTCGCCACGCTCATGCCGAGCATGCGCGCCGCCCAGCCGAGGTGCGTCTCCATAATCTGGCCCAGATTCATGCGCGACGGCACGCCCAGCGGATTGAGCACGATGTCCACCGGCGAGCCGTCCTCGAGGTAGGGCATGTCCTCCTCGGGCAGCACCTTGGCGATCACGCCCTTGTTGCCGTGGCGGCCGGCCATCTTGTCGCCCTGCAGAATCTTGCGCTTCTGCGCGACGTAGACGCGCACCAGATGGTTGACGCCGGGAGAGAGCTCGTCGCCGTTTTCGCGCGAGAACACCTTGACGTCGATGATCTTGCCCTTTTCGCCGTGCGGAACCTTGAGGCTCGTGTCGCGCACTTCACGCGACTTCTCGCCGAAGATCGCGCGGAGCAGACGCTCCTCGGCGGTCAGCTCGGTCTCGCCCTTGGGCGTCACCTTGCCGACGAGGATGTCTTCGGGACGGACCTCCGCGCCGACGCGGATGATGCCGCGTTCGTCGAGGTCCTTGAGCGCGTCCTCGCCGACGTTGGGGATGTCGCGAGTGATCTCTTCCGGCCCGAGCTTCGTGTCGCGGGCCTCGCACTCGTACTCCTCGATGTGAATAGACGTGAAGCGGTCCTCTTTGACCATGCGCTCGCTGATGAGGATGGCATCTTCGTAGTTGTAGCCTTCCCACGGCATGAACGCGACCAGCACGTTTTGCCCCAGCGCGAGCTCGCCCTGATCCGAGGACGGCCCGTCGACCACGATCTGACCGGCCACGACCGCGTCGCCGACGTTGACGATCGGGCGTTGGTTGATGCACGTGCCGGCGTTGCTGCGCACGAACTTCAGCAGCTCGTACGTCCGCTCGATGCCGTCGCCGTTGCGCACCGCGACGCCCTTGGCGTCGACCGACGTGACGGTGCCGGCCTCCTCGGCCACGACCAGGCTGCCCGAGTCCTTGGCCGCGCGGTATTCCATGCCGGTTCCGACGATCGGCGCGTCCGGGCGGAGCAGAGGCACCGCCTGGCGCTGCATGTTGGCGCCCATCAGCGCCCGGTTGGCATCGTCGTGCTCGAGGAACGGGATCAGCGCGGTCGCGACGGAGACGATCTGCTTCGGCGAGACGTCCATCAGCTGCACGCGCGCCGCGGGCTCTTCGATGTACTCCTCGGCGTAGCGGCAGACGACCGACTCGGCCGGGATCTTGCCGCTGTCCGAATCGACCGGCGTGTTGGCTTGCGCGATGATATACTCGTCCTCGCGATCGGCCGTGAGGTAGACGATCTCGTCCGTCACGACGCCGTCGCGCACGACGCGGTAGGGTGTCTCGATAAAGCCGAACTTGTTGACGCGCGCGTAGGTCGCGAGCGAGCCGATCAGCCCGATGTTGGGGCCTTCCGGCGTCTCGATGGGACAGATGCGCCCGTAGTGCGAGTGGTGAACGTCGCGCACCTCGAAGCCAGCGCGCTCGCGCGACAGGCCACCCGGCCCGAGCGCCGAGAGCCGGCGCTTGTGCGTCAGCTCGGCCAGCGAGTTCGTCTGGTCCATAAACTGCGAGAGCTGGGACGACCCGAAGAACTCCTTGATCGCGGCGACGACCGGCCGGATGTTGATCAGCGCCTGCGGCGTGACCGTCTCGATGTCTTGCACCGTCATGCGCTCGCGCACGACGCGCTCGAGGCGGAGCAGGCCGACGCGGAACTGGTTCTGCAACAGCTCGCCGACCGAGCGGACGCGCCGGTTGCCGAGATGGTCGATGTCGTCCTTGGGAACGACGCCGGTCGCGACCTTGATCAGACGGCGGATGACCGCGACCATGTCGGCGCGCGTCAGGCACTTTCCCGTAATCGGAGGCATCTCGAGGCCGGCGTCGGCGTACTCGTCGATGACGACGTACGGCTGATCGGAGCGGGCGTCGGCGTCGCGGTTCGCGATGCGATAGTGGAACTTGCCGTTGAGCTTATAGCGGCCGACGCCGGCGAGATCGTAGCGTTTCTCGTCGAAGAACAGCGCTTCGAGCAGCTTCTCGGCGTTTTCGGCATTCTCGGGCTCGCCCGGACGGAGCTTCTTGTAAATCTCCTTGAGAGCGTCCTCGCGCGTCTTGATGTCCTTGTCTTTTTCGATCGAGTTGCGGATCAGAGGGCTGTCGTCGAACAGCTTCAGGATCGCCTCATCGCTCTCCCAATTGAAGCCGAGCTCCGGACGCGAGAGCGCGCGGATGAATGTCGAAACGTAAATCTTGCGGTTCTTGTCGATCCGCACGCCGATTGTGCCCTCGGTCTCGTCGTTCTTCGTTCCGTTGTCGGTCTCGAACTCGATCCAAGCGCCGCGGTTGGGAATGATCGTGGCGTTGAACGTCGGCCGCGCGTTCGTGTCGACGTCTTGGCTGTAGTAGACGCCGGGCGAGCGCACGAGCTGGCTCACGATCACGCGCTCCGCGCCGTTGACCATGAACGTGCCCTTGTCCGTCATGAGCGGGAAGTCGCCCATGAAGATCTCCTGGTCCGGGATGCCCTTGATCTCGCCCGACTCCGCGGTGATCAAGCGGACGCGCACCCGCAGCGGCGCGCTGTAGGTCATGTCGCGCTCGCGGCACTCCTCGATCGAATACTTCGGCTCGCCGAGCGAATGCTCGCCGAACTCGAGGATCAGGTTACCGGTGAAGTCCTTGATCGGCGAGATCGACGCGAAGGCTTCCGCCAGCCCCTCGGTCTTAAACCAGTCGAAGCTGGCCTTCTGCAGCTCGATCAGGTTGGGGACCTCGAGGACGTGCGGGATCTTCGCGAAGGAATGGCGGTCGCGCTTAGGGCCCGGCTCCGGACGCTGCTCAACGGTGAACGCGCCGGTCGGCATCGGGAAGGTCGACGCCATGATCATCGAGGCGCCGTTGCCGTCGCCCGTGGCCTTCGTCGAAGCGGTTGACCGCCTGGATCTACTCTTGGCTGCCCTCGCCGGGCTGGGAACTGACGAACTCGGGACAGGTTCCGCTGAACTCTTTTGGGTGGACTTCGGAGCTGTCGTCTTCGCCATTACTCTCTTTCTTTGTGTTCGAATCTCTTAAGTAAAAGGCCGTGAGGGCGCGGGCATTTTCGGGCACACCAAAAAGACGAAACACGGGCTCCGTAAGATGGAGGTGTCTCGCCCTGCTTTGTTCGGCGGCTTTCATGCGCCCCGGGGCATAGGCCACGAGTTTAGCACCCGTCGCCATGAGCGTCAAGAAACCTGCTTGGTGGGTAGTGGGTCAGTATTAAATCCCCGACTTTAGGCGGAGGCGAACATTAAGGCGCTTGCCGTGCTACGATAGCGGCATGAAGCCTAAGCGCTCAAGGAAAGCTCCCGAGGACTTCAATGTCAACGCGGCCCGCATCGTGGCCATCGCGACCGGCCAGGACCTGCCGAAGCCTAAGAAGCCAGCCAGGCAGCTAGCCCCCAAGAAGAATCCTCACGCCGTGGCGCTGGGTCGCCGAGGCGGCAAGGTCGGCGGCAAGGCTCGCGCCGAGGCTCTAACGGCTGAGGAGCGCCGTTCGATCGCTGTAAAAGCGGCTCGGGCTCGATGGGGGATGGAAGATGAATAGAAAGCCTGGCGATCGCCGAGAACCCGTGCAACTAACCCCCACGGAAGTAAAGCGCGTCTTTGAGAGCAGCGTTCACTTCAAAGTTATGACTGAACGGATGCACCTTCTTCAGGACTCGGTAGAAACGAGTCTAGAGGCGCTAATTCCTCAAGTGCAAGACTCGCGTCAACGACGGCATCTACAAGATGCACTAGAGAAGCTACGAGCCGTTCAGAAGCGCCGGATTCGGAAACCTCAGTAATCACGCTCATTTGAGCGAAGAGTAGCGCCCAGCCACTCGCGGTCAAGATGCAAACTAACCGCGAATGCTTCACCGTTTCTGCTTGACTTATGCTTGAGCGGTGAAGTATAATAGTTGCATGAACAGGTTGCCTTTGGAGAAGCGGGTTCAGGTTCTCGCGGCGCTATGCGAAGGCGTTTCTATTCGTGCAACGGTTCGCATAACCGGCGTGGCGAAGAACACAATTGCCAAGCTCCTGGCCGACGTAGGCGATGCCTGCGACGAGTATCAGAGCTCGAACCTCCGCAACCTGCGCCGCATCGAACGCTTGCAACTCGATGAGGTCTGGTCGTTCTGCTACGCCAAGGAGCGGAACCTCAAGCCTGAGCAGCGTGGCACGATGGCAAAGGGCGATATGTGGACTTGGACGGCGATCGACCCTGATAGCAAGCTCGTCGTGAGCTGGTACCTTGGCAAGCGAACGATGGACGACACCTGGCGCTTCATCCGCGACCTGTCTGAACGCGTAACGGCTCCAGCCGTGCAAATCACGACGGATGGCCTGAAAAACTACGAGCGGCCGATCGAAACGCTATTCCCACGAGCCGACCACGGTACGGAAACGAAGGTTTACGGGCGGCTGGCGTTCGAGAGCGCCGATACCAAGTATTCCCCGATGGTCGTTACCGAGGTCGTTCGTACCTCGGTCTGGGGCGCTCCTGACCCTGCCCATATTACGACCGCCCACGTTGAGCGGCAGAACCTTACCATGCGGATGCATATGCGCCGCTTCACACGCCTGACTAATGCCTTCTCGAAGAAAGCTCAGAACCACGGCCGCGCCATAGCGCTACATTTCATGTACTACAATTTCGCGAAGGTCCATTCGACCATCAAGACGACGCCGGCGATCGCTGCCGGCCTCACCGATCGCGTATGGACTCTGCATGACCTGGCGCGTCTGCCGGACGTTTTACGGGATAGCGAAGCGGCCTAATCCTCATCCTCTAGCCGTATGGCAAATCCGTGCTCAAAGAATGCCTGCGTGACCGAAAAAACCGTGACGGTTTCGGTATAAGGGTCGATCGTGTATCGGGCGCTATGTATTTCATCCCGTCGGAAAACTGCAGCCTCCCAATTCCCGTCACCTGTTTGACGCGATATATGCGGGTCGTAAGTTGACGGGTCCATCGCTATATCGAAAAGCGCCAACGCTAAAACGCCAGAGTCCATATCCTCCAGCTTCCGCAGCGCCGATTCGGTGATCGCTAGGCGAAACGTTTACGAAACTCGTCTGGGGTGAAGTGAGTCACCTTGCCAGCGGCGGCCTCGCGTTTCCCTTGTTCGTAATCCTTATCCGTTTGACGTCTAAGCTCGGTCGAGCCTTGAAATGCGGCAAGCCGAAGGTTCTCGTCGTCAGCAAGCCGATGAACCTTCTGTGTTAGGTCCGTTACGGAGTCCATATACGCAGTAACGTTGGTCAGAATAGTCGGAAGCGTCCCTCTTTCTTGTGGACTTAGGCGGAGAATAGCTTTCATGCCCGTGACGCCGCCCGCCATAAGGTCAGAAAGCATCACCATTGTATGCTTCCTTAGGCTTACGGGCGCGTCAAACCAGAGGTCATCAATAACCATAGCCAGCGTATTCGCTCGCGCAGACCACTCCTGAAAATGCCCGAGCCAACCTTCAAGCTCGTCGCGATCGGCAATAGCCTTTGCCTGGGCGCGTTGCCCTGCTGTGAGGAATCCCGGGAGGTCGCGCACGACCTCCTCCAACACGGTAGCCATCGTTCAAGTATATAACACGCCCGCCCCGTCTTAATATAAGCTTGGCTGCCTGCCATTCAAACTGACCCACTACCGCTTGGTGGCCGGTGGGGGGCTTCGGTATGCCGCGCACTCGCTTGGTCGCCGCGGCGGCCGGTCCGTAGGTGCCGCACCGCGCTTCGTCGCACCCATGGAGGGTCCGGAGGTAGCCTCAATGTCAAGGAGCTGCGCCCTATTCCTGCTTCCCGTTCTGGCCGGCTGCGCCGTGCCCAGCCAGCCGCAACTGCCGGCCGGCCACGCGGCGGCCGCGCATCGGGCCCGCATGGACCCCGCCGGATGCGGCAACTCCGTCGTCTATGTCACTTCCTATAACAACTCGGTCTACGCTTACGACCAGGCGCACAACGCCGGAGCCCCCTGCGGGCAGATCACCGGCGTGACCAATCCCCAGGGCCTGTTCGTCGACAAGCACCGCAACCTCTGGGTCGCGATCGCGGGAGACTGCAAGAAGCAGTTCTCCAGCGTGCTCGAGTTCGCGCCGGGCGGCACGACGCCGATCAAGACGCTGACGGACCCGGCCGGCTCGGCCTCCGACGTCGCGGTCGACAACGTCTCGGGAACGGTGTACGTCACCAACTTCTTCGACTACACGAAGGGCTGCGTCAGCGGAAAGAACGGCGCGGTCGAGGTCTATGCGCGAGGCAGCACGACCCCGACCGGTACGCTCACCGACCCGCACATGAACTACGCCTTCAACGACGCCGTCGACGATCGCGGGAACCTCTACGTTACGTATCTGGAGCTCAACGGCCCAACCGGCAAGGGCCGGATCGACGAGTGGCTCGCCGGAACAGGGTCGCCAACGGACCTCGGGATCACGCTCCAGGCGCCCGGAGGCATCGCAACGACGGCGACCGGCGCGCTTCTTGTGTGCGATCAGTCCGTCGCGTGCGGCGACTTCGCGCCCGGCTCGACGACGATGACGAAACTCTTCGCGACCCAGAATCCCGGAGCGTTCGGCGTAGCGCTCGACAAGCGCGAAAAGCACGCCTGGGCCGAGGACCCCGCGCTGACCGCCGGTCAACTGCAGAGCTACAAGTACCCGGGGCCCGATTCCAAGGCGCTGCAACACATCACGGTGCCCGGCGGCGGTTACGCCGGCGTCGCCCTGAGTCCGCCCGCTCCCGAGGGCAAACCCTACTAGGGAACCTCTAAACTATGGCGTGAAGCCGTTGCCGAAGAAGGCGGCGACCGGTCCGAGGAGCGAGCCCGCTCCGATCCGCGCGAGGATGTCGCCGGTACGCATGTCCATCTCGATGGCCATTGGCGGACCCGTCGCGGAGTTCGCGATCGGCAGCCACACCGACGTCCCGTAATTGTGCAGTGCGCAGAACGAGTCCCAACCCGGCCCGTAGCCGGGCGGCAGGGCGAACTCGCCGCGCTGCCGGAACCGCGGCAACTCGAACTTCCGGACGGTGAACGGGTTTCCGAACCACGTGACGTCGGCGTTGCTATCGGTCGTCGTAAAGCCGCAGTCCACGCCACCGCTGATGTCGTAGAGCAGCCTACAGCTATTCGTCTCGCCGACGGTACACGCGTACAATTTGTAGGTGCCGAACGGGGCCTCCACCGGGGCGTAGATGATTCCATTGCGCACCGATATCCCCAACATCGCCGGGCCAACCTCACGCAGCCGATATACGGCTGCGACGCGCGTCGAGCCATAGCGATACTGATAGATGGAAACTCCCGATTGGGCTTCGTGCCCCACGTAGAGACTATCGTCGTCATCGATCGCAAGGTTGAAGCCGAGGTCGCCCGGCCGATAGGTGGCAATAACGCTCGACAGGTCGTGGGAGAGCTCCTTGACCTCGTCGGTCCCGTTTTTCACGGCGTATATTACGTAGACGTGCCCGCTGCTGTCGGTGACGACGTCGAACACTACCGCGTTCGCTCTATACTCGGCGATCTTCTTGCCGTTGACGTCGAAGGCGATGACGGCCTTCTGCAGACGGTCCGCGACGTAGAGGTTCTGCGTCAGCAGTCCGGCAGCGAACAATAACGCCGTTATCACGACCGAGCGCGTCGCCTCGGCTAAACGCGTAAACCGATCGAGGCCGCCCGTGCGATCTGCGTGATCCGCGCCGCGAGCGCATCGCGGGTCAGACCGAAGAGCGCGCGCTGCTTGTCCTGGGAGTCGTGCTGAACCAGGACATTCGAGACGCCCATTCGCTCCACGCTCAAGTCGAGCCCGTGATCCGAAACGAACTCCGCGACCGCGGAGCCGAAGCCGCCGGCCAACGAGTGTTCTTCCAGCGTGATGATGTGGCGGTGGTCGCGCGCGAGCTCGATCAGCAGCCCCTCATCCAGCGGCTTTGCGAAGCGCGCGTTCACGACGGTCACGCCTTCGACGTTCGCATCTAATGCGATGTCGAGGGTCGTGCCGTACGCGAGGATCGCCACGTTGCGGCCGCGCTGCAGCACCTCCGCCTTGCCGTGGACGATCGGCGCGGGCACGCGGTCGTGCCGGCCGCTCGTCGAGCCGCGCGGATAGCGGAGCGCCGCCGGTGAGTTGAGAGAGAGCGCGTGCTCGAGCATCGGGAGCAGCTCCGTCTCAGTGCTCGGCGCCATCAGCGTCATGTTCGGGAGAGTCCGCAGGTAGGCGATGTCGTACAAGCCCATGTGCGTCGGGCCATCGTCGCCGACGAAGCCGGCGCGGTCCATGCAGAAGACGACGGGCAAATTCTGAACGACGACGTCGTGGACGACCTGGTCGTAGGCGCGCTGCAAGAACGTTGAATAGATCGCGCAGACAGGCTTCAACCCGTTTGTTGCCAGGCCCGCCGCGAAGCAGACGGCGTGCGCCTCGGCGATGCCCACGTCGAAGTAGCGCTCTGGAAAGCGCTTGCCGAACTTCGCGAGTCCCGTGCCATCCGGCATAGCCGCCGTGATGCCGACCACGCGCGGATCCTTCTCGGCGACCGCGATCATCGCGTCGCCGAAGACGTCCTGAAATTTGGGCCGCCCGCCGGAACTGCTCTTCTTCGCGCCGTTGCTCGGCTCGAACGCGTTGGCGCCGATGCCGTGAAACGTGCGCGAGTCCCGCTCCGCGGGCTCGTAACCCTTGCCTTTGACGGTACGCACGTGCAGGAGCACCGGCCGGTCGATATCGATGGCGGTCTGCAGCGCGTCCAGGACGACGTCGTAGTTGTGCCCGTCGATCGGCCCGATGTACCGGAAGCCCAGCTCCTCGAAGATCACCGCTGTCTTTTCCGACGGGCCGATGAAATGCATCGCGCCGATCTCGGCGCCCTCGATCGCCTTCTTCGCGGCACCCCCGAGCGGGAGGCGTTTGAGCACCTCCTTACCGGTGCGCCGAACGAAATTTGCGAACGGCTTGCTGCGCAGCACGGAGAGGTACGACGCGATCGAGCCCACGTTCGGCGCGATCGACATTTCGTTATCGTTGAGGATCACCATGAACTGGCTGCGCCGGGCGCCGGCGTTGTTGAGCGCCTCGTAGGCGAGCCCGCCGGTCAGCGCGCCGTCGCCGATTACCGCGACCACGCGCTCGTCGCCGCCGACGAGATCCCGCGCCGTCGCCATGCCGAGGGCCGCCGCCACGCCCGTGCTGGCGTGGCCAGCTCCGAACGGGTCGTAGTGCGATTCGCTACGCATCGCGAAGCCGGAGAGGCCGCCGCCCTTGCGGATCGTGCCGAAGCGCTCTCTGCGGCCCGTGAGGATTTTGTGCACGTACGTCTGGTGGCTGACGTCCCACACCAGCTTATCGCTCGGCAGATCGAGAATGCGATGGAGGGCGAGCGTGAGCTCGACGACGCCCAAGTTCGGCGCGAGGTGACCGCCGTTGGCGGCGCACGTGCGAACGAGCAGGTCTCGAATCTCGCTCGCTAAGACGTCGATTTCGTCGCGCCGGAGGCGCTTGACATCCGCGGGAGAGTCGATCCGCTCGATCACCATTGGCGCGTTATACGCAGCTCCGGCCCGATGACCTGCGTCACCACGCGGGCCGCCAGCCGCGCGGCGCGCGGTGCCACGCGCGCCAGCCACAGCGCCTGCGGCCAGTTCGACGGTTTCAACATCGCTCGCAGCGGATGTACCCAATCTGTGGATAACTCGTGTTGCGGCGTGTCGAGCACGACGCGAACGGCCGCGACGCGCGATGCCTGGATCAGCCCGGTTTCCATGTCTACGCCGGCATAGCCGCGGTCCGCCCACTTGAGGCGCGCTGCTCCGTTGACGATCGTGTCGGCCGTCAACAGCGGATCGAGGACCGGTTCGACGCCAAGGCCCCGCGCGCTCGCCGCGAACGCGGCCACCAGCTCCGCGTCGCACTCGAGCTCGCTGCCATCGGGACGGCGCACGCGGCGCGGCACGAGCACGGTGCCCGTCGGCAGGTCCGCGCGCAGGCCTCCCGCGACGCCGCAGACCACCACCGTTCCGCGTAGCGGCTCGCGCAGTTTCGCCAACGCGATGCCGCCTTCGACCACCGTGGCGTTCGGCCGCTCGCGGCGGACGGCGTTCGCCTCGAGCGGCATCGCCGCGACGATCGTGATCGATTCCGACGCGGGCGTAGGGTTTCTCTCGCTCACGGTGTAGGGGTTGCCATGAGTACAACGAGCCAACCTTTCGTTTCCGATATCAAAGAGCTGCGCCGCCGCGCCCAGGAGCACATGCAGCGCGGCGCGGTCACCGAGAATTACGAGGGTGACGTCCAGCAGACGATCGACCTGCTGCAAGCCGCGCTCGCGACCGAGGTCGTTTGCGTCTTACGCTACACGACGCACAATGTAGCGGCCGTCGGCATCGACAGCGAGAGCGTTAAGGCAGAGTTCGCCGAGCACGCGAGCGACGAGTACGAGCACATGCAGAAGATCGCGAACCGCATCAACCAGCTGGGCGGCACACCGAATCTCAACCCGGAAGGCCTGCACACGCGCTCGGCCACCGAGTACGGCCACGCCCAGAAGCTGATCGACATGATCAAGGAAAACCTCATCGCGGAGCGCATTGCGGTCGAGCATTACCGCGATCTGATCCGCTTCTTCGGCGAGAAGGACCCGACCACGCGGGTCATGCTCGAGGGGATCCTGGCGCAAGAGGAAGATCACGCCAACGACATGCACGACCTGCTCGTCGCGCGCGAAGGGAAGCCGTTTCTCGAGAACTGACGGCGCAATGTTTTCCGACGGCGCGTAGGGGGCGGCGATGCCACGGATGGTCGGGAAGCTTCCCCCGAAGCGCGACGACCGGACGTTACTGTTCGAGGAGTATCTCTCTCCAAGGCTGGCGGAGCCGCCCGCGCGGGTCGATCGCGAGTCGCGCGTCCATCGCTGGCCAATGTATGCCAACGACCGGCTGTGCGACTGCACCTGCGCCGCGGCGGCGCATATGGTGCAGTCGTGGACCGCGTACGCGCGCCGCCGCGAGATCGTGCCGGAGTGGCGCGCCGTCGTCGCCTCGTATTACGCGATCACGGGCGGCCGCGACGAGGGCGCGTATTGCCTCGACGTGCTCAAGCACTGGCGCGCCGCCGGTGTCGGCGGCGACAGGATTGCGGCCTTCGCTCAGCTGCGCGACCGCGATAGTACACAATTAAAGCTCGCCATCGATTTGTTCGGCTCGTGCTATCTCGGGTTCGCTCTGCCCGACTTCGCGCTTCACACGCGCCGCCGCTGGGACGTGCCGGCGAGCGGTTCTACCGGCAACGCTCGGCCGAACGAGCGTAACGGGCACTGCGTCTCAGTGATGGGCTACGACGCCGCGCACCTTTATATCGTGACGTGGGGACGCCTCAAGGCCGTGACGTGGGCCTTCTTCTCCGCCTACATGGACGAGGCGTACGCGGTGCTGAGCCGCGATTGGCTCAGTGCTGCGCGGAAGGCACCGTCGGGCTTTGGTCTGCGCGCACTCCGTCGTGACCTCGAGCGGTTAGGCGGCCGGTAGCGGTTGTGGATGATATACTTCGTAGTTATGAGGCCCGACGTCAGGCACGACCGCTTACCGGGCGCCGAGCTCGTCGCCGATGGTTTGACGGACCTTGCAGCCGGCAAAGAATCCGTACTCTCCCTGCTGGTCTCCATTGGCGCACCGAAGCTGCGGGCATGCGGAATCGACGTTCCCGCGGCGATGGATGAACCCAACCTGCGCCTGTACAGACTGCTACAACGAGAACACGGCGACGCCGCTCATTCGCGATACAACGCCCTGATCCGGCGGCTCGTAAGCTACGAACGCGCGCTCCAATGCGCGAGAATAGCGGACCGCGATCGCATCGAGCGATTCATGCAAGCTCTCTCGGGCTACGCGCGCGAGCCGACGCGTCTTTACTTTGCCGGCGGTGCGACCGCGGTTCTTCACGGCTGGCGCTCCACAACTATAGACGTCGACATCAAGATCGCTCCTGATCGCGACGACCTTATGCGCGCCATACCGAGGTTACGCGCAGGCGCTCTCAAAAATTGAGCGCGGACATGCTCAGGATGCCGACGACGTCGCCGCCATGTTTGCACGGGGTCTCATCGACGGCAGCGGGCTGCGCGAATATTTTGCAGCCATAGAGCCCATGCTCTACCGATATCCTGCGATAGATGCGCCCGCGTTTCGGGACGCAGTGATGGAACGCATCAGGGAATTGGAAAAACCTCAGGGATGGCGATCTCCGCGGCAAGCGGCGCGTCCGCACCGGCCCGGCTAATGAACAGCTTCTGCATAGCCGTTGTCGCGATACCACGCGACGGCGCGAGCGATCGCGTCGCGCACCGGCGTCGCCACGTACCTGAGATCGCGCCGCGCCGGTTCCGAGTCCGCGTACATTGCCTCGCGGGACATGCGCACGCCTTCCAGCGGGACGCTAGGAATCGCGCGGGGATCGAGCCGGCAGCGCAGCTCGTCGGCGTAGCCCGCCGCGAGTGCGAGCGCGTAAGGCGCGCGGCGGCGCGGCAGCGGCTTCCCGGTGGCCTGCGAAAGCATCTCCCAGATTCGATCCAGGCTGAGGTTCTCGCCGCCGATGACGTAGCGCTCGCCGACGCGGCCCCACGTCAGCGCCGCGAGGTGCGCGCGCGCCACGTCCTCGACCGCGACCAGGTTCATTCCGCCCGCGCCCGGCGCTTTCGCGACGATGCGCCCGCGCAGGAAATCGAGCACCAGCTTTCCCGTCGGCGTAGGCTTCCAATCCCCGGGACCGATCGGCGCCGTCGGCAACAGCGCGACGACCGGCGAGCGACTCGCGAACGCGGCGCGCTCCTGCTCGAGCTTCGAGCGGTGATACCCGCTCTGCGCGTGGCCCAGCGTGGCGGAGCTGGACGTCAGCACGGCGCGTTCCACGCCGGCGAGATGCGCCGCGAGCATGAGACCCGCCGTTCCCCGTACGTTGATCGCGTGCATCGCTCGCCGATCGCGCGGGGCGAACGAGTAGAGCGCGGCGCAGTGCACGAGGTAGCGGCAGCCCACGAGCGCCCGCGCGAAGCCGCCGACGCTGCGCAGGTCGCCCTCCACCCACTCGACGCCGTCCGGAGCCTGTCCCGAGCGAGCGTAGCGAGTCGAAGGACGCGCCAGCGCGCGGACCGCGTAGCCCGCCGCGAGCAGCTCGCGAAGGACGTGCGAGCCGAGAAAACCGCTCGCTCCGGTGAGGAAGACGCGATTGTCGCGAGAAAGGGAGGTCACCATGAAGCTTTCACTGATGGCAATTGCGGCAATCGGTACCGTTTTCTTTTCGGCGTGCGGTGGCGACCTTCGACTCGCTCAGTCCGGCTCCGCTCAGCCCTTCGACTCGGCGCAGGGTGACGCGGCAGCGCCGGACGAAGTCGGGGCCGAGGCGTATTGCCGGCAGACCGGGGGCGAGGTCGAGACGCGGCGCCCGGTCTACGGCAGCAACGGATCCCAACTGCTCGTTCTCGCCGGCAAGCGCATCTTCTGTCAGTACACGAAGAAGCAGGACGGCTCGCGCATCCATATCCTGCTGAGCACGCTCTACACGACGAAGCCCACCCTGGCGGCGCTGGCGTACATCCTCAAGCCTCCTCCCGGCTCTTGCAACGGCAATCCGGCGTCGTGCTACTGCTCGCTCCTCGGCGGGTCGGATCAGTTCGGCGGAACGACCGGCGCGGGCGGCGGCTGGTACAAGAAGAACGGCGTCGATCAAACGCTCGAGGCGTGCATCTTCCCGGACGAGTCGTCGATCGACTCGTGGGGGCTCGCGTATCACGCGCACGGCATCATTCGCGGCATCAACCTGCAAAAAGTGATGCGGTATAAATATCCGGGCGGATGAACCTCAGCGACGGCTATCACGCCATCCCGCCCGGGAAACTCGCGAACGTTCAGACGTTCCTCGAGATGCGCGCGAAGCCCGCGCTGCGGCCGAGCCCGGACGGTCCGTGGCGGCTGGAACGATTGGCGCGGCCCGACCTGCCGCGCTACCGCGCCGCGGTGCATCGCGTGGGCGACGAATATTTGTGGTGCCTTCGTCTCGCGATGCCGGACGCTGAACTCGAGCGCTTTCTGCTCGATCCTTTAGTTGAGGCGTATCTGCTGGTCACCGGCGCCGGCGACGAAGGCGTGCTGGAGCTGGATTTCCGCGTCGAGCGCGAGTGCGAGCTCAGCCTTTTCGGCGTGGCCGGCTCGCTGATACGCACGGGCGCCGGACGCCGGCTGATGAACCACGCGATCGAGATCGCGTGGTCGCACCCCATCGAGCGCTTCTGGCTGCACACCTGCACGCTCGATCACCCCAGCGCGCTCGCGTTCTACCGGCGCTCCGGCTTCCGAGACTTCAAACGGGTGGTCGAGATCTACGATGATCCGCGCGCGCTGGGGATCACGCACAAGGACGCCGCCCCACACGTCCCGATCCTGTAGAGGTTAATGCCTTTCCGCTGAGATCAGGCGTGCGTCGAGTGAGTCGAAGCGGCGATCCATCCCGTCGAAGCGACGATCCATCGCGTCGAAGCGGCGATCCATCACATCGAAGCGCGTAAGCGTATCCGCCTCAAAGCGCTCAAGAAGCGTCTCGAGATTCTCAACACGACCTTCAAGCGCTAAGAATCGGCGGTCCATCCCGTCGAAGCGGCGGTCCATCGTCGTTTCGATTCGAATGAAGCTCTGCTCGGTGGCCTCACGCAGCGAGAGGACCGCCGCGAGTATCTCATTGCCGTTGTTCATGCGCGCCATCATACGATACGCCTATGGCCGGAATATTACTGCCGGGAGCGGGCCGGCGCGGGACAGGGAGGCGATTTTCGGGCAAGAACGGTTGCGGCATGAAACGCCTTCTTGCATTTAGGGTGATCCTCGTACCCGTTGCGCTGCTCGCGGCGAGCCTCGCTGCGACGCCCGGCTCGACGCGGTTCGTTTATCAGGACACGATCGCGACTCCCAACGGCACGACGCAGAACGTCGCGGCGTCGATCGTGATCAAGCCGCAGGCCAACGGCATCAGGGTTACCATGACGGCTACGGGGCAATCGCCCGTTACGGTGACGCTCGCGCCCGGCCAGGCGCCTCCGGCGCCACAGGGCACGCCGAGTCCGCAGCGCGCCCAGGGCATGCTCATCCTCCAGCGCGTTGCGCTGATGTTCCAGATCCACCGCGCGTACCCGGTGAGCTCGCCGGTCGAGGTGCGCATTCCCGTGCTCGCCCCCGGAGCCACGGCATCGCTCGAACTTCCGACGCAGCTCACGCAGTCGTCGCACGGGACGATCGCGCTGACGGCGATCGCCACGACGTCCACAACGGCGACGATCGATCCCGAGAAGGCGAAGATCCACGGAATCCTTCCCGCGCGCCGCGTTATGGAGCGCGTCAAGAACGCCATGACGCCGTCGCACGTCACGCTTCCCGACAAGATCACGGCGAGCGTCCACGAGACGATCGAAAGCGGCGCGATCGGCACAGCGAGCGGTCAGGTCGTTCACGAGCTCAGCGCCAACGGCCAGACGACCGCCTTGCGCGAGACCTGGTCCCTCAAGCCCTCGCCCTAGCCGCCGCCATTTTGGCTGGCGGTCGCGGGAGTCACGGTCGCGGCCGCCGTAGCGGCACGGTTGATATGATAGAGCAGCTGCCCAACAACTTCCGCAATAACGACAACGACAAATACGGAAAACTGCGCCGCGTCGACATCCCGGCCGAAGCGCGCGACAACGCCCCGTGGTTCAACCAGACGTTGACGACCGTGAACGACGCGGTGGTGCGCCTGGGCATCTTCGAAGGCGACTTTCCCTGGCACAAGCACGCCGAGCAGGACGAGTTCTTCCTGGTCCTCGAGGGCGAGATCTTTTTGGACGTGGAGGCGGGCGATTCGGTGCGACTCGGGCCGCACGAGGGATTCACCGTTCCGAAGGACGTCCGGCATCGCCCGCGCTCTCCGCAACGCTCGGTCGTGCTCATGGTAGAGTCGACCGGCATCGTGCCGACCGGCGACTAGGCGTTGGCGCTGACGTAGCGCGCCAGCTCGAAGACCTCGTCGCGGCCGAAGCCCAGCCGTCGATAGAACTCCTCGAGGTGCGGCTCGCGGCGCGGGAGCTCGACCATAACGCTTACCGCGTCCGTCTCGCGCGCGTGCTCGATGACGCGCTCGACCAGCCGGCGGCCAACGCCGTGCTTGCGCGCGCTCTCTTTCACGTAGAGGTCGCTCAGGAACCAGATCCGCCGGCAGTACCATGACGACCAGAGCGGGTAGAGCTGGATGAAGCCGACGGCGTCCTCGCCGTCGCGCGCCACGAAGGTCACCGACTCGTCACGCGCGATGCGCTCCTCGAGGAATCGGCGCGACTCGTCGAGCCGGTTACCGCCGGTAAAGAACGCGCGATACGCGTCGAAGAGCGACGCGACCGCGGTGGCGTCCGCGGGAGTTGCGCGGGTGATCGTCATTACCTGCCCACGGCGAAGAGCGCCATCGCGATCACGAGTACGAACGCCACGATCGCCGAGCCGTGGATGGCGTGGGCGCGGTGGAAGTGGCGAACGCCTCCGTGCTGCGAGACCACCCAGAGGTCGCCGATCGACACCGCTATTCCCACGGCTGCGATGATCACGAGCAGCCCCAGGAGGTGCAGGTACGCGGTCGCCGCGAGCACGACGCCGATCGCGACATCGCGAATGCCCGTCGCGCGAACGAAACCGGCCGCTTCGTGACCTTCGACCGCCACCCCGTACTCTCGCGCCAGCGCGCGCGGCGATACCAGCGCCCAGATGCCCACGATCACCAGGGCGATGGCGATCGCCCAGCCGAAAATGTAGACCGCACCCATGGCTTACCGCAGTTCGCGGCGAGATTCGCCCTTCCATTGCGTCCAACACAGGGACGCTAGCTGCCGAAGGCTGCGCGAACCGACTCTTTAAATGATGCCGTGGTGCGGATGACCGCGGTCGGTTCGTATCCGCAGTGCGCCATACAGTTCTCGCACGACTCGTGCTTGCCGCGACCGTACTTCGACCAGTCGGTCTCCTCGAGCAGCTCTTTGTACGTGCTCGCGTAGCTCTCTTTGCTCATGAGGTAGCACGGGCGCTGCCAGCCGAACACCGTGTAACACGGGATGCCCCAGGGCGTGCACTCGAAATCCGTCTTGCCCTCGAGGAAGTCGAGATACAGGGGGCTGTGATTGAGGCGCCACTTCTTGCGCTTGCCGCCGGCGAAAGCGGCCTGGAAGATCTCGCGCGTGCGCCTGACGCCCAGGAAGTGCTCCTGATCGGGCGCCTTCTCGTACGCGTACGCCGGCGAGATCTGCATCATGTCGACGTTCAGCTCGTCGTTGAGGTAGTCGAGCACCTCGCGGATCGAATCGGGGCCGTCTTGCGTGAAGAACGTCGTGTTGGTGAACACGCGGAAGCCACGCGACTTGGCTTCTTTAATCGCGTCGATCGCCTTGTCAAAGACGCCCTGGCGGCAGACGGACTGATCGTGCCGCTCGCGCATCCCGTCCAGGTGAATCATCCATACGAAGTAGACCGAAGGCTTGAATAGGTGGATCTTCTTCTTCAGGAGCAGCGCGTTCGTGCACAGGAAAACGAACTTCTTGCGCTTGACGAGCTCCTCGACGATCTGCGGCATCTGCTCGTGCACGAGCGGCTCTCCGCCCGCGATCGAGACCATCGGCGCGCCGCACTCCTCGACCGCGGCGATGCACTGTTCCACGCTGAGCCTCTGACGCAGAATCTCTTCGGGGTGCTGAATCTTGCCGCAGCCGGCACACGCGAGGTTGCATTGCAACAACGGCTCGAGCTCCAAGACGAGCGGATACTTCGTCTCGCCTTTGAGTTTCTTGCCGGCGACGTACTTCGCCACCGCGATCTTCTGCTGGAGGGGCATACTCATCGGACTAGTTCCTTTAGCGCAGAGAGGCCCTGTCCCCCTTCGAGAGGCTCAGGGTGATAGCGAGCGGCCATGGCGAGCGCCATCGTCGGGAAGAGGTGGCGGTACAGGTGGTAGTTGATATAAAAGTCGCCGGGGAAGCCGGTGCCGGTGCATTCCGGTTCGTCCCACGTTCCGTCGCGCCGCTGCCGTTCGCGCAGGTAGGCGAGACCCCGCTGGACGGCCGGGTGTTGCGCTTGGCCGGCGAGTTGTAGCGCAAGCACGGCCCAGGCCGTCTGCGACGGCGTGCTACGGCCGATGCCGGCGAACGACTCGTCGACGTACGAATGGCAGCTTTCGCCCCAGCCGCCCTCTTGGTTTTGCACCGAGAGCAGCCACGCCGCGGCGCGATCGACCATGTCTTCACCCGTACCCAATGCGACTAGGGCCGAAATCACGCACCACGTGCCGTAGACGTGATTGACGCCCCAGCGCCCGTACCACGAGCCCCGGGGCCGCTGCGTCTTTCGCAGGTACTCCAGGCCGCGCGCCACGTAGCGGTCGTTGCGGTCGTAGCCGAGCGCCGCCAGCATCTCGAGCACGTGCGCCGTCACGTCTTCCGTCGGTGGGTCGATCATCGCCCCGAAGTCGGAGAACGGCATGCGATACAGCAGCTCGCGCGTGTTGTCGCGATCGAACGCTGCCCACGCGCCGTTGCGCGAATCCATCGCCAGCGTCCAGCGTCGAGCGCGCTCGCACGCATCCGCTACGACGTTGCGATCGCCGCCTTCGAGCAGCGCCAGCACGACGATCGTCGTGTCGTCAATGTCCGGGTACGCATCGTTGTCGAACTCGAACGCCCACCCGTTGCCGCGAGTCTCCGCGCACTTCATGCGCCAGTCGCCGGGCGCGTCATCGGGGATCTGCTCGCGCAGCACCCAACTCACCGCGCGACGCATCGCCGGGTGCGAGGCGTCCAGACCCGCGAGCGCCAGCGCACGCACCGCCCAGGCCGTGTCCCACACCGGCGACATGCAGGCCTGAAAGCGCCAGCCCTCGGCGTCGTCGATGATGAAGCGGCGCATCCCCTCAATGCCCTTGCGCATCAGCGGATGGTCGAGCGAGTAACCCATCACGTTGAGCGCGATGAGCGAATAAACCCAAGGCGGCTGGATGCCGCCCCAACTTCCGTCGGTCTCTTGCCGGTCGAT
>DATDGN010000073.1:0-6204 GCA_036522095.1 Candidatus Cybelea sp. | reverse complement strand
GTTGATTACGACCTCAAAGCCGAGTGCGTCGTCGATCTTCGGAGCCGCGCTTATTTATAACCCATGCGCGTGGGTTTTGCAAATACGCACTGGCTCGCCACTGTGGTAACGGAAGAAAGGCGAGGTAGCGGCTGCCCCTCTAACGGCGATCTAACGGATTACGCGAGACACGCTGGGATTCGAAGGGACTAACCGGGACTCAAAAATGCGAAAACCCGTACAGGAAAGGACTCTCAGGTATTCGACGGGAGCGGCCGGGACTCCGATTTGCGGGTTCGATTCCCGTTGGCGCTATTAGCCGCGATGCAACTGCGTTACGCTTCGGCGCTGAGTTGTGATCTAGAGGCTATTTGTTCTTGAAGCGGGCCACGCGTTTTTCGTTATAGGCCGCGAGGCCCTCTTTCGCGTCCTCGCTCTTGAAGAGCAGTGACTGCAGCTCGCGCTCGAGCGCGAGCGCGTCTTGCAGCGGGAGCTCCGCGCCAGTCTGCACGCTGCGCTTGATGTGGCCGACGGCCATCGGCGCCTTGTTCGGCGAGCAGAACTGCTTCGCGTAGTCGGTGATCTGCTCGCGGAACTCTGGCGCGCTGCCCTCGAACAGGTCGGTGATCATGCCCCACTCGAGCGCCTGTTCGTAGCTCACCGTCTTGCCCGTCGTCATCATCTCGATCGCGCGCGACTTGCCGACGAGGCGCGCGAGCCGCTGCGTGCCGCCGGTGCCGGGAAGCACGCCCAACGCGACCTCGGGCAGGCCAATTTTGCCGGCATCCTTGCGCGCGAAGCGCAGATCGGCCGCCATCGCGATCTCCAGGCCGCCGCCGACGCAGTGGCCGTTGAGCGCCGCGATGACCAGCTTCGGCGTCTGCTCGAGGCGCGCCAGCGTCTCGTTCGCGTGCAGGCAGAACATGTACTTGAACTCGGGCGTCACCTGATTGAGCATCCCGATGTTCGCGCCGGCCGAGAAGAATTTCTCGCCCTTGCCCGTGAGGACGATGACTTCGACGTCGGAATCGAATCGCGCGTCGAGAATCGCCTCGTCGAGCTGGCGCATCATCTCGTGCGTATACGTGTTGGCCGGCGGGTCGTCCATCTCGATGAATGCGACGTGACCGTCCTTCCAATAGTTGATGACGCGCTTGCCGGGTAACGGGCGTGCTTCGCGTCCAAACGGCGTCTGCTGTGCCCTTCCGTCTACAGTAGTGCTCATGACAATTTCCCCTTCGGTGCGATCCAGTTGGGATCTTTAAAGTATTCCTTGAGCTTGGCTTCGTCCGCTTCGGTCGGGAGGACGGTCGGCGCGTACGGCTCCCAGTCCGCCTCGCTGAGCGTGCGGCCGTCGACGCTGAAGCGCTGCCCGGCGAAGTCGCCAATCTTGCGGTTGAACTTCATGTCGGGCAGGTAGAACTTCGTCTCGCTCGGATTGACTTCGTTCACGCGAGCCACCGTCGCCAGCGCCTCATCGAAGAACTGCCTGCGCGCGCGCTCGTTGAGGTGTTCCTTGTCGGGCCCCTCGCCGGCTTTATCCTCGTCGACGCGCCCCTTGATGCCCCACGTGTAGGCCCACTGCGCCGAGCCCGAATGATCGGTTCCGAAGAGATCGAGCGAGCCCGAGAACCACTTGTTATAGTACTTCTGCTGGATCTCGACCGGAACGACGCCGGCGTTCGCGATGCGCCGCAAGCCCGTGATGCCGGTGCCCATGTGGAACGACTCCTCGCGCAGCATCGGTCCCATCGACGCGGCGAGCGGAGCAAAGCTCGAATGCGAGAGCATCGTGAGCTGAAACTTGCCGTCGCGGTCCATGAAGTTCGTGTAGGCGAAAAAGTCCAGCCAGTGCGTCACGTCGTCGTTGAACGCGTTGAGCAGGCGGTTCTTCTTGCCGAAGGCGCGCCGCTCGAGCATCTTCTGCGCCTCGATCTTTCCTTCGCTGCCGAAGTGCTCGACCATCAGGTGACACATCTGGTAGCCGTGGCGCGTCTCCTCGACCATGATCCGCACGAGCGCGGCGAGGTCGTACTCGCTCGGCGCGTTGTTGACGAGAAAGCGCTGCTGTTCGTTGGAGGCGAACTCGGTGTCGCCCTGATAGACGACCATGTTCAGCACGGCGTCGCGCATCCGCTGATCGGGGATCTCGCGCACCTTCTCCCAGCGCCGCTCGCCGCGGAAGTCGCCGAAATAGATCTCCGGCGTCGGCAGCTCGCCGTACTTCGCCTCGAAGCGATACCCGGGCATGAAGCGGTCGACCAGCTCGCGGTCCAGGCCGATGTCGCGCCGCCACTCGTCCAGCATGGCGATCCAGTCGTCGAACGTCGCTATTCGATTCATTCTGAGCCTTCCAATATAACGGTTTTCTATCGAGCGGAGAGAATATCGTTATACTAAGTGGAATCGGGAGTGTCAAGGCCGATCGCGCGGCCGAATTCCTTTATCTTCACCCTGTACGGCGACATGGTGCACCGGCTGGCCGGCGACGGGTCGCTGTGGATCGGGGCGCTGATTCGGCTGATGGCCTCGTTCGAGGTCTCCGCGCCGGCGGTGCGGCAGGCCGTCTCGCGCATGTCGCGCCAGGGCTGGCTGGCCGCCCGCCGTCAGGGCGGCCGAGCGTGCTACGTGGTGACGGCTCGCGGCCGGCGCCGCATCGACGAGCTCAGCCCGCGCATCTACGGGCCGGTCATCGAGTGGGACGGCCGCTGGCGCCTGCTCACCTACGCGATCGGGGAGCGCCACCGCAAGCGCCGCGAGCAGCTGCGCAAGGAGCTCGCCGCGCTGGGCTGGGCGACGCTCTCGCCCTCGACCTGGATATCCCCGTCCGACACACTGGCGGCCGCGCGGGAGGCGGCTCGCTCGACGCTCACGCTGGAAGCCGTCCACCTGTTCACCAGCGGGTACCGCGGGCCGCTGTCCGACCGGGAGCTGCTGGAGCGCTGCTGGGACGTGCCGCAGATCGCCTCGGCCTACCGTCAATTCATCGCGCGCTACGGGCCGCATCTTCAGCGCGAACGCGAGCAGGGCGACCTGACCGACGAGGCCGCCTTCGTCGAGCGCCTCTGGCTGGTGCACGATTACCGCAAGTTCGCCTATCTCGACCCCGGCTTACCGAGCGAGCTGCTTCCGGCGCACTGGCCGGGAACCGCCGCCGCCGCGCTGTTTCGCGAATACTACGCGACCATCGAGGGCAAATCGCAACGCTACTTTCATCTGTGCGCGAGCGGCACGAACGGGGCTGGGCGCTGACGCGTCGAAGCGACCCGCCCATGCCGAAACGCCTGATGATCGTTTTGACCGGGGCCGCGCTCGTGCTCGCAATCGCCGCGTGTCACAGCAGCTCCGTCGCTCCCACGCCGTCGGGCTCGCCCCTTTCGCCCTCCCCCAACCCTTCGATCACGAAGGCGATCGTGCTGGTCACGATCCTCGGCACGCCGGCCCCGAAGATTCCGGTTCAGATATCGACGCCCAAGAATACGGCGAGTCCGCGTCCGGGAACGCCGTTCCAGACGAAGCGCACCAACAAGAAGGGTAAGGTGCTTTTCAACGACCTCAAGCCCAGTAAGACCTACTGCTGGGTGGCGATCCTCGCGCCGGGCCACACGTCCTCGGAGTGCGCGGGCTGGAGCGTCTGGCAAACCAGCATAATCACACTCGGCACCTAGAATCTATTCGTCGTCGTGCAAGTGAAGGTGGGAGCCGTCGTCCGCGTCTGAGAGCACGTCGCGCGCTTCGGCCAGCACGGCGTTAGAGAGCGGCCGGCTCGGTGGCTCGATCGAGCCTTCCTCGGCGAGAAAATCGACCTCGCTCCAATCCTCCCAAGTCTCCAGCGGCTCGCCGTCGAGCGTCGCGGGAAATCGAACACAGAAGCCCTGATCCACGTGCAGGCCGACGACGCTCACCTCGGTGCCGCGCGGAAAGTAGGTGCCGTCCTTCCAGAGAGTGCCGTAGGTCGTATTGTAAAGGCCGCCGATCTTCAGCGCTTCCCGCATCCTCTGCCTATACCCCGAACGGGTTCATCGGTTTCTCGCCGACGAACGTCAGCACGCTCTTCGTTTCGGTGTAGAGCCGCATCGTCTCCATGCCGAGCTCTCGCCCGTATCCGGACTGCTTGTAGCCACCGAACGGAACGCCGGGAAACACGGCATACGGCGTGTTGATCGCCACGGAGCCGCAGCGAATCCCGCGCGCCGCGCGATTCGCGCGCCCGATGTTGCTCGACCAGACGCTGGCGGCGAGGCCATACTCGCTCGCGTTGGCGAGGGCGATCGCCTCCGCTTCGTCGTCAAACCGAACGAAGGTGGCGACGGGACCGAAGACCTCCTCGCGCGCGATGCGGTGCGAGTTCTGCGCCTCGAACGCGGTCGGGCTCCAGAAATTTCCCGCGGCGAATTCGGCGCCCACGTCCGCGCGCATCCCACCGAACAGCGCCTTCGCGCCCTCCGACGCGCCGATCTCGCAGTATGACTTGATCTTGTCGAACTGATCGAGGTTCGTGATCGCGCCGATCTGCGTCTGTGGATCCTCCGGATCGCCTAGCCGCAAGCGCTGGGCCTTTTCGGCGAAGCCGCTCACGAAGCGATCGTAGATTCCGCTCTGCACGAGGATTCGCGTCCGCGCCTCGCAGCATTGCCCTGCGTTGTAGTACACGCCGTAGAGCGCGCCGGCGATCGCCGCATCGACGTCAGCGTCGTCGAACACGAGCGACGGCGATTTGCCGCCGAGCTCCAGCGTAACGCGCTTGAGCGTTCGCGCGGCCGTCGCGGCGACGGTTCGCCCCGTCGCCGTGGACCCGGTGAACGCGATCTTGTCCACGTCCGGATGCTCGACCAGCCACGCTCCGATCTCGCGCGTCGCTCCGGTCACGACGTTGAGCACGCCCTCGGGCACGCCGGCCTCGAGCGCGATCTTGCCCAGCTCGATCGCCGTGAGCGGCGTCACCGACGACGGCTTGAGAACGATGGTGCATCCTGCGGCCAGCGCGGGCGCGACCTTCCACGACGCGAGCAAAAGTGGAAAGTTCCACGGAACGATCGCGCCGACGACGCCGACCGGCTCGCGCACCGTGGAGGCCAGGTAGGTCGGAAGCGGAGGCGGCAGCGTTTCGCCGTAATTTTTCGTCGCGGCGCCCGCATAGAATTCGAACGTGTCCACGATCGCGCCCAGCTCGCCCTTGGCCGTGCCGATCGTCTTGCCGTTGTCCCGTACTTCTAAGAGCGCGAGATCGGCGCTGCGCTCGGCGATGAGCTGCGCGAGCTTGTAGACGATCTTGGCGCGGCGCGACGCTGCCATCGTCGGCCACTTTCCGTCGAAAGCTCGTCGCGCGGCGGCGACCGCGGCGTCGACGTCGTCGCGCGTCGCATCCGCCACGTCCGCGATGGGTCCGCCCGTGGCGGGATTCGTATCGCGATACGTTCCCTGGTCGGAGGCGTCGCGCCAAGCGCCGCCGATCAGCAGCTGAGTTTTCGGCAGCGTGGAAGTCGTGGTCATCGCGTTGCCTTCTCCTCGACGCGTTCGAATACCGTTGCAATGCCCTGGCCGACGCCGACGCACATCGTCGCCAAGCCGTAGCGTCCGGAGCGTCTGCGCAGCTCGTGCAGCAGCGTCGTCACGATGCGCGCACCGCTCGCGCCGAGGGGGTGGCCGAGCGCGATCGCGCCGCCGTTGGGGTTGAGCGCCTTGGGGTCCGCGCCGATTTCGGCCAGCCAGGCGAGCGGGACGGGCGCGAACGCCTCGTTCACCTCGAACGCGCCGATCTCGTCGGGTCGCAGGCCGCTCTTGCGCAATGCCTTCTGAGTCGCGGGAATGGGCGCGGTCAGCATGATCACCGGGTCGTCGGCGGCGAGCACCGCGGTGTGCACGCGGGCGACCGGGGTCAGGCCGAGTTCGCGTGCCTTGTCGCTGGTCGTCATCAGCAGGGCGGCCGCGCCGTCGCTAATCTGCGAGCTGTTGCCTGCGTGGATCACGCCGTCCGGCTTGAACGCCGGCTTGATCTGGGCGAGCTTCTCGAGCGTCGAGCCACGGCGGACGCCTTCGTCGGTGTCCATCACCGTGCCGTCGTCCAGCTTGACCGGCGTGATCTGCCCAGCGAACCTACCCTCGTCGATGGCGGCCGCCGCCTTCTGATGCGAGGCGAGTGAGTACTCATCGAGCTGGGTGCGGGACAGCCCCCAGCGCTCGGCGATCATCTCCGCGCCGATTCCCTGGTTCGGGGGCACCCCC
>DATDGN010000072.1:0-1866 GCA_036522095.1 Candidatus Cybelea sp. | reverse complement strand
GCCGCGCTGTGCGTTCGTCGTAGCGGTCGCGTTGCTCGTCGCCGGCGGCGCGTCGCTGGCCGGCGTGCTGACGGGCTTCCTGCAGACGGGCGGCGTGACGTTTGCGGGGGCCGCGCCGAAGCTCGAGCGCCTCAATCCCGTCGAGGGCTTTAAGCGGATCTGCTCGCGCGAGACGCTCGCACACTCGCTCCGCGCGACGCTCGCGTTCGCTTGTGCGCTCGTCGCGATGGCGCCGGCGATCGCAGCCAGCGCCGCGGCGATGCTGCGAGCCGCGAGCTGGCGCGGCACGGCGGCCGGCGCGTGGAGGGGAGCCGAGGGCGTGGCGGCTGCGGCCGCCGCCGTCGGACTGTGCTTCTCGATCGCCGAGTACGGCGCCGCGCGCAGCGCGTGGCTGCGAAGATTGCGCATGAGCTTCGAGGAGCGCAAACGCGAGGCGAAAGACGAAGAGGGCGATGCCGTTGCGCGCGGCCGCCGTCGCGCGCTGCACCGCTCGCTGCTTCGCGGCGGCCTGCGGCGCGTCAAAGACGCAGCCTTCGTCGTGGTCAATCCCGAGCACGTGGCCGTCGCGCTGGAGTATCGTCCGCCTGCCGTTGCGGTGCCGAAGGTGCTGGTGCGCGCCAGCAACGAGCTCGCATTGCGCGTCCGAGAGACGGCGCGCGGCTCCGGCGTTCCGATCGTCGAGAACGCCGGCCTGGCCCGGGCGCTCTACCGCGACGGACGCGCCGGCGAGCCGATACCGCAGGCGCACTACGTCGCCGTCGCGGAGGTCGTCGCGACGCTGCTGCGCGCGCCGGCGTTGTCGTCATGACGTCCCGCAAGGGCGCGGTCTACGCTTTCGCCGGTCTCCTGCTGACGGTGGTCGCGATCCTGATCGTGCCGTTGCCGCCCTGGCTCCTCGACCTGCTGCTCGGGGTCAACATCTTCGGTTCGGCGCTGGTGCTGCTGCTCTCCGTCACCGTCGAGGACCCGCTCGAGTTTTCAGCGTTCGCGCCGGCGCTGCTGATCGCGACGCTGTTCCGACTCTCGCTCGACGTCTCGGCGACGCGTTTGATTCTCACGTCAGGAGCCACCCCCGGCGCCGTGGGCGCGATCATCCCCGCATTCGGCGCCTTCGTCGTGCACGGGAACCTGGTCATCGGGCTGATCGTTTTTTCGATCCTGGTGACGATCCAGTTCGTCGTCATCGCGAGCGGCTCGCAACGCGTGGCGGAGGTGGCGGCCCGTTTCACGCTCGACGCGATGCCCGGCAAGCAAATGGCGATCGACGCGGACGTGCACGCCGGAGCCCTCGACGCCGAAGGCGCGCGGCGCAAGCGCGAGGCGGTGCAGCGCGAGGCGGACTTCTACGGCGCGATGGACGGCGCCGGAAAGTTCGTTAAAGGCGACGCGATCGCGGCGTTGATCATCGTGGCCCTGAACTTGACCGGCGGCATCGTCGTCGGAGTCGCCTACCACGGCCTGTCGCCGCTCGACGCGCTCAACACGTTCGCGCTCCTCTCGATCGGCAACGCGTTGGTCACGACGCTGCCGGCGTTCCTGGTCTCGACCGCGATGGGCATGATGGTCACGCGCGTCGCGTCGGACGGCGCGCTGGGCGCCGATCTCGCGGCTCAGCTGTTCTCGCGTCCCGACGTGCTGCGCAGCGCGGGTGGCTTGTTGCTCGCGCTCGCGCTGGTGCCGGCGCTGCCGCGGCCGCTCTTTGCGGTGCTCGGCGGGAGCGCTTTCGTCATGGCCGCGGCGGCGCAGCGTCGTCGCTCGCGCCGCGAAGCCGAAGCGCTGGACACGCGCGACCGCGTCAAGCGCAACGCGATGCGCCGTCCCGAGCTCGCGCTCGGCCTGGTCGGCGTCGACCCCATCGCCGTCGAG
>DATDGN010000071.1:0-9045 GCA_036522095.1 Candidatus Cybelea sp. | reverse complement strand
TCGCCGTTGCCGTTGAAGGCAAAGAAGGCGGCCGAAACCTTATGATCCCAGGGGTCCGCGTTGGGCAGGACCGCGCTCGCTCCCGTGCGGATGTCGCTGCCTTCGATTTTTGTCACATGTGCGACCCGGACCCCGGCCACGTCGGTGATCGCATCCAGGGGTCCCGGCGCGAAGAATCCAAAGTGAAAGGGCAACACCGCGCTTGCGCGAGCGGCGCTGCCCAGCACGATCGCCGCGAGCGGCATAACGAGACGCATCCAACGCATAAACGGTGCATTGGACTCCGTGCGAGGGCCGCCTGCAGGCTCGCTCGTCGGGTAAGGGTAAGGACTCGTGGAAGCGTTACTGGATTAGAGGAGGGGTCGTCATTCTTTCCGTTCCCGAAAAACTCAAGGTCGTCAAGCTATGGGAGAACCTCTCGGCGCCGGCGCTGATCGAACACGCCATCGCGCGGGGCGAGGGCGTGCTCGGCGCGAGCGGCCAGCTGATCGTCGACACGCGGCCGCACACCGGCCGTTCGCCGAAGGACAAGTTTTTCGTCCGGGAACCCTCGAGCGAAGAACACATCGACTGGAGCGACTCGAACCAGGCGATCTCGCCCGAGCGGTTCGACGCCCTGTGGGACCGCGTGGCGGCATACCTTTCGGAACGGGAAGCTTACTGTCTCGACTGCTACGTCGGCGCCGACGAGCGCTATCGCGTGCCGCTGCGCGTGTATACGGAGCTCGCGTGGCACAACCTGTTCGCGCGCCACCTGTTCATCACGCCGGAGCGGCCCGAGGAGAACTTCGTCCCCGAATTCACCGTCGTCGACGCGGCACTCTTTGCGGCCGATCCCGAGCGCGACGGAACACGCTCCGGCACGTTCATCCTCGTTAACTTCGCCCGGCGCATCATCCTGATCGGCGGCACGCGCTACGCGGGTGAGATCAAGAAGTCGGTGTTCACCGTGATGAACTATCTGCTCCCGCTGCGCGACACGCTGCCGATGCACTGCTCGGCGAACGCCGGCAAGGCCGGCGACGTCGCGATCCTGTTCGGCCTCTCGGGAACCGGCAAGACCACGCTGTCCTCCGACTCGCGCCGGCCGTTGATCGGCGACGACGAACACGGCTGGTCGGCCGACGGCGTCTTCAATTTCGAGGGCGGCTGCTACGCCAAGGTCATTCGCCTCTCTGCGAGCGCGGAGCCGGAGATCTGGGCCGCGACGAATCACTACGAGACGGTCCTCGAGAACGTCGTTTTCGACGAGCGCACGCGCGTGCTCGACGTGGATTCCGATGCGAAGACCGAGAACACGCGCTCGGCGTATCCGCTCTCGTTCATACCGAACATCGTGCCGTCGAGCAGGGGCGGCCATCCCAAGACGATCCTCATGCTGACGGCCGACGCGTTCGGCGTGCTGCCGCCGATCTCGAAACTCTCGCGCGAGCAGGCCATGTATCACTTCCTCTCCGGATACACGGCCAAGGTCGCGGGAACGGAGCGCGGCGTGAGCGAGCCGCAGGCGACCTTCTCGACGTGTTTCGGCGCGCCGTTCATGGTGCATCATCCGACCGTGTACGCGCGTCTGCTCGGGCGGAAGATCGAAGAGCACGATGTGGAGTGCTGGCTCGTCAACACGGGCTGGACCGGCGGACCGTACGGCGTGGGGCACCGGATGGCGATCGCCCACACTCGCGCCATGGTGAACGCCGCGATCGAGGGACGCATTGCCAAGGAATACGAGACCGAGCCGTTCTTCGGTCTGCGGATTCCCAAAGCGGTGCCGGACGTGCCGGCCGACGTGCTCAACCCGCGCAACGCTTGGTCGGATAAGGCCGCTTACGACGAGCAGGCGCGCAAGCTGTCGCAGCTCTTCTTCGATAACTTCAAGCGCTTCGAGGATCACGTCTCCGGCTCGGTCAACGCGATAGCAATTCGGCCGCTTGCTAGCGCCGCGTCTCGGGAGTCCGATGCATAGCCCGTAGGGTCGCGGCGGCGCTTGCTCCTAATCGGGCGTTCAGGCGCCATTAGCCTAGGAAGGCTAAGATCGTGGCTATGAAAATCAACCTCTTGGCGGCGGGTGCTCTCGCTGCAGCGCTGGCCATGCCGCTCGGCGCGTATGCCCAGCAACAACAGTATCCGCAACAGTATCCGCAACAGTATCCGCAGCAGGGTCAAAGCCGAGCCGTCGAGCCGAGTCACGACCGAATCCAGCATCGTTGGCAGCGGCGACTCTTGCATCTCAATCTCTCGAACGATCAGCAGCAGCGCATCCAGTCGATGATCGATCAGTATTCGCAGGCGCATCCGGAAGGCAGCGCCGTCGATCGCAATGCTCGGCGCGAGCTGCGTCGTCAGATTATGGGCGTGCTTTCGAGCGATCAGCAGAACCAGTTCCAGCAGGCCATGCGCGCGCATCGCGCCGCGATGCAACAGCGCCAAGGCCAGACGCAGGAGGGACAGCAGCAGTACCAAGGCCCGCCGCAGCAGTATCAAAACCAAGGCCCGCCGCAGGGTCAACAGCCACCGGGCGATCAAGGGCCGCCGGCAGCTCCGCCGCGGTAACGCAAGGCACTCTCCGCATCGGCCTCCAAGGGTAGAATTCTAACCCGTAAGGAGAACCGATGCGCCAGGCCGGTTTCAATCCAACCCTCCCGCTGCTAGCCGCACTCGTCGCGTGCGGCGGTGCCGCGAGCTCCCCGCGCGACGGCGCGGCGGCGACGCCGGCTGCCGCGGTGCCCGGCCTCCATGTATCCAAGGGCTTCGCCGTCGAGACGATCGCGCGGATCGACGGCGCTCGAGAACTCGCGCCGCTGCCGAACGGCGATCTGCTCGTGGGAACGAACGGCAGCGACGTCTATATCGTCGCCGATGCCGAGGGCCGGCCTAGCGCGCCGCAAGTTTTCGCGACGCTCGACGACGAGTGGGCGGCGGGAGTCTTTTACGCGCCGGCACGCAACGAAATCTACGTCGCGACGCAGCACCACGTCTGGGCAGTTCCGTATCATGGCGAGCGCAAGGCGCCGCAGATTCGGCGCATCGCCGACGTGCGCCAGGGCCCGGTCGCGCCGGGAACCGACGGCGACATCCACCGGACGACGTCGGTCGCCTTCACCGCCGGCCGCGTCTACGCGGCCGCGGGATCGTCATGCGACGCGACGATGGACGACGGCAAGAAGCCCTGCACCGAGATCGATCCCACCCGAGCCGCTGTCTCCGTGATGCAGCCCAACGGCTCCGACTTCACGCAGCGCGCCAAGCGCATTCGCAACGCGATCGCGCTTGCGGTGAATCCCGCGACGGGTTCCCTGTGGGTCGGCGGCGCGGGTCAAGACCGTCTCCCGTTCGGACACCCGTACGAATATCTCGACGACCTCTCCGCGCATCCCGGCCGGGCCGATTACGGCTGGCCGGTTTGCGAGGAGAACCACCACGCCTACTGGCCCGGATACACGTGCACGGACACCGTCGAGCCGCTGGTCGAACTGCCGGCATATTCGACGATCATCGGAGCGACGTTCTATCCCGATCGTCAAACGGGACCGTATGCGTTTCCGCAGCGTTACCGCGGCGGGCTGTTCGCCGCGGTTCACGGCTCGTGGCACTCCAAGGACGGGTGCAGCGCGGAACCGCCGCGCGTCGTTTTCGTCGCGATGAACGGCGACCGGCCAGCGAAGCGCGTGGATTGGAGCGATCCGACGACGCAGTGGTCCGATTTCCTCACGGGGTTCCAGGCCGGCTGCATCGCGCGCATCGGACGCCCGACGGGCATCGCCGTCGGACCCAAGGGCAGCCTCTTTATCGGCGACGACGATGCCGGACTGGTCTACCGCGTGCGTCCCGCGCATGGCTGACACGCTCGCGATTCTCGTCGGAGGCGGACCGGCGCCCGGAATCAACGGCGTCATCGCGTCGGCGGCAATGGAAGCGTCGAAGTGCGGATTGCGCGCGATCGGTATCTACGACGGATATCGCGATCTCGCGGCCGGACGCGCGCCAAAGACCGTCGAGCTCACGTTCGACCGCGTGTCGCGCATCCACACCAGCGGCGGCTCGATCCTACGGACGTCGCGCACGAACCCGGCGAAAGACGAACCGACGCTCCAGCGCTGTGTCGACGCGCTCGGCGCGCTGGACGTTCGCTACCTCGTCTGCATCGGCGGCGACGACACGACGTTCGGCGCCGTGAAGATCGCCGAGCGCACGCGCAGGCGGATCGGCGTCGCGACGGTGCCCAAGACGATCGACAACGACCTTCCGCTTCCGGACAACGCCCCGACGTTCGGATTTGAGACGGCGCGATCGGTTGGCGCCGGCATCCTCGAGAGCCTGATGGAAGACGCGCGCTCGACGGCGCGCTGGTACGTCGTCGTCTGCATGGGCCGCAAGTCCGGCTCGCTCGCGCTCGGCATGTGCAAGGCCGCGGGCTCGACGCTGGCCGTGCTGCCCGAAGAGTTCCCAGAACACGCGCGGCTCGCGTCGGTCGCCGACACGATCGTCGGCGCGATCGTCAAGCGGCGCTCGTTCGGTCGAGAACACGGCGTCGCGGTCGTCGCCGAGGGCGTCGCCGAGCGAATCGACGACGCGGCACTCGGCGCGACCAACTACGCCCACGACGCGTTCGGGAACGTGGCTCTCGCCGACGTCCCGCTCGGCATCGTCCTGCGCGACGCGGTTCGCCGGCGCCTGACCGAGATCGGGCTCGACTCGGTCGTTCACGCGAAGGATATCGGCTACGAGCTGCGCTGCGCCAAGCCGCTGCCGTTCGACGTCGACTACACGCGCACGCTCGGCTTCGGCGCCGTGCGCTACTTGGTCGACGGCGGAAGCGGCGCGCTGATCGCGCTCTCCGGCGGCCACCTCCATCCGCTGACGCTCGAAGATCTGGTCGATGAGGCGACGGGACGAATTCGAACCCGCCAAGTCGATCTGACGACCGAGGCTTATCGCGTGGCGCGCGACTACATGGTCTATCTCGAGCCGGCCGACTTCACCGAGCGCGAAAAGCTCGACGCCCTCGCCGCGCAGACGAAGCTCGGACCCGACGAGTTTCGCGCGCAGTTCGAACGCGTCGCGCTGCCGTAGGCGCGCCGCCGATCACTATACGGATCCCACGATGAAGCGGGCGGCGTGCGGCATCTTCTCCACCACCGCGAGGTCGATGCCGAAGTTGTCCGCGAGCAGCCGCGGCGGGTTCGAGGCCAGCCACGCGGAGATCGAGATCTCTTGGTAGTCCGGGCTGTTGAACGCGACGAGAATCTGCGTCTCCTCGTTGCCGATCTGCCGGATGTAGTGTCCGAAGCCGCGATTGATGAACGCGACCTGCCCCGGGCCGAACTCGTCCTGCCGGTACTTTCCGTTCGCGCCGAAGATTCCGATCTCGGAACGCCCTTTGATATAGTATTGCCACTCGTCCGCATTCGGATGCCAGTGCAGCTCGCGCAGCCCGCCCGGCTTCAGCGTCAGCAACACGCCGGTGATCGTCGAGGAGATCGGAAACTGCTGTTGCGACACGAGCCGCTCGCTGCCGCCGGCAAAGCTCATGAGGGGCGCAACGCCGAGCCGAAACTTATGATTGAGCTGGCTCGGCTCGAGGTTCGCGTTCATCGCCGCGGGCGGCGCCGGCGGCGGGACCTCGGCTTGGACGATGTAGACTTCTTCTTTCGGAAGGCGCGCGATCGCATCCGGCGGTAGGCTGAGATTCTGCGCCAGCACTTCGGGCGGCGTGTGCGCCATCCAGTCGGTGATGCTGAACGTGCCGAACTCGGAGAACCGGCCATCGTCGAAGATCAAGAGGAAGTGACACTCCTCCGGCGCGAGCCCCTGAATCGAATGCCCGTGCCCCTTCGGGAAATACCAGACGTCGCCGGGACCGAAGTCCGAGATCTCCGCGTCGCCCGAGGGCGCGATCACGGTGACCCTGCAACGGCCCGAGATCACGTAGGCCCATTCCGCGGCGATGGCGTGCCAGTGCAGCTCGCGCAGGGCGCCGGGCTGCAGCCGCATCGATACGGCGGCAAAGCTCTGCGACACGGGAAACTCGTTGACGGTGTGCTGCCTCGCCGAGCCGGCGGCACCGCTCCAGCCTTGGGCTTTCTCGAGGTCAAACTTAAAGTTCGGAAGGTCGCTCATGGAATCGAACTCCGTTCATTCAAGGGGCCGGGGTGCTGCTCGCGCCGAGAGAGTCGAGGAGCGCCTGCGCCTTCGCGGCGCCCGATTCGTCGTTGACGATGCGATAGTGCCGTAACGCGTTGGTGGCGGAGGTACGAGCCTCCGCCGTGTTCCCGAGCTTCACTTCGATCTGCGCTCGCAACAGATGGCCGTCGGGATCGTCGACGTTGTTGGTAATGTAGCGGTCCGCCTGTGCAAGCGCAGCCGGGTACGCGCCGAGGTTGAGCTGTGCGATGCCGAGCCAATAGTAGGACCCGGTTTGACTCGAGTCCAACTGGAGCGTCTTCTCGAAGTCGGCGACCGCCGCGTTCCACTGACTCTGCGCGATCTCGATGCGACCGCGCTGAAAGTAGGCGTACTGCTCCGAAGGATCCAGCGCGATCGCGCTGTTGCAATTGGTCAGAGCCTCCGAATAGCTCTGCATCTCGACGTAGATGCGGCAGCGCACCGCAAGGCCGAATGCGTTGTTGGGGGCCAGGCTGACGGACCGGTCCGCGTCGGCCAGCGCCGCTTGCACGTCGCTGCCGACCTTCAGGAGGGCCCGCTCGCGGTAAGCGTAGGCGAGCTTGGGATTCAGATTGATCGCCGCGTCGCAGTCCTTCAGCGCCTCCTGGGAGTGATCGATCTCCCGATAGGACTCGCAGCGCGACGCGAGGGCGTAGGCGTAGTCCGGATTAATCGCGAGCGCGGCGGTGTAATCGGCGATAGCGGATCGCTGATCGTCGAGCGCCTCGTAGTCGTCGCCGCGGTCGGCGAGCGCCGTGGCGTCGCGTGGGTGGTCCTTGAGATACGCGTTCAAGATCGCAAGCGACTCCTTGAACTTACCGTCCGAGTAGAGCCGCTCAGCCTGGGCGACCTCCGGCGGCGTGGTATCCGCCGCGGCGACCGCGGCGGTGGAAACGAGCAGCGCGCCCAAGGATAGGGCGCAGCATAACACGCGATGCATCTGAAATTCTCCCGACATAAAGCAATGAGCCCGCTGCGATTACAGCGGGCTCATGCTTTCGAAAAAATCTGGCACCGTCCTACTTTCGAGGGGCCCTGCGGCCCGACTATCATCGGCGCTGGCGGGCTTAACTGCCGTGTTCGGGATGGGAACGGGTGGGACCCCGCCGCCATGGGCGCCAGAAACTGGATCCCGCCGCGATGGCGAGCCGGAGCTCAAGCCGATCGCGTCGGGAAACTTGCAAAGCTGTACAGAGAAGAACTTCCAGGCATCACGAGGAGCGTATGTTAGTTAAAGTTTCCGAGCGATTAGTACCGGTCAGCTGCACGCCTTACGACGCTTCCACCTCCGGCCTATCAACGTGGTAGTCTACCACGACTCTTCACCCTTTCGGGATTGAGATCTCATCTTGGAGTCAGTTTCACGCTTATATGCTTTCAGCGTTTATCTGATCCGAACATAGCTACCCGGCTATGCTCCTGGCGGAACAACCGGTTCACCAGCGGTTCGTTCGACCCGGTCCTCTCGTACTAGGGTCCAATCTCCTCAAATCTCCTGCGCCCACAGCGGATAGGGACCGAACTGTCTCACGACGTTCTGAACCCAGATCGCGTACCGCTTTAATGGGCGAACAGCCCAACCCTTGGGACCAACTACAGCCCCAGGATGCGACGATCCGACATCGAGGTGCCAAACCTCCCCGTCGATGTGGCGTTCTGCAATCACTTGCAGCGCAGACTATACCTTCATCTCTTTCGAGATGGTGGCGTGTTATGGACGCGATAGATTTGCGCTTTTAGCGCAGCACGTCCATCTCTCGTGGCAAACGAGAAGTCGTTACAGGGAGAGCTTGTATAGCATACCCGGTATCGTATAGCGCTCTACCAAGCCGACCAGCCGCCCCATGCTCGCCGCGCTGCAGCGAAGCCGTGGCCGCTTTTTGTCTTGATTCACGGTCATTACGATGCCGAATTTAGCTCGTATGAGACGCGCGAGCTCTCTGGCCTCGTCGGCTGAGAAACTCTGTGTGTTCAGGCGTAGCTGATTGCCATCAGCCGCGCCATCATCCATGATCCACACGGCCAGACCGAACTCCGTCAAGCTGCTTGTCAGCAACCTGATCGGCGCGATCTTCCTTTGGCCGATGTAGAACGACTCACGGAGGTCCGTGAGTTTCGGATGGGTGATGGTCCGAAAATAATACCCATTCCCGGACATCCTTGGCGCCGTCCGCACGAATCGTGCGAGTTCGGCGTACTTCCAATCCACGAGATCCTGCTGCCGGCGTCCATGGTGAACGCGGAAACAGAATCCTGACGTAGTCTTCAGTAACGTCGCGTCGCCCAGCAACGAGCCGATCATCAGTTCCCATTCACGTGAACTGAACGGCGTTGCTCGCGCGCGACGGCCAAATATCGTCTCTACGACTAGCTCTCTTCCCTCGGTATTGCCCTTTGGAAAAGGGTTTCACCGATATGAGCCACTGTTCATCGCTCGATCGCTCGAGCGAGGAGCCCTACTTGACTCTTGGGGGAGATAAGCCTGTTATCCCCGGAGTAGCTTTTATCCGATAAGCGACGGCCCTTCCATTCGGAACCGCCGGATCACTTAGCCCTGCTTTCGCATCTGCTCGACCTGTCCGTCTCGCAGTTAAGCTCCCTTATGCCTATGCACTCTGTACGAACGGTTTCTGACCGTCCTGAGGGAACCTTTGGGCGCCTCCGTTACTCTTTGGGAGGCGACCGCCCCAGTCAAACTGCCCACCTGACCCTGTCTTCCAACCGGATGACGGCCGTGAGTTAGAATCCCGAGATTTTCAGGGTGGTATCCCAACGTTGGCTCCCCGCGAACCAGAGCCCGCGGATCATCGCCTCCCACCTATCCTGTGCAGAAAACCTCAAAACCCAAGATCAGGATACAGTAAAGCTTCATGGGGTCTTTCC
>DATDGN010000070.1:0-6644 GCA_036522095.1 Candidatus Cybelea sp. | reverse complement strand
CCGGTCCTCGAGCACCGCGGCGACTAGGTCCGCGGCGAGGCGCTCGAGTAGCGAATACGACGTGGTCGCCACGATGCGTACGATTCGCGCGTGCAGCGCGGCATAGTTCATCGTGCAGCCGAGGTCGTCGCTGGCCGCCGCATCCCGCAGATCGAGCTCCGCGCAAATCGTAATGTCGAAGGGCTGCGCGCGCTCGCGCTCCGCGGGATCGGCGCCGTGCTTGCCGTACGCGCGTATGCCGTCTAGCCTTATCCGGTCCATCCCGCCGGCCTCCAATCACGAACCACCGCATCCGCGACGGCGACCGCGTCGCGTGCGGCCGAGACGTCGTGCACGCGCACGATATCGATGCCGGCGCGCACTGCGAGCGCCGTGGTAGCGACCGTTCCGTAGACTCGATCGGCGGGCTCTCGCCCCGTGAGCTTGCCGAGCGTCGACTTGCGCGAAGCTCCGAGCATCGTCGGGAAGCCGAGCGCCACGAGCCGATCCAACGCGCCCAAGACGGCGAGATTCTGGTCGGCGGTCTTACCGAATCCGATGCCCGGGTCCAAGACGATCGCACCGCGCGCGATCCCGCGCGCGACCGCCCTGCGCGCGCACTCGTCGAGGTAGCGCAGCACCGCATCCACTACGCCGCCCTCGTACGCGGTACCCGTTTGGTTGTGCATCGCGACGATCGGCATCCCGAGCTCCGAGGCGACGTCCAGCAGCGCGTCGGAAGCGCCCCAGACCGAGTTCACGACGTCGGCTCCCGCCGCACATGCGGCGCGCGCCACGGCCGGCTTGTAGGTGTCGACCGAGATCGGTGCGTCCGGAAAACGCTCGCGCAGCGCAGCGATGACGGGAACGGCGCGCGCGATTTCGACGCCGTCCTCGACGGACCGATGGCCCGGCCGCGTCGACTCGCCGCCCACGTCCAACAGGTCGGCTCCGGCGTCCCACTGGGCGACGGCACGCGCGGTCGCGGCGTCCGGATCGTCGAGGCCGTCGCCCGAAAACGAATCCGGCGTCACGTTGACGATCGCCATGACGTACGTCCGGTCGCCCCAGCGGAGGACTCGGCCGCGCAGGCTCAGGGAACCGCGGTCGGCACGTACCATTCGCGTAATCCCGCCACGACGAACGTCGATCCCGTCACGACGACGACGTCGTCGATCGCGGCCATCCGGCGCGCGACGGTCAGCGCTTCGACGGGATCCGTTATCGCGCGGCCCCATCCGCCGAGCGACTCCGCGAGCGCCGCCAAGCGCTGCGGGCGAATCGCCTTGCGCCCCGTTGCTGCGAACGACGTGAACGTGAACGTCGAGTCGATCGTCCCCAGAATCTCGAGGATGCGCCGCGCGTCCTTGCTCTCGCCGATCGCGACCACGTAGTGAACCCGGCGGAGGGGAAACCACTCGCGCAGCGACACGACGAGAGACTCGGCCTTCTCCGCGTTGTGCGCGACGTCGAAGACGACGGTCGGGTTCGCCCAGACGAGCTCCATCCGACAGGGAATGGCGACGTCGCGAAGCGCCGCGGCGATCGCCTCCGGCCTCGGTCGCAGCTGGTCGGCGAGTTGCTCGAGCACCGCGATCGCAGTCGCCGCGTTCGCGCGCTGGAAGGCGCCGGCGACCGCCAGGCGCAGCCGATACGACTCGCGCGGCGTCACGACGGAGAGCGTCTGCGCGCCGCGTTCCTCGGCCGGCTCGCGGTCGACGCGCACGACCTGCTCGACGCGCACGACGGGCGCGCCGACCTCGGCGGCGTAGCGTTCGATCACCGCCCGCGCGGCGGCAGGCATCGCCGCGAGCACGAGCGGGACGCCCGGTTTCGCGATGCCGGCCTTCTCCGACGCGATCGCTTCGATCGTGGTCCCCAGCACGTCGGTGTGGTCGTAGCCCACCGACGTGATCGCCGCGACGACGGGCAGGATCACGTTGGTGCCGTCGAGCCTCCCGCCGAGCCCCACCTCGATCACCGCCACGTCCACGCGTTCGTCGGCGAAGTACTTGAACGACAGCGCCAGCAGCGTTTCGTAATAGGTCGGCCGTCCATGCTTCGCTGCAGCGCGCGCGATCGCCGGCAGCATCTCGTCGAGCAGAGCGGCGAAGCGTTCCTGAGGGATGGCCACGCCGTCGACGCGGGCGCGTTCGGTCATCGCAACGAGGTGCGGTTTCGTGTGGAGTCCGGTTCGCTTTCCCGCGGCCTGTAGGGCGCCCGCGATCATCGTCGCCGTCGAACCCTTGCCGCTGGTTCCCCCGACGTGGATCGCGGGATACGCGCGGTGCGGATCGCCGAGCTCGCGCAGCAGGGCGCGGATTCGGTCGAGCTTGTACGACGTGCGGGGCGAAACCGTCTCGTCGATCGTGCCGAGAAGGTAGGCTTCCGCTTCGGCGTAGCTCGAGATCCGTCTCATCCGTCCGGCGACCGGTCGGCCAGGAGTTCGAGCGCGTGCGGAAGCACCGGCAGCACGACGTCCAGCGTTTGCGCCACCGCCGTTGGACTGCCGGGCAGATTGATGACGAGCGTCCGATCGCGAACGCCGGCGATCGCGCGCGAGAGCATCGCCGTGCGCGCGTA
Source organism: Candidatus Cybelea sp. (assembly GCA_036522095.1). Taxonomy (GTDB): domain Bacteria; phylum Vulcanimicrobiota; class Vulcanimicrobiia; order Vulcanimicrobiales; family Vulcanimicrobiaceae; genus Cybelea. Next base: position 4,082 of record DATDGN010000070.1, on the reverse strand, counting down.
TTGCAGCGAGGCGGCGCGAATCGCCTCGGCGATGCCGGGTATCTCGTAGTCTAGAACTGCCGCGGTCGCCTGCGGCGTGCGATCGCGCGGCGACAGCCCCGTGCCCCCGCTGGTCAGCACGAGGTCCGCGACGTGCGAATCCGCGAGGTCGATGAGATGAGCCTGCAGCGAAGCCGGATCGTCGGGAATGACGCTTTCGCGAACGACTGCGTAGGCGTCGCCGAGCCGTTCGCGCATGACAGGCAGGCATTCGTCGGCGCGCTCTCCCGACGCCGCGCGATCGGAGAGGACGATCAGCGCCGCCTTAAACGTCATAGGGGCCGGATTTGCCGCCGCTCTTGCTCAGCAATCGCAGCGAGTCGATCGTGATGCCCTTGTCGAGGGCCTTGGCCATGTCGTAGATGGTCAGCGCGGCGACCGAGGCCGCGACCAGAGCTTCGAGCTCGACGCCGGTGCGCGCCGACGTGCGGACTTCCGTCTCGACGCGAAGCTCGCCGTCGTCGCGCCACTCGAAGCGCACGTCGATCTTGTCCAGCGGCAATGGATGAGCCAGGGGGATCAGCGTCGCCGTGCGTTTTGCGGCCATGATTCCCGCGATCTGGGCCGCAACGAGCGCGTCGCCCTTGCGCAGCGTCGCCTCGCGCAGCGCGGTTCGCGCCGCGCCGTTCATGCGAACGACGGCCTCCGCACGCGCGAATCGAGACGTGACGCCTTTAGTGGAGACATCGACCATCTCGACGCTCGCGTCCGCCGCGACGTGCGAAAGTTTCACCGCGGCGCGCTCTGGAAGCGGGCCCAAATCAGGCAGAGCAGCGCCAGCACCCAAAGAATTACTAGATGCGTGAAGTGGTGCGCGTGTTGCGGGCCGGACTGCGTGAAGAAATTGATCTTTCCCATGCCGTACAGGATCCCGAGGACGAAGAAGATGATCGCCAAGGCGACCGCAATGACTCTCATGTGATGATACCCCCGCGTGCGAGAACGAGGCAGATTGCGCCCACGACGACGCAGTACCAGCCGAACGGGCGCAGGTCGTTCGACCGGAAGTAGCGCGTCAAGAAGGCCACCGAAAGATATGCGGCGGCGCCGGCCGCAATTCCGCCGACGACGGCCTGGACGAGCACGACGTGCGCCGCCGGCGCGAACAGCTTCGGTACCTCGAGCAGCGCCGCCGCCAAGATCACCGGCGTCGCCAGCAGGAACGAGAAGCGCGCCGCGTCCTCGTGGTCGAGGTCGCAGAGGAGTCCCGCGACCATCGAAATTCCCGACCGCGAGATGCCGGGCAGCAGCGCGAGCGCCTGCGCGGTGCCGACGGAGAGGCTGCCCGCGTAGCTGAGCCGCTCGATCGGCTTGTCGGCCCGCCCGGCGGTCTGCCGCTGTTGCCGGCGCAGCGCCTCACCCGCGAACATCACGAGGCCGTTGAGGATCAGGAAGAACGCCGCAGGCGCCGGCGAGCCGAACAGCCGCCGTACCGGAACCTCGAAGATGAAGCCTAGGATGCCGACCGGAATCGTGGCGACCACGAGCCGCCAGCCGATGCGCTCGTCGCGGTCGTCACTCAGGCGCCCGCGAACCACGCTCGCGATTAGCGCGCACACTATCGCATACCATTGCGCACGGTAAAAGACGATCAGCGCCAGCGCCGTGCCCAGATGCAGCACGACGACAAACGCGAGGAACGACGCGCTGGAGCGATCCACGTTGTGCCAGCCGAGCACCGCCGGCACCAAGATCGTGTGTCCCAGGCTCGAAACGGGGAACAGCTCGCTCACGCCCTGCAGCAGCGCGAGAACCAGGGCCTGGAAGAACGTCACGTGTTTCGAGCGGCCTCTACCATGCGACGAACTTTACGCTGAACGCGTAGTCTCCCGCAACCGGCTTGCAGCCGTGCAGGGCCGGAGTGTAGCGCGCGTCGCGCGCCATCGCGACGGCGACCACATCGAGCGACGAGTTCCCGCTGCTCCGCACGACGCCGGTTCCCGTCACTTGCCCGCTGGGATCGAGTTGCACGCGCACGAGGGCGACGCCGCTCGTCCCCTCCGCTCGCGCCCCGGGCGCGATGTCGGGCGGCGGCGGCGAGGCGGCGATCGCCGCACCGGCGTTGGGCTGCGCGCATCCGGCGGCGGTGGTCGCCGCCGGCGTAGGCGCCGGTGTGGCGGGAGCCGGCGTAGGCGCTGGCGGCGTGCCGTACGCCGTTCCCGGCGGCCCCTCGAGTCCGTTGCGCTTGCGTGGACGGGCCGAGCTGACGGTGCGCGGCGCGGGTGTCTGTTTGGAAGGCGGCGGCGGAGGCGTCTGCAGCTTCCGGACGACGATCGTCGCGGGCCGATGCTCGATCGAAACGACCTCAGCCTGGCCCTGCGGCGTGGGCGTGGGCGGCCGCACGATCAGCGCGACGATCAGATGCACGAGCAGCGAGAGCGCGAACGCAATCACCAGCAAACGCGGAATGCGCCTCATGGCTCATGACGCGCGTGCGGGTTAGTCGGGTTGGAAATCCGCGCGGAAGAGATAGTTACCCGTCGTCGGCTGGCAGTTGATGAGCTTCGGCGAGTAGGACGACTGCCGAGCCGCGCGCAGCGCCGCCTGATCGATCGCCATGTTGCTCGAGCTTTTATAGACCGAGGCGGTGATGAGGTTGCCGCTCGGTCCGACGGTGACTTCGACGTTGACCGTCACGGCGCCGAGGCCGAGATCGAGCGCGGATTGCGGATATTCCGGCTGCACCGCATTCGTCACGGTCGCCTCCACGTTCGGATTCGCGCACGCCGGCTTGGGCGTTCCGGCCGCCGCGCTGCTGGCCGGCTGCGGCGGCCCGTTGCCCACGCCCTGCGGCGCGCCGTTCTCGCTGCCGTTCTTGGGCTGCGTAGACATATTTTCGGTCGATGAGGTGCCCGCCCGGTTCGAGGTGTGCACGAGGTTGACTTTGAGCTTCGGTTGCGGCAGTTGCTGCTGCTTGGGCGGCGGCGTCGCCTGCGGCGGCGGCGTCGGAGTCGGCGGCGGGGTGGGCGTCGGCGGCGGCGGCGTGGATTCGCTCGAGCGCAGTACCGTGCAGGGCCATCAGCGATTCGAGCAATTCTTTCGCCATGGCGCGGGCGTGCGGGTCGGCAGCGGACTCAAGCTGCTCGACAATTTCCCCGATCCGCTGGAGCTGCTTCTGCAATGCAGTGTCAGGCGCCATGGTTTCCTTCACCGGCATCGTTTAAACGCATCGTTTTGAAGCGTCGTCTGGTCACATCGTCTAGACACGTCGTTTAGAACACATCGTCTAGACACATCGTTTAGACACATCGTTTAGACACGTCGTCTAGACACAAGTGGAAGCGGGCAGTCGCGGCTTCCCATGGTCTTGGCCCGGCACCAAAACCGTAAGTTGTCCGCAAAACCACCCGCTTCAACTCAACTCTCAAAAACCCTACGCGTGCATGCCGAACATCGGCGAGTGATGCGTCTCCAGCACCTTGCCATTGCCGAGGTACATGTGTACGCCGCAGGGCAGGCACGGATCGAAACTACGCACCGCGCGCATGATATCGATGCCTTTGAACTTGTCCGGACCGTTTTCCTCGAAGATCGGCGTATTTTGCACGGCGTCTTCGTAGGGGCCCGGGGTTCCGTAAATGTCCCGCGGGTTGGCGTTCCACGGCGTCGGCGGATACGGATGATAGTTGGCGATCTTGCCGTCGCGAATGACCACGTGATGCGACAACACGCCGCGCACCGCTTCGTGGAAGCCGCAGCCGATGGCGTCCTGCGGAACGGTGAACTCCGACCAGGTGCGGGTTCTGCCGGCGTGCAGTTCGCCAAGCGCCTGCTCAACAAAGTGAAGAGCGGCGGCGGCCGCATACACCTGGAAATAGGTGCGAGCGCGGTCGCGTTCGATGGCGTTGCTCCACTTGGGGATCTTCCATTCGAACTCGACCTCGGGAAGCGACTGGGTCTTGGGCAGATACATCTTTACGCTGCGTCCCGTGGACTTGATGTAGCCGATGTCGACGAGTCCGGCGAGCGCGGTGGCCCAAAGGCGGGCGATCGGTCCGCCGCCGGTGTCCAGCGCCAGGTGATCGCCGGTCCGCTTGTCGAGC
>DATDGN010000069.1:0-7271 GCA_036522095.1 Candidatus Cybelea sp. | reverse complement strand
GCCGGTGCGCTTCAACCTGGCGTTCCTAGCCGGCTTCGGCAGCGCGCTCGTCATAACGCTGTACGACCACGCCGGCTACGCGGATGCCGCGCTGCTCGGCGACGAGGTCGTTGCGCCGCGGCGCACGATCCCGGCGGCGATCGTCGCCTCCGTCGTGGTGGTGGCGATCCTATACGTGCTGCTGCAGGTCGGCGTGCTCGGCACCGTTCCGTGGCGATCGCTGCTCGACGCGCATGGCGCGCCCACGGCGCAGGCGCAGTACGTGGGAGCCTTCGTCGTGGAGCGGACGTGGGGACGCGTCGCGGCGATCGGCGTCACGCTGCTCGTGCTCGTCACCGCGTTCGCGTCGCTCTACGGGAACCTGCTCGGCTTTTCGCGGATCTCGTTCGCGGCCGCGCGCGACGGCGCGTTCCTGCCCGCATTCGGGCGGCTGCACCCGCGCAAGGAGTTCCCGCACGTCGCGCTGCTCGTCGTCGGCGGACTGTCGCTGGTCGCGAGCCTGTTCACGCTCGATCAGGTGATCGCGTTTCTAACCGCGGGTATCGTGCTGATCCAAGGGGTCGCCCAGATCGTCGCGCTCGGTCTTTTGCGCGCTCGGCGCTCGTCCTTCGACAGGCTCAGGATGACAGCGGCGTTCCGCATGCCGCTCTATCCGCTGCCGGCTCTCGTCGCGCTGGCGGGCTGGGGCCTGGCCTTCGTCTCCTCCGGCGCGAACGCGATCGCGCTCGGCGTGGGTTGGCTCGCAGCCGGCGCGCTCGTCTTTCTGGTCGTAGCGCGCTCGCGGCGCTGGTGGCCCTTCGCCCTGGCCGCGGTGGCGGCGCTCGCGCTCGCCGCCCTGCCGCACGCGGACGCGCAGGCCGCGGGCTGGTCGTCATGGAACGCGGCCCGCGTTACATCGGATCGCGGCTACCCGGTGTTCACGGTCGACGGCCGGCCGTTCTTCGTCTACGGCGCGGCTTTCTTTTACGAACGCATTCCGCGCGAGCGCTGGCGCGAGACGCTTGCCTCGTACAAGCGGCTCGGCATCAACACGATCGACCTGTACGTGATTTGGAACTGGCACGAGCCGGCGGAGGGCGTCGCCGATTTCCGCGGCTCGACCGACGCGCGGCGCGATCTCTTGGGCTTGTTGGCGCTCACCCACGAGCTCGGGTTCAAGTTGATCCTGCGGCCCGGCCCCGTCATCCGCAACGAATGGCGCAACGGCGGCTATCCCGCGTGGCTGCTCCAGCGCCCCGAGTACAACATGCCGCTGCACGACGTGCTGGAGGGGCGCTATCCCGCCACCGCCACGTTGCAAAACGCGCACGCGGACATCGCAGCAACGGAGTGGCTGGCCAACGGCACGCATCTGCGCAACGCAGCGGCGTGGCTGCGCGACGCGTTGCACGCGGTCGAGCCGTACTCGAGCGACGTGCTGGCGATCGCACTCGACGACGATCAAGGCGCGTACCTCGACAATGACACGTGGCCGGGTGCGCACTGGCGCTCTTACATCGACTGGCTGCGTTCGGTCGTGCAATCTGTCGCCGGCGGTAAAGTTCCGCTGTTCGTCAACACGTACGAGATGAAGGTGACGGCGGCGTCGCCCGTGTGGGCGTGGGGCAACTGGTACCAGAGCGGCTCGTATCGCATCGGCGCGCACGATCTGGCGGACCTCGACTTTGCGACCGGGCTGCTGCAAACGCAGCCGCACGTTCCCGTCATGCAGTCGGAGTTTCAGGCCGGATGGTTTCAAGGCGCGGATGAGGGCGCCCCGCGGCCGAGCGATCCCGCCAACACGGCGCTCGCACTCGGCGAACTGCTGCGCGACGGCGCGCACGGCGTGGTCAATTTTCCGGTGCAGGACACGATCTATCCGCACGGCTGGGAGGCGCCCTGGGCGAACTGGTCCTACGCGTGGGATGCGGCGCTCACGGTCGACCTGCGCTCCTCAGCACGTTATGCGCCGACGCGCGCGTTCGGGGACGTGGTCGCGCGGTACGGCGCGCTGCTCGCGCACACGCACGTCGCCGCCGACGCCTCGATCGTCTGGCCCGCGAGCCTGTTCGTGCCGGAGAGCCTGAGCAACGACGAGTTCGCGGCGCTGGCGACCGCGACGGTCGCATTGCAGCGCGCGTGCAACACGCGCGGGTTGAGCTGCACGCTCGTGGATTTGGCGGCGACGAGCGATCGCGCGCTGCGAACCAAGGCGCTTCTTCTTCCGCTAACGCCCACGGGCGTCGGCGGCGGTCGGATGCAACCGTGGGCGGTCGCCAGACTGCGCCACCTGCGCGAGGCGGGGCGTCTCGCTGCGGATCCGTCGGCGATTCATCCGTTCGCGCGCGATCGAGCCGTTCCGAATGCGACGCTGCTCCTGGCCGACGATTCGTCGTACGGTTTCATCGTCGCGGTGAATCCGAGCCGTTGGGTGCAGCGAGTCGCGATGGGGGCCGTTGCGTTGGGGCGCCGGAGGGCGAAGGTTGCGCCCTTCTACGTGGCCTCGGGCGGCGTGCGCGTGGTGGGGGTCGGCGTGACGACCAGCGCACCGAACCGGACGCCGTGGCCGCCCAGGGGAAGTCCGCCGCCGTTTGCGGATCCCGGCGGCACGGTGATCGCAAACGCGCGCGTGCGCGTCGTCTTCGCGCCGTTCGCGGGCGCCCGCATCGCAGTGCTGAACGACGGTAGCGGCAACGCGGCGACGGGCATCGGCTTGCTGCGCGACGCGACCGATCCGCTGCCGCCGGTATCCGCGCGCGACTTCATCGCGGGATACACGCATCTGTTGCCGGCGGGAACGTTCAACCGCGAGTACTCCTGCGACCGCATGGATCTCGGGACCACGGCTCGAGTCACCTGTTCGTACGAAGCCCCCGACGTGCCAAACGGCGGTGCGACCTTCAAGCGTGCGCTGACGCTGAACGGAAGCAGCAGCGAGCTTAGCGTTGCGGAGGAGTTTGCACCCCACGATCCGCGCTCGACGGCTCGCCTCGAGAGCATCTCGGGCTTCGCTTATGCTCCCGGAGATCGAGTTTTGACTGCTGCGAACGGCGCTGCGCTCGGCATTCTGCACGGCGCGCGCCTCGTCAGGCTGCGCTGGCGTCGCGGAGACGTGGCGCGTGTCGACCTGCGGCAGACGCGCGGCGCCGAGCTCGTGACCCTGATCTTCGCGCGCCGCTCGGTCGAGATGGGCCTGGGCGTTTATCTCGTCGGCAGCGCCGCCGAGGCGCAGCGTCTTGTCGACGCGAAACAGCCGTAGCTTCAGTGGGGGAGTGGCGGAATGGCAGACGCAGCCGCCTCAAAAGCGGCCGAGGCAACTCATGTGGGTTCGACTCCCACCTTCCCCAGCAAAATATCCCGAAAGCCTGGACTTTCTAGACGCTATTGATAACGGATTGATAACGCGCACCAACTCGATCTGGCCGTCCGCGATCTCCCCTCAGGGGTGGCTTTTTGTCGCCCTTTTCCGTAACCAGCTGGCTGGCCGCCGTTTTTAGCCGTGCACGAGCGCGTCGGGCGTTACGAGACGCCCTTCGCGTTCTTAAGTGCTCGCGAAACCGTGTCGTCGACGCGACTTGCCGCCTCGCGTATCAGAGATTCCGTTACGTGTGCGTAGATCGGCGGTTGTCGAAATCGTCGAATGACCGAGCATGCTCGATATGGTTTTAGGATCGACGCCGGCCGCGAGCGCCATCGATGCAAACGAATGCCGTAGATCGTGAAGGCGAACGCCGCACACGATTTCGCCGGTGGTCCCGATGGGGCGAATCCGCTGGCCGGCCTGATCGACGTAAACGGCGTGCTGTACGGAACAACCATGGCAGGTGGTGGCGGCAACACGTGCTTCATATATTCTGGCACCTGCGGAACGGTTTACACCGTAACCGCCGGCGGCGTCGAGACGGTGCTGTACCGCTTCGTCGGCGGGACGCACGGCTTCGACCCCGGCGCACCCTTGACGAACGTGAACGGTACGCTGTACGGAACGACGTATCTGGGCGGAGTGGATGACCGATGCTGCCACATCTACGGGCACGGAACGGTTTTCTCGTTGTCCCCGTAATCGCCGGTGGACGCGGCGGACGGGGCTACGGCTTTAGCGCGAAAACCGTTCCACATCCATGGCCATCATTACGTAGGCATCCGATACCACCGCCGTAATATGTCGTGCCGTACAGCGTGCCGTTCACGTTGATCAGGCTCGCGTACGGCCACATGCCGTCGAAACCGCCACCGAAGCTATACAGCACCTTCTCCTTGCCGGACGTCGTTACGCTAAAGACGGTCCCATCGCTGTGCGCTCCGCCCTGCTGGGTGGTGCCGTAAAGCGTGCCATTCACGTTGATCAAGCTCGAGTTGGGTAATACTCCGTCCGAGGAATCACGACCGAATCGGTAGAGGACCTTCTCCGTTCCGGCCGTCGTTACGCTAAAGACCGTCCCGCAGCCGTTTGAGCAGATAGCCGTATCGCCGCCGTATTCTGTCGTGCCGTACAGTGTGCCATTCACATCGATCAATCCGGCAGCCGGATGTAACCCGTCTCCGGTACCGTAACAGAAGCAGTACAACACGTTCTCCGTGCCGTTCGTCGTAATGCTGAAGACCGTTCCGCAAAAATAGCCAGTGCATCCCGAACCACCATCACCGCCGCCCGCCGTCGTGCCGTACAACCTGCCCTTGACGTAGATCAAACCCGCGCTCGGGACTCTTCCGTCGGAAGCACCATCGAAACTATGCAGCACTTTCTCCGTGCCGGTTCTCGTGATGCTAAAGACCGTTCCGCAACCCAGCGATCGACCGCCGCTGCATCCCGAGCCGCCGTTCGGTGTCGTGCCGTAGACGGTGCCTCTCACGTTGATCATGTCCGCACCCGGCTTCGCTCCGTCGTCGGGGGCGCCGTCGAAGCGGTGAAGCAGCCTCGCTGCGCCGGAAATCGTCAGGCTAAACACGCTTCCGAAATGGTGCGATAAGTGGAGGTCCGCGCCTGCGGTCGTGCCATACAGTCTGCCGTGTATGTCGATCAAGCCACCGATCGGGTTCGCGCCGTCTTTGCCACGGAAGCGGTATAGAACCCTGTAAGTCGACGCAGACGGGAGGCTTTGCGCGACTCTCACGCCTTGCTGGATCGCGCCCGGCGCGCTAATCGGCGGCTGCGCGGCATCCTGACCCTTCGACAGGCTCAGGGGAAGGGCACCGCAGCCTGCGAGCAATGCAACAGCCGCGCCGATGCCAAGAGTGTAGCGAGCGTAGGTTCTCATTGGCCAAGCCTCCCGAAGCTGAACGGACGAGCGGCTACAAATGTTCGGTGCCGCGGGTCCGCACGCAGGCCGCGCTCTCGGCGCACCTGTGGGTCAGATGCTAACCGTTAGGCCGTCTGCGCTATAAGCATTGTTCATAACCTTAAAGGGATAGCCACCGCTCGGATATGCATAAAATGCGACTGCGTAGCCGTTTACGGCAATTAGCGTTGATCCTTGAATCCACAAGCTGGCAGTGGTGTCGAAGCCGCCGCCTTTCAATACCGTCTCGCCAACTTGGTTGTGCTGAGTATACTGATAAAGATCATAGCCGTCTGGCGAGATCACCAAATGCTGGCCATCCCACCCGATGCCGTCATCTGCGTACTCCGGCGGATAGAGGAAATATTTGGTTACTGTAGCGGCGCCTTTGCGAAGCCAGTACAATTTACTTGCATAAGGTCCGATCGCGGCGGCTACGAAAAGGTTGCCGCTATTATCGTAGACGCAGTCCCATGGGTCCGCATTTTTAGCACGGTGGTACTTGGGCAATCCTCGAGCATTTGCGTAAATCGCGATGCCCCGATGCCCGCCGTAAGCGGGCGCGACCGCAAGATTGCCAGTCGTGGGATCCACAGAGCAGTGCTGCGGTGGGTCACTATCGTCCAATTTCGCAATCGGCTTCGTCCCGCCACGCGCATACTCAACCACGGTGCCTGGACCGAGTCCGCCTACGTTCAACGCAATCCAAACATGGCCGGCCTTGTCCGAGCACTCGCCCGCCGGGTTAACGAGACCTGTCAGCGTGCCCACCAGCTGGCCGGCCGGCAAGCTGTACACGTAGACCTTTTGATCCACAGGGGCACTAACGTAGAGCAGCTTCCCGCTTTTCGCTCCCGGCAGCATCCACGAACCGTCGCGATTGGCATGTGTGGCGATCGTGGGGCTTTGCTGCGTCGTGCCCGCCACCCCAGTTGGCAGCTGCGATCCGCCACACCCAGCGAGCAATGCCGCGGCGACGCCGATGCTAAGATGGAATGAGAAGGCCGGTCCCCAAAAACGCGACCTGCTAAGAATCGCTTTGCGCACTCGAAGTGCATTGAAAGGAGATCGGCCCATGCGAACCAGTTTAGCAGACCGCCAACGGAAAACAAATCCTCGCAGCGCTATTGGCATCGACCTTGGGGACCGCTTCAGCGAGGTGTGCGTGCTCGATGAGGAAGGCGCCCTGGCCAGCCAGACCCGTCTACGCACGACCCAAGCGGCACTAGAGGGGTACTTCCGCGGCCAAGCGCCGGCGCGAGTAGCGCTCGAGACTGGAACGCACTCTGGGTGGGTAAGTCGACTCGTTGCTGCCTGCGGGCATGAGGTCGTCGTTGCCAATGCCCGAGAACTGCGTAAGATTCACCAAAGCGATCGAAAGAACGATCGCGCCGACGCTGAGATCTTGGCGCGGATGGTCCGCTTCGATCCGGAGTTGCTTGCCCCGGTCGTACACCGGACCGAGCAGATGCAAATCGACATCTCCTTGATCCGCGCACGCGACGTCCTGGTCGGCGCGCGGACAAAGCTCATCAACGCCGCCCGCGGACTGACCAAATCGCTGGGTGGTCGATTGCCGGGATGCAGCAGCCCGTGCTTTGCGCGACGCGTTCGCGACCGCATGCCCAAAGAACTCGCGTCGTTCTTGGCACCCCTGCTCGCCGCGATCGATGCGCTCAACGAACAGATCCGCTGTTACGACCAGCATATTGAGGAGCTCGCCCAACGCTACCCCGAGACCACGGTGCTGCGGCAGATCGCCGGGGTTGGAACGTTGACGTCGTTGGCCTTCGTGCTCACTCTGTCCGACAAGGCACGCTTTATCCGTAGCCGCGACGTGGGACCATATCTGGGGCTGGTCCCTCGCCAAGACCAGTCCGGTGACAGGTCGCCACAGCTGCCGATCACCAAAGCCGGTAATGTATATCTGCGCCGATTACTCATCGGAAGCGCCCACTACATCCTGGGGCCTTTTGGACCCGACTCGGACTTGCGTCGCTTCGGGCAACACCT
>DATDGN010000068.1:0-36622 GCA_036522095.1 Candidatus Cybelea sp. | reverse complement strand
ACCGGCGCGGCGTTGCGCATCGCAGGATGGTAGTGCGGTGCGAACATGAACGTGAAGCCGCACTCGCGCAGCATCGCGGCGGCGCGCTCGGGCGGGATCTCGAGCGCGAATCCCGCAGCCTCGAGCAGATCCGCGCTCCCGCACGCGCTCGAGGCCGCGCGGTTGCCGTGCTTCGCGACCGGCGTGCCCGCCGCAGCCACGACCAGCGCGGCCATCGTCGAGATGTTGATCGTGCCGGCGTGATCGCCGCCCGTACCGACCACGTCGACGACCATGGGCAGGCCGTGCTCGACGTGCAGGCTGCGCTCGCGCATCGCGCGTGCCGCTCCGGCGATCTCCCCCGGCGTCTCGCCCTTGGAAGCCAGCGCCGCCAGCAGCGCGCCGGCCTGGACGGGCGTGTAGCCGCCGTCCATGATCTCGCCGACGAACGCCGCCGCCTCGGCTTCGGAGAGATCCTCGCGCGCCACGACGCGGCGTAGCAGCGGTGCGAATTCGTCCTTCGACAAGCTCAGGACGACACTGGGAGAGAGAGGAAGTTTTTGACGAGCGTGGCGCCGTGTTCGCTCAGCACCGACTCGGGATGGAACTGCACGCCGAAGACCGGACGCTTAAGGTGCGCGACGCCCTGCACGACGCCGTCCTCGCTGCGCGCGGTGACGCGCAGTTCGCCGGGAAGCGTCGCGGCGTCCAGGCAGAGCGAGTGGTAGCGCGTCGCGACCAGCGGCGACGGCGCGCCGGCGAAGATACCCGATCCGTCGTGCTCGATGCGCGACGTCTTGCCGTGCATCAGCTGCGGCGCGTGAACGACGGCGCCACCCAGCGCCTCGCCGATCGCCTGCAGTCCGAGACAGATGCCGAACACCGGCGTCCCGCGTTCGATCGCCGCGCTCACGACGGCGAGCATCTGCGGCGCGTGTTCCGGCCGCCCGGGCCCCGGGCCGACGACGAGCGCGTCGTAGCCGTCGAGCAGCTCGGGACGGAGCCGCGCATCGTCGTTGAGCATTACGTCCGGATCCGCGCCGCAGGCGGCGAGCAAGTGTACGACGTTGTAGGCGAAGCTGTCGAAGTTGTCCACGAACAGCACGCGACGGGCCGGCGCCGTCATTCGACTCCCAGCACAGCGCGGGCGATGCGCGTCTTATCGAAGACCTCGCGGTACTCCGCGCCCGGATCCGAATCGGCGACGATTCCGGCGGACGCCTGCCACCACGCGCGGCCGTCCTGTACGTGCACGCTGCGCAGCGTGATGCACGAGTCGAAGTCGCCGCCGAACGACCAGCGCCCGATGCTCCCCGCGTAGAATCCGCGCGTCACGGGCTCCAGGTCGTCGATCAGTTGCATCGCGCGCATCTTCGGCGTCCCGGTGACGGTGCCCGCCGGGAATCCGGCCCGAAAGAGATCGAGCGCATCGCAGTTTTCGCGCAGCTGCCCGACGACGTTCGAGACGATGTGCATGACGTGGCTGTAGCGCTCGATCTGCAACAGCTCGTCGACCTGCACGCTGCCGTACTCGCAGACCGAACCCAGATCGTTGCGCCCGAGGTCGACGAGCATCACGTGCTCGGCGCGTTCCTTCTCGTTCGCGAGCAGCTCCGCGGCGAGGCGCGCGTCCTCGTCGTCGTCGCGGCCGCGCCAGCGCGTCCCCGCCAGCGGCCGGATGCGGGCCTTGCGGCCCTCCAAACGCACGAGGAACTCCGGCGACGCCCCCAGCATCTGACCGAACGACGTGTCGACGTAAAACATGTAGGGTGACGGATTTTCGCGCCGCAGCGCGCGGTAGAGATCGAAGGCGCTGCCCGCGAGCTCGGCGCCGAAGCGGATGCCCAGCTGCAGCTGATACACGTCGCCCTCGAAGATGCGCCGCTTGACTTCGCCGGCTAAGTCCAGGAATCGCTCGCGATCGAGCGACGCGCTCATCGCGCCGCGCGCGCGCAGCGCCTCAGGCATCGCGGGCCGCGCGGCGAGCAGCCGGTCGAGGTAGCCGCCGATGCGGCGCTCACACGAGCGCGCGTCGTCGCCGCTGCACCACAGCGTGAGGCGATCGGTGAAGTGATCGAAGATCAGCCACGTCGCCGGGATCGCGACGTAGGCCGCGGGCATGGCGGGACGCGACGGCTTGCGCCGCGCGAGCCGCGCGTCGCAGCGCGCGGCGTCGTAGGCAAATGCGAGCAGCGCGCCGCCGAGGCTCGCGTTCTCGCCCGTCGCTCGATGGTCGGCGATGAAGGCGCGGACGCGGTCGTAGAGATCGGGCGCCGGCTCGAAATCTTGCGCCGCGCGATAATCCAGGCCGATGAAGGAGTAGCGCGAGATTCTGCCGCCGCTCTCGACGCTCTCGAGCAGACATGAGGCCTGCGGCTGCGCGAGCGCGCGGTACGCGCCGATCGGCGTCAGCACGTCGGCGGGCACGATGCGCACGGCGGTTTTCACGCTTCGACGCCGCTCAGCATGACACGCAATGCGGCTTCGTCGAGGATCGCGATGCCGAGCGCCTCGGCCTTGACGACCTTGCTCCCCGGCTCGTCTCCTGCGACGACGTAGTCGGTCTTCTGGCTGACGGAGCCGGTGACTTTGCCGCCGGCGGCGACGATCAGCTCGGTCGCCTCGTCGCGCGTGAGCGCCGGCAGCGTCCCCGTCAGCACGAACGTCTTACCCGCGAGCGCACCGGTCGCGGCGCGGGCGCGCTTCGGCGCCGTGGTCTGCACGCCTAGTCCTTGCAGCCGCGCGATCATCGCGCGGTTGGCGCGCTGCTTGAAGAACAGCTCCACGCTGCCGGCCGCCTCGGGACCGATGCCCTCGCTTTCTTGCAGTCGATCGCCGTCCGCGTCCGCGATCGCGTCGATCGTCCCGAAGTCGCCCGCGAGAATCTGCGCCGTCTGCGAGCCGACGAAACGAATTCCCAGTCCATATAGAAGGCGCGCGAGCCCGCGCTGCTTGGAGGCGGTGATGTTGCGCAGGAGGTTCTCGATGCTCTTGCGGCCCGTGCGCGGGACGCCCGCGAGCGATTTTTCGTCGAGGTGATAGACGTCGGAGATGTCGCGCACCAAGCCGCGTTCCGTGAGCTGCTGCGCCATGACGTCGCCAAGGCCTTCGATGTCCATTGCTCCGCGCGAAGCGAAGTGCCGGACGCGCTCGTAGACCTGCGCGGGACAGGCGGCGTTCGTGCAGCGCGACATCGCCTCGCCGGGCGGATGGTCCACGTCGGAGCCGCACACCGGGCAGCGTTGGGGCATCTTGAAGCGCCGCTCTTTCCCGGTGCGTTCGGCAACCAGCGGGCCGACGACGCGCGGGATCACGTCGCCCGCGCGCGTCACCAAAACCGTGTCGCCGACGCGGATGTCGTTGTTGACGATGTAGTCCTGGTTGTGGAGCGTGGCGCTCTTCACGGTCACGCCGCCGATCTGCACCGGCGCGAGCACGGCGTTGGGGTTGAGCGTTCCGGTGCGGCCCACGCTCACAACGATGTCGACGAGCTTCGTGCGCGCCTCGCGCGGCTTGAACTTGAAGGCGATCGCCCAGCGCGGATCGCGCGACGCGACGCCGAGCCGCTGCGCGAGCGCCGCGTCGTCCACCTTGATCACGACGCCGTCGATCTCATAGTCGAGCTCATCGCGCCGGCTCTCCCACCGCGTGCAGTATGCGAGCACGTCGTCCAGCTCCGGAGCGTGCACCACGTTCGGATTGACCGGGAAGCCCAGCTCGCGCAGCCGGCGCAGCGCCTCCCACTGCGTCGCCGCCTCGGGTACTGCGAGCTGGTAGGCGAAGAACGAGAGGCGCCGCTGCGCCGTCAGAGCCGGATCCAGCTGCCGCACGCCGCCCGAAGCGGCGTTGCGCGGATTGGCGAACACCGCCGCGCCATCGCGCTCGCGCGCGCGGTTGAGCCGCTCGAAGTCGCTCTTGCGCAAGTACACCTCGCCGCGCGCCTCTAGAAACGACGGCGGCGCCTCGCGCAGGCGCAGCGGGATCGTCTTGACGGTACGCAGGTTCGCGGTGACGTCTTCGCCGACGCGCCCGTCGCCGCGGGTTCCGCCGCGCAGCAGCGAGCCGTCGCGATAGTCGAGCGCGATGGCGAGCCCGTCGATCTTCAACTCGCAGACGTACTCGACGGCTCCGCCGGCAGTCTTACGGGCCCGGTCGTCGAACGCGCGCAGCTCCTCGAACGTGGTGGCGTTCGCGAGGCTCAGCATCGGCCGTGCGTGCTCGTACGCGGCGAAGCGCTCGGAGGCCGCCGCCCCGACGCGCTGCGACGGAGAGTCGGGCGTTTGCAGCGCGGGGTGTTTCGTCTCGAGCTCGATCAGCGCGCGCAGGAGCGCGTCGAATTCCGCGTCAGTGATCTCCGGCTGGTCGAGCACGTAATAGCGGTAGTTGGCCTCTTCGATCTGCTCGCGCAGCGACTGCGCGCGGGCCTCGGCGCGCCGGCTCCCCGAGCTCACGCCTCAACTGCGACCCGGCCGCTGCGGGCGAGGTCGCTCAACACCAAGAGGTTCTCTTGCTCCAACCGCGCGAGCTCCGCGTCGTCGGGCACGTGGTGGCCGACCGCGCGCTGGTCGCGCAGCACGGGAACGAGGTACGCTCCCGTGTACGAGGCCTCGTTCGCCGCGACTTCCTCGGGCGTGCCGGTCGCGATCACCGTGCCGCCACGGTCGCCGCCTTCGGGACCGAGATCGATCAGGTAGTCCGCCGTCTTGATAACGTCGAGGTTGTGCTCGATGACCAGCACCGTGTTGCCCAGCCTCACGAGCCGCTGCAGCACGTCGAGCAGCTTGTGGATGTCGGCGAAGTGCAGCCCGGTCGTCGGCTCGTCAAGGACGTAGAACGTGCGGCCGGTGGAGCGGCGCGACAGCTCCGTCGCGAGCTTGACGCGCTGGGCCTCGCCGCCGGAGAGCGTCGTCGCCGGCTGCCCCATCTTGATGTAACCGAGGCCGACGTCGCAGATCGTGTGCAGCTTGTTGTGCACGCGCGGGATGTTCGTGAAGAACTCGCTCGCCTCGTCGACGCGCATCTCGAGCACGTCGGCGATCGTCTTGCCGCGGTACTTCACTTCCAGGGTCTGCGCGTTGTAGCGCTTGCCCTTGCAGACCTCGCACTGCACGTAGACGTCGGGCAGAAAGTGCATCTCGATCTTGATGATCCCGTCGCCCTGACAGGCCTCGCACCTCCCGCCCTTGACGTTGAACGAGAACCGGCCTGACGTGTAGCCGCGCATTCGCGACTCGGGAACGAGGGAGAACAGCTCGCGAATGTGATCGAACGTTCCCGTGTAGGTCGCCGGGTTACTGCGCGGCGTCCGACCGATCGGCGATTGATCGATCACGACAAGCTTGTCGAGCTGACCCGCGCCTTTGACCGTGCCGTACGTGCCGCCCGGGGGCTGACGGTGCAGATGCTGGTTGAGCGCCCGCACCAATACCTCGTTCACGAGCGTCGACTTTCCGCTGCCGCTCACGCCGGTGACCGCCGCGAAGACGCCGACGGGAAAGCGGACGTCGATTCCGCGCAGGTTGTTGGCGCGAGCGTTCTGGACGTCGAGCCAACCGCGCGGGTCGCGTCTGCGGCGCGGAATCGGGATGAACTTGCGCCCGGAGAGATACGCGCCGGTCTCCGACTGCGGGTTGTCGATGACGTCCGCGAGCGTTGTGGAGGTGAGGATCTCGCCGCCCTCCGCTCCGGCGCCCGGACCGATGTCGACAACGACGTCCGCCGTGCGCATCGTGTCCTCATCGTGCTCGATCACGATCAACGTGTTGCCGAGATCGCGCAGCGTCTTGAGCGTCGCCAGCAGCCGATCGTTGTCGCGCTGGTGCAGTCCGATGGACGGCTCGTCGAGGATGTACAGCACGCCCACGAGCGCGCTGCCGATCTGCGTCGCGAGGCGGATGCGCTGCGACTCGCCGCCGGCGAGCGTTGTCGCCGAACGGCCCAGGGTCAGATAGTTGAGGCCGACGTTCGTGAGGAAGCCCAGGCGCGCGCGGATCTCCTTGACGATCTGACGCGCGATCTGCTCCTGCCGCGGAGTCAGCGTAAGCTCCCGGAAGAACAGCTCGAGCCGTTCGATAGACATGCGCGTCAGCTCGTCGACGTTGCGCCCGCCAATCGTGACGGCGAGCGCCTCGGGCTTGAGCCGAGCTCCGTGACACGCCGGACACGTCGTCGCCGACATGAACTTCTCGATCTCTTCCTTGACGTACGCGCTGGACGTCTCGCTATAGCGCCGCTGCAGGTTGTTGACGACGCCCTCGAACGACGCGCGGTACTCCCAGGTCTTCCCGCCGCGCGACGTGTACGCGAACGTCTGCTCACGATCGGTTCCGTACAGGATCAGCTCGAGCACCTCGTCGGAGAACTGCTCGACGGGCGTCGTCATCTTCGCGCGATAGCGGCGCAGCACGCGCTCCAGCTGCTGCATGTAGTAGGGGTTCATCGAGGGATAGCGGCCGCTGCCCAGATTGCGGCTCCACGGCACGACCGCGCCCTCGGAGATCGACTTGCTGCGATCCGGGATCACCTTCCAGGGGTCGATCTCGATCTTCTCGCCCAGCCCGCTGCACTCGGGGCACGCCCCGTACGGCGAATTAAAGGAAAAGAGCCGCGGCGCGAGCTCCTCGAACGAGAGCCCGCAGTACACGCACGCGAACGCCTCGCTATAAGTGAGCTCAGCCTGACCCTTGTCATCCTGAGCCTGTCGAAGGACCGTAACGATGCCGGTCGAGAGACGCAGCGTCGTCTCGACCGAATCCGCGAGCCGCTTGCGGATCTCCGGCTTCATGACGAGCCGGTCGACGATCACCTCGATCGTGTGCTTGCGCTTCTTGTCGAGCGAGATCTTCTCACGGAGGTCCTTGACCTCGCCGTCCACGCGAACGCGCGAGAAGCCTTCCTTGGCGATCTCCTCGAAGAGCTTCGCGTACTCGCCCTTGCGCCCGCGGACGAGCGGCGCCAGCAGCGTCAGGCGCGTGCCCTCCGGCAGCTCCATGATCGAGTCGACGATCTGCGACGAGGATTGCGAGCTGATCTCACGCCCGCACTGATAGCAGTGCGGGGTGCCGATGCGCGCGAAGAGAAGCCGGAGGTAATCGTAGACTTCGGTGACAGTGCCTACGGTGGAGCGAGGATTGCGCGACGTCGACTTCTGGTCGATCGAGATAGCCGGCGAGAGGCCCTCGATGTAATCGACGTCGGGCTTCTCCATCTGCCCCAGAAACTGCCGCGCGTACGACGAGAGCGATTCGACGTAGCGGCGCTGGCCCTCCGCGTAGATCGTGTCGAAGGCGAGCGACGACTTCCCCGAGCCCGAGAGGCCGGTGATGACGATCAGCCGGTTGCGCGGGAGAACGAGGTCGACATCTTTGAGATTGTGCTCGCGCGCGCCCTTAATAACGATGGAATCCAACGACACGTTTATTTCCAAACCCCGGCGGGCGCGAGAAGTATGCGTGCGGCCTCCGCAATCGAGCTGCAGGTCGCATCGGGCGGCGTCGCGCCGGGCGGCAGCTCCTCATCGCGCACGTTGAGCCAGATCGTGTACAGGCCGGCCTCCATGGCGCCCCGGATGTCCCGGTCGTAGCGGTCGCCGACCATCGCGCCGTGCGCGGGAGCTCCGCCCAGGGTCCGGCACGCGTGCGCGAATAGCAACGGGTCGGGCTTCACCATGCCGACCTCGTCGGAGAGAAATATCGCATCGAAGTACTCGCTGATCTGCAACAGCGCGATCTTTTCGCGATGCGTCTCCGAGAGGCCGTTGGTGACGATGCCGAGCTTGACGCCGCGCTCCTGCAACGCGCGCAGCAGCTCGACGGCGCCGGGGAAGAGCGTGAAGTACTTTCGGCGGTAGTCGTTGTACCGCTCGGCGCTGCGAACCGCGAGCTCGGGATCGCCGCCGGCGCCGACGCTGTCCAGCGCCGCCTGCCACATGCTCGCGCGCAGATTGGCGAGCTTCACCTTCAGGTCGAGCGGCGACAGGCGGTGCCAGAAGCCCTCGGACTCGGCGACGTATGCGGACTTCAGCGCCAGCGCGTCGATGCCGTGCTCGGCCGCAACCTCGCGCGCGACCTCCTCCGCGGCGCTGGTGTACGCGTAGGTATCGTCGTGCAGCGTGTCATCCAAATCGAAGAGGACGAGGTCGATGCGGCGCAAGCTACGGCGCGCCCGTCACCCGCATGCCGGAGACTTTGCCCTGCGCGTCGAGGGCGAAGACGAAACTGACCTTCGCTCCGTCGCTGAACGTCACGAGGTACACGGCGTACGTGTAGCCTCCCTGCGAGAACGACTGCTGCTGCTCGAACGACGTCGGGCTTCCGTGCGCGATCGACGACTGCACCGACTTGAGCTGCGCATCGCTGGCGGCATTCATCTGCGGCGTGAGCTGGGAACGGTCGACCTTACCCGCCTGAAGCTGTGCGAACACGGACTTGGCGCGAGCCAGCATCGCGCTATTCGCCGACGGAGCGGGCGACGGGCTCGAGTAGGCGGCGACGGTGACGATCAACATGCGAATCCCTTTCGATGCCGCGCTATGGGACGTGCGGCAGGCGCTGCTGTAGGTATGCCCAGCCCTCCGACGAGATACGCACCGAGCCGGAGAACGGCGTCGAGAACTCTTCGATGACGACGAAGAGTATCCCGATCAGCCCGACCAATATGGCCGTCATCACGAGCTGCGCGGGCCGGTTCTCGACCCCGAAGATGTAGCAGAAGGCGACCATCGCGAGCGCGCCGACCACGAGGGCGAACCAGAGCACCGCGGGAACCGCGGGCACCGTCGCGACGAGGCGCGCTCGCCGGGCGTCGAACAGGCGCTGCTCGTCGGCGATCGCGGCCTGCTGCGCCGCGAACTGTTGGAAGTTCGCGGGCGAGAAGGTGTCGATGGCGTACGAGACGCTCTCGAGCCGAACCGCACCGAGTTGCGGCACTTCCTGATCGCGCTCCATCGCGGGCCACTCGGTGTTCAGGACGATGCCGATGTAGTCCATCAGGCCGGCGCGGATCGTGACGCGCGGCCCGGGCGGAAAGCCGTCGACGACGTGATAGAGGTTGCCCGTCGCGTCGACCTCGTTCTCGACGTTGGAGACGGCTCCGTCGTACTTCTGCCACACGACGACGACGACGAAGCCGAGCACGACGGCGTAGAGCACGCCGACGGCGGAAAACAAGAAGCCCGCGACGTCGTTGTGGCGTCGCAGCAAGTCGCTGCGCAGCCGGCGCTGCAAGACCGCGTGCAGCACGACGAAGATCGCCACGACGGCGGCGACGATGGCCAGTTCGGCCGCGAGGTCCGGAACGCTCAGGATCGAGCGCGTCAGGACGCCGCCGAGCGCGCTAGCCACCGACGAGCTCGGCCAGTGCCTTATCGAAGATCTTCGGGGCTTTGCCTCCGAAGAGGATGGACTCGTTGCCGCCGATCTGCCTGCGTAGCTCGATTAGCTCGTCGCGCAACGCCGCGGCCTTCTCGAACTCGAGGTTGGCGGCCGCGTCGCGCATCTTGCGTTCCAGGTCGCGCGCCATCTTGACCGCCGCGTCGCGCGGCAGCTTCTCGAGGCGCAGCTTCGCGGTGTTCTCCTGCGTCGCGCCCACCATGCTCAGGATATCGTGGATCTCCTTGCGCACCGACTTCGGCTCGATGCCGTGCTCCGCGTTGTAGGCCAGCTGCATCTCGCGCCGGCGGCGCGTCTCGCCGATCGCGCGCGCCATCGATTCGGTGACGGCGTCGGCGTACATGATCACCTTGCCGTCCACGTTGCGCGAGGCGCGCCCGATCGTCTGAATGAGGGAAATGTTGTCGCGCAGGTAGCTCTCCTTGTCGGCGTCGAGGATGCCGACGAGCGATACCTCCGGCAGATCGAGCCCTTCGCGCAGCAGATTGATCCCGACCAGCACGTCGAAGACGCCGGCTCGCAGGTCGCGCAGGATCGCCACGCGCTCGAGCGTGTCCACCTCGCTGTGTAGGTAACGGACGCGGAACCCGTTTTCCAGCAGGTAGTCCGTCAGGTCCTCGGCCATCTTCTTCGTCAGCGTCGTCACGAGCACGCGCTCCTTGCGTTCCGCCCGAATCGCGATTTCCTCCATCAGATCGTCTACCTGATTGCGCGTCGGCCGCACCTCGACCTCGGGATCGGCCAGGCCGGTCGGCCGAATGATCATCTCGACGACCTGCGAGCTGCGCCCCGTCTCGTAACTGCGCGGCGTCGCCGAGACGTAGACCACCTGGTTGATGTGATCGTCGAACTCTTGGTACTTCAACGGCCTGTTGTCGAGCGCGCTGGGCAGGCGGAAGCCGTGCTCCACCAGGACCTCCTTGCGCGAACGGTCGCCGGCGTACATGCCGTGCACCTGCGGGAGCGTCACGTGCGACTCGTCCACGAAGAGCAGCCAGTCCTTGGGGAAGAAGTCGATCAGGCACCACGGCGTCGAGCCGGGCTCGCGTCCGGTGAGGTGACGCGAGTAGTTCTCGATGCCGTTGCAGTAGCCGACCTCGCGCAGCATGTCGAGGTCGTAGCGCGTGCGCATCTCGAGGCGCTGCGCCTCCAGCAGCTTCCCGTGGCCGCGGAAGTACGCGAGGCGCTCCTCGAGCTCGGCCTCGATGGAGACGATCGCGCGGCGAAGCTTCTCCTCGGGCGTGATGAAGTGCTTGGCCGGGAAGATCAGGAGCTCGTCTTTGCTCTCGAGGTATTCGCCGGTGAGCAGGTTCACGACGTTGATCGCCTCGATCTGGTCGCCGAAGAACTCGATCCGGTGCACCAGCTCCTCGTCGACGCCGACGAACTCCAGCGTGTCGCCGCGCACGCGAAACGTGCCGCGCACGAGGTTGAGGTCGTTGCGGCGATACTGCATGTCGACGAGCTTGCGCAGCAGGGCGTCGCGATCCATCTCTTCGCCGACGCGCACGCGTGCCGACATCTCCATGTAATCGGAGGGCGAGCCCAGGCCGAAGATGCACGACACGGAGGCCACGATCAGGGTGTCGCGCCGCGTCAGCAGCGACTGCGTCGCCGAATGCCGCAGCCGCTCGATCTCGTCGTTGATCGAGCTGTCCTTCTCGATGTAGGTGTCGGTCGACGGCACGTACGCCTCGGGCTGGTAGTAGTCGAAGTACGACACGAAGTACTCGACGGCGTCGTTCGGAAAGAATTCGCGGAACTCGGCGCACAGCTGAGCGGCGAGCGTCTTGTTGTGGCAAAGGACGAGCGTCGGCTTGCGGACCAGCTCGATCGTCCGCGCCATCGCCATGGTCTTGCCGCTGCCGGTGACGCCGAGCAATGTTTGAGCGCGGTCGCCGCGCTGGACCCCGT
Organism: Candidatus Cybelea sp.; assembly: GCA_036522095.1. Classification (GTDB taxonomy): domain Bacteria; phylum Vulcanimicrobiota; class Vulcanimicrobiia; order Vulcanimicrobiales; family Vulcanimicrobiaceae; genus Cybelea. The sequence continues at coordinate 25,340 of DATDGN010000068.1, read as the reverse complement.
GGGCCAACGCCTCCGTCGCCTTGGGTTGATCCCCGGCGAGCGCGAAGGGGGAAGCTAAGGTAAATTCCGCAGCCACTGCCTTCCTTAGAACCGCCCCCGAGGGCCGAACGATTCAGTTAGCGAACGAGCCTAAGCCGTGAATCAGCCGCCGCTTCTGTTTTGTGGAAACTCGAATCCGCAGCTCGCCGAGGAGATCGCGAAGCGCCTGCGCCTGCACGTCGGCAAGGCGCTGGTCTCGGAGTTCCGCAACGAGGAGACCAGGGTCGAAATCGGCGAGAACGTCCGCGGCTCCGAAGTGTTCGTCGTGCAGTCCATCTGTAAGGCGCCCAACGGAAAGGGCGTCAACGACGCCGTGATGGAGCTGCTCCTGATGATCGACGCGTTGCGCCGCGCCTCGGCCGCGCGCATTACGGCGGTGATCCCCTACTACGGCTACGCGAAGCAGGACAAGAAGACCAAAGGCCGCGAGCCGATCTCGGCCAAGGTCGTCGCCAACCTGCTCAAGGTCACCGGTGCGCGGCGCATCGTCACGATGGACCTGCACGCCGCCCAGATTCAAGGCTTTTTCGACATTCCGGTCGACAACCTGATGGCGATGCCCGTCCTCTGCAACTACCTCAAGAAGGAAGGCCTCTGCGACGACAAGATCGTCATCGTCTCGCCGGACGCGGGCGGCGTGCATCGGGCCGAGCTCTTCGCGAAGCGCCTGAACAGCTCGCTCGCGATCGTCTTCAAGCGGCGCCCCGAGCCGGACATCGCCGAGGTCACCGATATTGTAGGCGACGTTTCGGGCAAGGTCGCGGTCGTCGTCGACGACATGATCTCGACGGGCGGCACGCTGGCGAAGGCGGCCGGGGCGATCAAGGCGCGCGGAGCGACGAAGGTCTTCACGGTAGCGTCGCACGGCATCTTCGCCGGCGAGGCGGTCGAGGTCTTGGAGCAATCCGAGATCGAGAAGGTGCTGTTCACCAACACCATCCCGTTCGAGAACGCGGCCGACCATCCCAAGTTCGTGCAGCTGTCGATCGCGCAAGTGTTCGCCGACGCGATCAATCGCATTACCACCAACCGCTCCGTCTCCGAGCTGTTCGCCGGCGACGAGGCGCCCAACGGCGTTCTCGGCGCGGCCCCGGAAGCGGTCGCCGCAGTCTAAGAAAGGTCGCGATGCCCAAGAAGGACCTCCAGCTCTCCATCCAGCCGCGCGAGCGGCTGGGCACGACCGGAGCGCACGCGCTGCGCGCCGCGGGCAAGATCCCGGCGGTCGTGTACGGCCACGGCAACCTGCCGGAACACGTCGCCGTCGACGCACACGCGTTCGAAGAGCTGCTGCATCACGGCGGGCGCAACGCGATCATCACGCTGACCGACGGAGGGCATAAACGCCAGACTGCGCTCGTGCGCCAGATCCAGCTGCATCCCGTTTCGCGCCGCATCATTCACGCCGACCTGCAACGCGTGTCGGCCGACGAGACGATCGACACGCGTCTGCCGATCGTCACGATCGGCGTTAGCGACGGCGTGCGCAACCTCGGCGCCGTCATGGACGTCGTCGTCCACGAGCTCGAGGTCGAGGGCCCGGCGAACGCCATTCCGGAGCATCTCGAGGTCGACGTGACGGAGCTCGCCGTGCACGAGCACCTCACCGCGGCCGACGTCCCGCTTCCGGCCGGATTCAAGCTGCTCACGCCGCCCGAGACGATCGTCGTCTCGATCGAGCCGTCGCGCACCGCGCGCGAGCTCGAGGAGGCGGAGGCGGCGGCAGCGGCTCCGGCCGCGGCCGAGGGAGTCGCCGAGCCGGAGGTCATCGGCGCCGAGCCCACACCGTCGCCCGAGGCCGAGTAGCTGGCAGAAGGCACGAGCCGAAGGCTCGTCGTCGGTCTCGGCAATCCCGGAAAAGAGTACGCGGCAACGCGTCACAACCTCGGCTTCATGGTCGTCGACGAGGTGGCGCGACGCCACGGCGTTGTGAAATGGAAACGCAAGGACGCCGCGATGCAGGCGCTCGACTCGAGCAGCCGCATCGTCTTCGTCAAGCCCACGACGTATATGAACCTCTCCGGAACACCGGTCCGGCTAATCTCATCCTGGTATCGCGTGCCGCCGCCGGGGGTGCTCGCGATCAGCGACGACATGGACCTGCCGTTAGGAAAGCTGCGCATGCGGCGCAGCGGTGGCCATGGGGGTCACAACGGCCTGCGCTCCGTCATCGCGACGATCGGCGAAGATTTTCCGCGCATTCGCATCGGCGTCGGGCGGCCCGAGTTCGACAGCATCGATCACGTGCTCGGGCCCTTCGGCGAAGCCGAACGCCGCGCGATTCCCGAGATCGTCGCGGCGGCCGCCGACGGCGTGGAACTCTGGATCGGGGGCGACGACGAAGCGGCGATGCGCTTCGTCAATAGTTACATTCGTCCGGAACCCGGTTGATCGCGGACACGCGCGCCCCGACGCCGGGCGTCGCGTACAGGAACATCGTCGCCGCCGTCTCCGGGCAGACCTCCTCCATGCGCTGGTCGCTCGCGCGCACTAGCGATCGCACCCCAGCGGCCGGGTCTCGCGTCATGGCAACGGCATAGCGGTCGGCGTCGAAGACGTACGAGCGCAGCGCGGCGTTGCGGACCGGGACGGCCGCGAGGTAGACCAGAGCGAACAACGCGCCGACGATCGCGAGACGCGAGAGCGGATCGTCGTCGCGCCGGAAGCGCACGCGATCGGCGATCACGATCGCGATCGCCGCGAAGACGATGATCACGCCGCCCTCGATCAGCGCGATCGAGAGCGGAGCTGCGTGCGAGATGCGCCCGAATTCGTAGGCAACGCGGTATTCGATCTCGGGCTCCGTCGCGGCGGCCGCGAACCCGGGCCCCAGGACGATGCGGAGCGAGGCGCCCGTGCCGAGCACGGCGGCGTCGCCCAGCGCCAGGTTCTTCGCGCTGACGTACGCCGGAGCGTTCGGCAGCCCGGCCCTTGCGAGCATCGCGTGCAGGGGCGCAGATGCCGCGCCGCTCAGCGGGAGCAGCGCGCGGGGAGATTCAACGTAGGGGCTCGCGTACGCCCAGCCGACGCTCGCCGCGAGAACGGCCAGGATCGTGTACGCGTACCATTGATGCGTGCGCTCGGCGAGCCACAGAACGACGGACGCGATGAGCCCGGCGACGACCATGCCGAGCAGCGTGTGGTAGATCCAGAACAGCGCCCACACGCGCGTGAGATCGGTCGTGAGCTCCAAGATGCGATCCACGCGATATAGATAGAACGCGGGGAGGAGCGCGGCAACGCGCGCGACGAGCGCGAGCGCCGCCCCGAAGAGAAAGCGCACCCCCCACTCCGAGCGTATCCGCCGCCGCAGCGCATCGCGCAGCGCGGCCGCCCTACCGGAGCTCCACAAATAGAAGAGCGCGGCCGCTTCGAACAGCGCGGTCAGGAACCACCCGAGGAGCGTCCAGTGCACGCGCCGCGCAGCGGCCGCCTGACGAGCAGGATCGACGAGCGCCCGCGCGGGCTGCGACATCAGCTGAGTCTGCGTCAGCGCATCGACGCGGCGGTCCAGACCGTTGGGCCGTTCGACCGCCGCGACCGCGGCGCCCAGCCACAACAGCACGAGCGCCGCCGCGACGGCGAACCCGCATGCGACGCGCATCAGGCATTCTTCTTTGGGAGAGGGCGGGCGGGATTGCCGGCGACGCGCTCGCCGGCGGGAACGTCCTTGGTCACCACCGAGCCGGCGCCGGTCAGCGCGCCGTCGCCGACCGTGATGGGCGCGACGAGCGACGTGTTCGAGCCGATCAGGGCGTCGCGTCCCACGCTGGTCTCGTTCTTCTGTTCGCCGTCGAAGTTGCACGTGATCGTCCCGGCGCCGATGTTGGTGTCCTCGCCGACCGTCGCGTCGCCGAGGTACGAGAGATGGCCGACCTTCACGCCGCGCGCCAGCCTCGACTTCTTGATCTCGACGAAGTTGCCCACGTGCACGCCGTCGGCGAGTAGCGCCTCGCCGCGAAGGTGAGCGAACGGCCCGATCGAGACGCCGTCGCCGATCGCAGCGTCGGTCACGACGCTCTCGCGCACCGAAACGCGATCGCCGAGCCGCGCGTTGGAGAGACGGCTGTTGGGTCCGATAACGCCGTCGCGACCCAACCGCGACAGCCGGGAAATCGTCGTGTTCGGGTAGATCACGCAGTCGGCCCCGATCTGGAGCTCCGGCTCCAGGTACGTCGTGTCCGGATCGACGATCGTGACGCCGTCGCGCATGTACCGCGCGCAGAGCCGCGCGTTCATCTCCTTGCGCGCCATCGCCAGCTCGGTGCGGTCGTTGATGCCGAGCACGTCGAGATGATCGCGCGCGGGCACGGCGCGCACCGCCTTGCCGGCGCCGGCGAACGACGCCACGGCGTCGGTGAGGTAGTACTCGCCTTGCGCGTTGTCGGAGCTCAGCCGCGTCACGACGTCGCGCAGTTCGTCTTCGCGGAACGCGTAGATCCCCGCGTTCATCTCGTCGATCGCCAGCTCCGCGGGCGTCGCGTCGCTCACCTCGACGATCCGCTCGACCGCGTTCGCGCGGCGCACGACCCGGCCGAAGTACGACGGGAGCGGCATCTTCGCGGTGACCAGCGCCATCGCGGCGCTCGCGTCGCCGTCCAGCGATCCCGCCATCGCGGCGAAGAGCTCGGGCGGGACCAGCGGCATGTCGCCGCACGCCACGACGATGCGGGCGCCGCCGCGCGGCTCGAGCCGCTCGAGCGCGCCCCGCACGGCGTGTCCGGTTCCGAGCTGCTCCGATTGAAGCACGCCCGTTACGCCGAACTCGTCGATGCGCGCCGCGAGCTCGTCGTTGACCACGACGACGATCTCGCCGATTCCGCCGGCGCGCAGCGCCTCGAGCACGTACCACAGCATCGGCCGGCCGCAAATTTCGTGCAGCACCTTCGTGCGGCGGCTCTTCATGCGCTTACCCTTGCCCGCCGCGAGAACGATCGCGCGGATCATTGCGGCACCCCGAGCAGCTGCAGCGCGGCGCGCAGGCGCTCGCGCACGAGATCTCGCCCCAGCAGCTCCATCGAGTCGAAGAGTGGAATCGACGTCGGGCTGCCGCTGATGGCGACGTAGAACGGACGCGCGACGTCGCGGGTCTTCTTGCCGAGCGCCTCGGCGACGTTTTTGATGACGGACTCGATGCCGAGCGCGTCCCACACCGGCAAGGCATCGAGCTCGGAGAGCGCCGCAACGAACGCCTTTCGCATCTCGACGTCGTCGAGCTTGGTGCTGCGCAGGTCCTCCGCGCGCAGCGCCAGCCGCCCGGAGAAGAGAAACGCGAGCAGCGGCCCCAGGTCGCTGAAGCGTTCGATGCGCGGGGCGGCGAGCTGCGCGAGTCGCGTCAACCGCTCCGGCGACACCGCCCAGTCCGCAACGCGGCGCACGAACGTCTCGGGATCGAGGCGCTCGCGGATGTAGCGGCCGTTGAGCCAGCCGAGCTTCGCCAGGTCGAAGACCGGGCCGCCGGTCGGGATGTGCTCGATCTCGAAGCGGCGCACGATCGCCGGGAGCTCCATGAGCTCGTCTTCGCCCTCACGGACCGCATTCGCCAGCAGGGCCAAGAAATTGACGAGCGCCTCGGGCAGATAGCCCAGGGCGCGGAAGAACAGGATTCCGGTCGGGTTCTTGCGTTTGCTCAGCTTGCTCTTGTCGGGGTTGCGCAGCAGCGGCAGATGCAGCAGCTTGGGCGGCTCCCAACCGAAGTACGAGTAGAGCAGCAGGTGCTTGGGCGCGCTCGACAGCCACTCTTCGCCGCGAAAGACGTGCGTGATCTCCATGAGGTGATCGTCCACGACGTTGGCCAGGTGGTACGTCGGCAGACCGTCGGACTTCATGAGCACCTGCATGTCGACGCTCTTGTACTCGAACTCGATCGGCCCGCGGCGCAGGTCGCCGACGACGCAGACGCCCTCGTCCGGGACGCGCAGCCGCACGACGTACTGCTCGCCGGCCGCCTCGCGCCGCGCTATCTCTTCCGGCGAGTAGGTGAGGCACAGGCCGTCGTAGCGCGACGGCTGACCCGCGGCGCGCTGCGCGACGCGCATCTCCTCGAGGCGCCGCGGCGTGCAGAAACACTTGAACGCGTGCCCCTCCGCGAGCAGGTTCGCCGCGTATTCGCGATAGATGCTCGAGCGCTCGCTCTGACGATACGGGCCGTGCGGACCGCCGACATCCGGGCCCTCGTCCCAGGAGAGCCCGCACCAGCGCAGCGTGTCCAGGATGATGCGCTCGCTCTCCACCGTGCTGCGCGCCCGATCCGTGTCCTCGATGCGCAGCACGAACTCGCCGGCGTGCTTCTTCGCGAAGCAGTAGTTGACGAGCGCGACGTACGCGGTCCCCACGTGAGGGTCGCCCGTCGGGGACGGCGCGACGCGCGTTCGAACCCGCGGCATTACTTAGGGAACCCTGCTCTAGCCGACCAAGGCTCTACGCTTGCCGCACTCGCGCCGGACGAAGTCGATGATGTCCTGCAGCGGCGCGCCGGGCGTGAATATCTCGCGCACACCGAGCTCGCGCAGGCCCTGCGCGTCCTCGGCGGGGATCGTGCCGCCGCCGAAAAAGACGATGTCGCCGGCGTCCTGCGCGCGCAGCTGCTCGACGACCAGCGGGAAGAGCGTCATGTGGGCGCCCGACAGGATCGAGAGCCCGATGCCGTCGGCGTCTTCCTGGATGGCCGTCTGAACGATCTGCTCCGGCGTCTGAAAGAGTCCGGTATACACGACCTCCATGCCGGCATCGCGCAACGCCCTCGCGATGACCTTGGCGCCGCGATCGTGGCCGTCGAGCCCGGCCTTAGCGACGATGACGCGAAGCGGTCGATCGTTCATCTTGGACTTCGTCTTTATGCCGGCTCAGCAGCAGCGCCTCCTCGAGCTTTTGTTTGACCGCCGCCAGCGTGCGGCGCACCCGATAGAGCTCGAGCTTGGTCCGGCGCCGAAGATGGACTCGCGGCATCAGAGCACCGCCGCCTCGGTGTAACGCCCGTACACCTGCGCCATGGCGTCGACGATCTCGCCCTCGGTGCAGTAGGCGTTGACGCAATCGATCAGATGCGGCATCAGGTTGTCGCTCGGATCCGCGCACGCCGCCTGCAGGCGCTCGAGCGCGATCGGCACCAGCGAGGCGTCGCGGCGTTCGCGCACGTCGCGCACTGCGCCGGCCTGTTCGCGCTCGGTCTCCTCGGTGATCTTTAGGAGCTCGACCTCGCGCCGATCCTCTTTGACGAAGGCGTTGACGCCCACGATGACTCGGTCTTTCGTCTCGATCGAGCGCTGATAGCGATAGCTCGCGTCGGCGATCTCACGCTGGAAGAAGCCGGATTCGATCGCCTCGATCACGCCGCCGTACTCGGCGATCTGCGCGAAGTACGACTCGGCCTGCCGTTCCATCTCATCGGTCAGCGCCTCGATGAAGTACGAGCCGCCGAGCGGATCCACGACGTTGGTCACGTTGGTCTCGTAGGCCAAGACCTGCTGCGTGCGCAGCGCGATCTCGACCGATTTCTCGGTCGGCAGGGCCAGGACTTCGTCCATCGAGTTCGTGTGCAGCGACTGCGTGCCCCCCAGCACCGCGGCCATCGCCTCGTAGGCCACGCGAACGATGTTGTTTTCCGGTTGTTGAGCCGTCGCGCTGCAGCCGGCCGTCTGCGTGTGGAAGCGCAGTTGCCACGAACGCGGGTTGCGGGCGCCGTACTTCTCGCGCATGTGGCGGGCGTAGATTCGGCGCGCCGCGCGGAACTTGGCGATCTCTTCGAAGAAGTCGATGTGCGAGTTGAAGAAGAACGAGAGGCGCGGCGCGAACGTATCGACGTCCATTCCGGCGGCCATGCACGCCTCGACGTACGCGAAGCCGTCGGCGAGCGTGAAGGCCAGCTCCTGCGCCGCCGTCGATCCGGCCTCGCGAATGTGATAGCCGGAGATCGAGATCGTGTTCCACTTCGGCATCTCGCGCGTGCAGAAGTCGATCATGTCGACGATGATCCGCATGTGCGGGCGCGGCGGAAAGATCCACTCCTTCTGCGCGATGTATTCCTTGAGAATGTCGGCCTGGATCGTCCCGCCGAGCTTGGCGCGCGGGATGCCCTTCTTCTCGGCCGCGGCGACGTACTGAGCGAGCGCGATGCACGCCGGTCCGTTGATGGTCATGGAAGTCGTGATCTCGCCCATGTCGATGCCGTCGAAGAGCAGCTCCATGTCGGCGAGCGAGTCGATCGCGACGCCGCACTTGCCCACTTCGCCGCGCGACTGCGGCGCGTCCGAGTCGTAGCCCATCAGCGTCGGCATGTCGAACGCGACCGAGAGTCCGTGCTGACCGTGCTCGAGCAGGAAGTGATAGCGTTCGTTCGTCTGCGCGGCAGTGCCGAAGCCCGCGAACTGGCGCATCGTCCATAGCCGGTCGCGATAACCGTTGGAATGGATCCCGCGCGTGTAGGGATACTCGCCGGGCCACGCCAGATCGCCCGCCAGATCGAGGCCGGAAAGGTCGCGCGGCTCGTAGACCTTCTTCAAGGGGACGTCCGAGATCGTCCGGTCGGTGGCGCCGGAACCCGGGCCGCGCCGCGGCCGCCCCTTGGCCGAAGCGTGCTCCCAGCTGCGGCGCTGCTCGTCGAAAGCCGCGCCATCCCGCGCCGCGGGCTCGCCGGACGGCTCGATCGTTATCTTGAGGTTATCCAAGGACATAGGGCCCGAGCCTTTCGACGCGACCGGCGGTTTCTCCCTAAAGAGAGGAGAGAATGCGATCGGCGGCTTCGTACGGGTCAACGTCGTCGCGCGCAGTCTCGCGCAATGCCCGGTCGAGACGCCGTTCCAACCGTCCTAGCGCGAGCTGCCGCACCTGATGGATGAATGCGTCGCGCCGCCGCGCGGTGATTTCGCCGGTTTCATTGAGATACGCGACGTGGCGCTCGATCGCGCTCCACAGTTCGTCGATGCCGTCGCCCGACAGCGCCTGCGTCGTCACGAGCTCCGGAACCCACCCGGGCCACTGCAGCATCTCCATCATGGAGCGAATCTCACGTCGCAGCTGATCGGCCATCGGGTGGTCCTTCTTGTTGACGACGAAGACGTCGGCGATCTCCATGATGCCCGCCTTGAGGACCTGGATCGAATCGCCGCTGCCCGGCTGCAGTGCGACGAGCGTCGTCTGCGCCAGCTCGGCGATCGCGACCTCGCTCTGACCGACGCCGACCGTCTCGATGAGCACGACGTCGAAACCGAATGCGTCCATCAAGAGTACGGCATCGGCCGTCGCCCCGGCGAGACCGCCGAGATGTCCGCGGCTCGCCATCGAGCGAATGAAGACCGACTCGTCGGTGAAGTGCTCGGTCAGTCGGATGCGATCGCCGAGCAGCGCACCGTACGAAAACGGCGAGCTCGGATCGACCGACACTACGCCGACGCTGCGACCCAATCCGCGCGCCTTGCGCACGAGGCCGGAGGCGAGCGTCGATTTGCCGACGCCCGGCGGTCCCGTGAGTCCGATCGTCAGCGCGCGTCCCGCCTTCGGATAGAGCGCGCGAACGAGATCGCCGCCGCGTCCCGCCTCCGCGCGCGAGATGGCGCGCGCGAGCGCGCGCGGCTTGCCCAGTTTGAAGTCGCGCAGCAGTTCGGCGTCGTTCGGTTGACGTTTCAAGTTAGGGACCCTCTGAAGAAGTCGCTGCACCGATCGCAGCGAGCAGCTTCGTCGCAGATCGAGGCGTGACCGAGGGTGCAACAAAGAGATGCGGCGAAACTGCCGCTGCCCCAAGGGTTTGACCGCAAAGCCGCCATCTGCGTTGTCGAAGACTCGGTCACAGACACTTTCAGGTATGCTCCCTCGCCTTCTCCTAGCATCTGGCGGCTTTGCGATCAAACGATCGGTACATGGACTTCTTCAGAGGTTCCCAAGTATGTTTGCGGCCCGCGATGAGGGTGAACCTTCTCCAAGAGCGAAGGGCATATCTCCATAGTGCGGTCGACCTATGCACGCCTCGCGGCCGGCTGCGCGATCGCCGTATCAATCGCGCTCGTTCTGCCGACGCCCGCCGCAAGCCAAACCCTCGTCGTGCCGCTCACCGGCAAACGCGTGCGCCATATCGAGACCGAGCAGCTCTTTCACACGCTGTTTCACGACTTCTTCCTCGAAGACGATGCAACGACGTACGTCCAGACCGGCGACATTCCGGTGATGTGGCTGCGCGACTCGTCCGCGCAGACGATCCCGTACATCCGCTTTCAAGAGGCCTACCCGATTCTGCGCGAGCGCTTCGCGGGCGTGATCGAGCGCAACGCCCGCAACATCCTCACGAACCCCTATGCGAACGCGTTCGATGCCGACTACCACGTGTGGGAGCGCAAATGGGAGATCGACTCGCTCGCATGGCCGACCGTCCTCGCCTCGGTGTATTGGCGCGCGACGGGCGATCGGACCGTGTTCACGCCGGATCTGCACCGCGCGCTGCGGACGATCGTGACGACGTACGCGTGCGAGGAGCGCCACTGGAGCTGCGGCCGCTACCGCTATCCTTTACGCACGTACACCGACGACTACTACAATCCGGACACGGGTATGATCTGGGGCGCGTTTCGTCCCTCCGACGACGCCGTGCAGTACCGCTTCAACGTCCCGCAAAACGCGATGGCAGTGGTCGCGCTGCGCGACATCGTGCAGCTGGCGAACGACGGGTACGGCGACGCGTCGCTCGCGCGCGACGCGCAGGAGCTAGGGCAGCGCGTGCAGGCCGGCGTGCAGCTGTACGGGCGCTTTTACGACGCGAAGCGGGGCGCGTGGATGTACGCGTACGAGACGGACGGCTACGGCAAATACAACCTGATGGACGACGCGAACATCCCCAACCTCACGACGCTGCCCTACATCGACTGGTGTTCGTCGTTCGACACGATCTATGTGTTCACGCGCGACTTTGCGCTCAGCATGGACAACCCGTTCTTTTTCTCCGGACGTTACGCGCAGGGGCTCGGCAGCCCGCACACGCCCTACGGCTACGTGTGGCCTCTGGGAATCATCGGGCGCGCGTTGACCGCGACGTCGTCGCTCGAAGTCGCGACCGCGATCACGACGCTCGCGGAAACCGACGGGGAGAGCGGGCTCATCCACGAGAGCTTCTATCCGGACGGCTACTGGCGGTACACGCGTCCGGAGTTCGGCTGGGCCAACGCGCTCGGCGCCGAGCTCATCTTCCGCAGCCTGGCGGGCGAGCACGCGACCGAGTTCGCGTCGGACGGCCCGATCCTGCCGTTTCAGCGCCGCTCGTTCACCCCGCGCCTGGTGCCGCTCTTCACGCAGGTCGAAAACGCCGCGGAGATCTATGCGACGCTCGGTCGCCTCTTGCACGCGACCGGCGGCGGGATGCCGCACAAATAAGGGGAGCGGCACCCCCGGTCGCCAAGCTTCCCCGGCTATGGATCAGGGCTACTACCGCTATCCGTCGATCGCGCGCGATCGTATCGTCTACGTCTGCGAGGACGATCTGTGGAGCGTTTCCGCGGCCGGCGGCGACGCCGTCCGGCTGACGGTGAGCTTCGGAACGTGCGCCTTTCCGCGGCTCTCGCCGGACGGAGAGTCGATCGCGTTCGTCTCGACGGACGAGGGCAGCCCGGAGCTGTACGCGATGCCCGCGCGCGGCGGCGAGCCGCGCCGGCTCACGTTTCTCGGCTCGACGCTGGCATGGCCGACCGGCTGGAGCGAGGACGGCAGCGAGATCTACTTCGTCGCCAATCCGACGGCGTGGTACGAGGGCGAGACGCGGCCGTTCGCGATCTCCAAGGACGGCGGCCCGTCGCGCGAGCTGAACCTCGGTCACGCCCGCGCCCTTTCGTTCGGCCCGGCAGGGCGGCTCGCGCTCGGGCGCAACGCGACCGATCCCGCGCGCTGGAAGCGCTATCGCGGCGGCACGGCGGGCGAGATTTGGGTCGACGCCGCCGGAACCGGCGAGTTCGCGCGGCTGCCGCTGCCCGACGGAAACCCGACCTGGCCGATGTGGATCGGCGAACGCATCTTCTTCTTGGCCGATCACGAGGGCATCGGCAACCTGTATTCGTGCGGCCCCGACGGAAGCGACATCCGGCGCCACACGCACGAGAGCGAGTACTACGTCCGGTTTCCCTCGACCGACGGTACGCGCATCGTCTACTCGGCGGGCGCGGAGATCGCAATGTACGACATCGCGAGTGACACCGCGCAAAGGATCGCGGTCGCGACGCATTCGCCGGCGCCGCAAGCGGCTCGGCGGTTCGAGAGCGCCTCGGAGTCGCTCGAGTCGTTTGCCCCGCACCCGGACGGCACGCGGCTCGCGTTCGTCGCGCGCGGGCAGCAGTTCACGATGCCGCTCTTCGAGGGCGCGGTGGTTCGGCACGGCACGACGGACCGCGCCCGCGCGCGCCTGACGCAGTGGTACCACGACGGAAAGCATCTGGTGTTCGTTACCGACGCCAACGGTTACGAGCAGATCGCGATCTGCGGCGCCGATACGCCGAGCGAGCCGCGACTGATCACGAGCGGCGACATCGGCCGCGTCACCGACCTCGTCTGCTCGCCGACCGGCGACGCGATCGTCTTCGCAAACCACCGGCACGAGCTCTGCGCGCTCGACCCGGAGGACGGGAAGGTGCGCGTGCTCGACACCTGCCCTCCGCATCGCATCGAGGATCTCGCGTTCTCGCCGGACGGCCGTTTCGTCGCCTACGTCTGGTGGCCGGCGCACGGGACGTCGATCATCCGCGTCGTCAAGGTCCGTTCCGGCAAGATCCACGACGTCACGACGCCGCTGCGCACGGATCAGTCGCCGGCCTGGGATCCCGCCGCAAAATATCTGTACTTCATCTCCACGCGCGACTTCAACCCGGTCTACGACGCGCTGCAGTTCGACCTGAGCTTCCCGCAGGCCAGCCGGCCGTTTGTCGCTACGCTGCGCAGCGACGTGCCGTCGCCGTTCGTGCCCAAGCCCAAGCCGGTTCACCACGATCACGAGCGCGAGCGCGAACGCGAGCGCGAGCGGCCGAACGGAAAACCGGAGAAGCCGATCGACGTGGAGATCGACTTCGACGGCATCACGGGCCGCGTGCTGGCCTTCCCCGTCGACGAGGGAGAGTACCAGCAAATCGTCGCGACGCGCGACCGCGTGCTGTTCACGCGCTTCCCGGTCAAGGGGATCAAGCCCGCGCGCCGCGAGGACCTCGACACCGACGGCCACGGGACGCTGCTCGCGTACGACATCGATCAGCAGCGTCTGGCGACCATCGCGACCGAATGCGACGAGATCGAGCTCGGCCGCGACGGGCGCACGCTGATCTACCGGTCGCGCGACCGGCTGCGCGCGATCGACGCGCAGAGCGAGTTGCCCGAGGAAGGCGACGAGCAGAAGCCGCCGCCGGAACCGGGGCGCCGCAGCGGCTGGCTCGAGCTCGATCGCGGCAGCGTCGAGATCGTCCCGCGCGACGAATGGTTCCAGATGTATCGCGAAGCATGGCGGCTGCAGCCGGAGCAGTTTTGGGTTGAGGACATGAGCGACATCGACTGGGATCGCGTCTTCGACCGCTACGCCGCGATTCTGCCGCGCGTGCGCACGCGCGGCGAGCTCTCGGACCTCATCTGGGAGATGCAGGGCGAGCTCGGCACGTCGCACGCGTACGAGTGGGGCGGCGACTATCGCGAGCCGCGGCAGTATCAACGCGGCTTCCTCGGCGCCGACCTGCGCTATGATGAGGCGCGCGACGGCTACTGCATCGAGCGCATCTACCGCGGCGACTCCTGGAATCGCGACAGCGATTCGCCGCTCGCCGAGCCGGGAGCGGACGTGCGCGAGGGCGACTGCATCGTGGCGATCGGCGGCAAGCGGTTATCGCGCGAGACGACGCCGGATCGTCTGCTCGTGAACGCCGCGGGCCGCCAAATCTCGGTAACGCTGCGCGGCAAGAAGGACGAGGAGCGCACGGTCTTGGTCAAGGCACTCGAAAACGAGGCCGCGTTGCGCTACCGCGCCTGGGTCGAGGCGCATCGGCGCATCGTCCACGAGCGTACCGGCGAGCGCGTCGGTTACGTGCACATCCCGGACATGGGGCCGTGGGGATTCGCCGAGTTCCATCGCGGATACTTAAGCGAATTCGACCGCAAGGGACTCATCGTAGATGTGCGCTACAATCGCGGAGGCCACGTCTCGCCGCTCTTGCTCCAGAAGCTCACGCGCAAGCGCGTCGGCTATGACACGCCGCGCTACGGCTCGCCGATTCCGTATCCGCCGGAATCCGTCGGCGGCCCGATCGTCGCGCTGACCAACCAATTCGCCGGTTCCGACGGCGACATCTTCAGCCACTGTTTCAAGCTGTACAAGCTCGGGCCGCTGGTCGGCAAGCGCACGTGGGGCGGCGTGATCGGCATCGACCCGTACCACCATCTCGTCGACGGCACGCTCACCACGCAGCCGGAATTCTCATTTTGGTTCGTCGACGTCGGATGGCGCGTCGAGAATCACGGAACGGAGCCGGACTACGACGTCGACATCGCGCCGCACGAGTATCGAGACGGTAAGGACCCGCAGCTCGACTTCGCGCTCGAGCTGATGGACCGCGCGCTGGAGGGCTACGAGGAGCTGCGCCCGGACCTATCCACTCGCCCGTCGTTGCCGCTACCAAGCCTGGTTCCCTAATGAGCCGGGCGGCGTTCGCCGCCGCGGCGTTCGCCATCCCGGCGATCGTCTACGCCGCGAGCGCGTCGCCCGAACCGGCCTCCTGGGACACGGCGGAGCTGCAAGGCGTTCCGTACATCCTGGGGATCTCGCACCCCACCGGATTCCCGTTCTACGTGCTGCTCGGGTACGTCTGGTCGCACGCGTTCGCGTTCGGTTCGATCGCGTGGCGCATGAACGTGCTGAGCGGCGTCGCCATCGCGGTGGCGAGCTTCGCCGCGTACGGCGTGGCGCTGCAGTTCGGCGCGAGCCGTCTCGTCGCGCTCGCCGCGACGCTGTGGTTCGCCTTCTCGCGCAACGTCTGGTCGCACGCCTCGCGCGCGGAGGCCCAGGACCTCGCCGTCGCTTGCGCCGCGCTCGCGATCTACGCCTTCGTGCGCTGGATGCGCGGCGGACGCGATCGCTGGTTCGTCGCGGCGTTCGCTCTCGCCGGCCTCGGAATGGCGGCGCATCCGAACGCGCTGTGGATTCTACCGGCGTTCGTCGTCGGAGCGCTGATCGCGCAACGCCGCCCGTCGCGGCGGATCGCCGGGATCGCCGCCGCGGCGGTCGTCGCCGGGCTGCTGCTCTACGCCTATCTCCCGCTGCGCTCCGCGTACGTCGTGGCGCGCGGCCTGGATCCCACGGCGTCGCTCGCCGGCGCGGGCGGCGGAATCTTCTGGGACTATAACGACCCGCGCACGGCGCACGGCCTCGCGGTCGAGCTGACCGGCGCCGAGTCGCAGACGCCTTCCTATCTGTTGGCTTCGTTCAACCCGCTGCACGTCAAGGACGCTTTGTGGGCCTTCGTCACGGGGCTGCGCACGGAGTACGGCGTGATCGCGACGGTCCTGATCTTCGCCGGCTTCGTCGTCGTGTGGCGCAGGGATTGGCGAACGACGCTGGTGCTCGCGATGGCCGCGACGACGGCGCTGATCTTCTCGGTCGTGTATCCCAACGAGAGCGACGTCGGGCGCTATCGTCTGTTGGCATCCTGGCTAGCCGTTCCGCTGCTCGGCGCCCTGACGCCGCGGTCGCGGCGCACGCTCGACGCGTGCCTGCACGTGGCGCTGGTCGTGCTTCTCCTGGTAGGCGCCGGGATGGCCTTCGACCGGCATCGCGCGTATTTCCGGCACCCGCCGCGCGAAGGCGGGCGCTGGGTCATCGACGCCGTGCGCCCATACGTTCCGCCCGGCGCCGCGATCGTCACCGGCTGGCTCGACGCGACGTCGCTGGCGTACGGCGCGTACGTCGACGCGTCGCTGCCGGGACGCATCATCGTCTCCGACGACACGCTGCGCACGCAACGCTATCGGCCCTGGGCGAGAGGGCGCCGCGTGTTCGTGCTCGTCAATCCGCACGACGTCGCCGCGCTACCCGGCACGCGCGACCTCGCGAAGCTCGACGATTATCACGAGCTGTTCGAAGTCCAGCCTTGACAGTGCGGTTCAATTTCCGCTATATGGGGTATACCGGTCCAACGGTCTGCTTAACATGGTCCAATAAAAGCCAACGGCCAATCCAGAGCAGTCCAAATCCGGATCGGGGGAGTGGAATGTGAACGGGAACGGACGCGCGGCGGCGCTGCGGCGACGCTGGAAGACCGAGGGCCGCTGGAGCGGCATCACCCGGCGCTACGCCCCCGAGGACGTTCTGCGGCTCCAAGGCAGCGTCGTCGCGCAGCACACCCTGGCCGCGCTGGGCGCCGCGCGACTGTGGCGTGATCTCCAGGCCGGCGAGCCGGTCACCGCGCTCGGAACGCTGACCGGCGGCCAGGCCGTCCAGGCGGCGCGGGCGGGACTGTGCGCGCTCTACTGCAGCGGCTGGCAGGTTGCCGCCGACGGCAACGCCGCCGGCGAGATGTATCCCGATCAGAGCCTCTATCCGGTCAACAGCGTGCCCGCCCTCGTCGAACGGCTCAACAACGCGCTCTCCCGGCTCGATCAGGTCGAGTCGCTCGAGGGGCGCGGCGGCGCGCATTGGTACCTCCCGATCGTCGCCGACGCGGAGGCGGGCTTCGGCGGCGCGCTCAACGTGTTCGAGCTAATGAAGGCCATGATTCGCGCCGGCGCCGCGGGCGTGCACTTCGAAGATCAGCTCAGCTCGGAGAAGAAGTGCGGGCACCTCGGCGGCAAGGTGTTGATCCCGACGCAACAGGCGGTGCGGCATCTCGTCGCGGCGCGGCTCGCCGCCGACGTGTGCGACGTGCCGGCGATCCTGATCGCGCGCACCGACGCCAACGCGGCGAAGCTCGTGACCAGCGACGTCGATCCGGTCGACCGGCAGTTCCTCACCGGCGAACGCACCCCCGAGGGCTTCTTCGTCACGCAATGCGGCATCGAGGCGTGCATCGCGCGTGGTCTCGCGTACGCGCCGTACGCCGACCTGCTATGGATGGAGACCGCGGAGCCGAACCTCGCCGAGGCGCGGCGCTTCGCGGACGCGATCCACGCGCGCTATCCCGGAAAGCTCTTGGCGTATAACTGCTCGCCGTCGTTCAACTGGAAGAAGAAGCTGGATGCGGAATCGATCGCGTCGTTTCAGATGCAACTCGGCGAGATGGGTTACAAGTTTCAGTTCGTGACGCTCGCAGGCTTCCACGCGCTCAACCACTCCTTCTTCGCGCTGGCGCGCGACTTCAAAGCGCGCGGTATGACCGCTTATGCCGAGTTTCAAGCGCAGGAGTTCGCGAGCGAGCCGCACGGGTACACCGCGACGCGGCATCAGCGCGAGGTCGGGACCGGCTACTTCGACGAGGTCGCAAACGTCGTCGGCGAGGGCCGTGCCTCCACGACGGCGCTGCGCGGATCGACGGAGGCCGAGCAGTTCTACGGAAATGGCACCGCCGTGGTACCAGCGTAGAGCGTGAACGTCGCTCCGGCGGGTTTCGCGATCAAGCGCGACCTGCCGCCGGGATTCGCGGAGTTCTATTGGCCGCTGCATCGGCGTTTCGCGCGCGAGCAGCAACGGCTCGTGCGCGCGCGGCGCGAGCGGCTCGAGCGCGCGGACGCGGGCGCGCTGCCGGATTATCCGCCGCCTTCAGAGGCGCGGCTGTCACAATGGGCCGTCGACCTGCCGGCGTGGTGCGCGGATCAGCGCAATCAGATGACGGGCCCGGCCGACGACGCGGAGCTGTGCGTGAAAATGCTGAACTCCGGCGCGCCGGGCGTCATGCTCGACCTCGAAGATTCGATGGCCAACACGTGGGAGCACCTGATGCTCGGCCACCGCAACATCGTCGCCGCACTCTATGGCGAGCTGACCTACGAGGATGCCAAGCGTGGGGGCACGGTCCGTATCGCGCCCAGCGACACGGTCGTCTGGAATCGCGTGCGCGGGCTGCACCTCTCCCAGGCCGGAGTCCTCGAGCACGAGCTCACCAGCGCGTCGCTGTTCGATCTCGCGCTGATCGTCTTTCGGCTCGACTACGAGCGGCTGCGCCATCCGCTGTGCATCTACATCCCCAAGTCGGAATCGGCGGAGGAGGCGATCTGGTGGAGCGACGTGTTCGACGCGCTCGTCGCGGCGAAGGCCTGGCAGCCCGGCTCGATCCAGGCGATGGCGCTGGTCGAGTCGCATCCGATCGCGTACGAGATCGAGGAGTTCTTGTTCAACCTGCGCGACTACATCGTGGGCCTGAACCTGGGCCGCTGGGATTACATGGCGAGCCTGATTCACTACAACCTCGGCGATCCCGGATGGCTGCTGCCCGACCGCAACACGATCCCGATCGACGTCCCGTTCTTTCAGCGCGTCCGGACGCTGTTGCCGGAGCTGACGCACAAGCACGGCGCGCTGGCGATCGGTGGGATGACCGCGCTCTATCCGAGCCGCGAGGACCCTGCGCTCAACGCGCGCGCGCTGGCCGTCTTGGAGCGCGACAAGAAGAACGAGGCGACGTGCCGGATGGACGGCGCGTGGACGGGCCATCCCGATCAAAACGCGATCGCGGTCGCGCAATTCCCGTATCCCAACCAGCTCGGCAAACGCCCGGTGCTCGACACTCTGCAGCCCGACCTGCGGCCGTCGCCCGCCGGCGTCGGCGCGACGACGCTGGCGGGAACGCGCGCGGCGGTGCGCACCGTGATCCGCTATCGTAACGGCGTGCTCGAGGGCCGCGGCGCGAGCCTGTTGGACGGCTACATGGAAGACCTGGCGACCGATAGAATCTACCGCCTAATGATCGCACAGCGCCTGCGTTATCCCGGCGAGTACACGCCGGCATCGCTCTCAGCGATGTTCGACGAGGAGCTGGATCGAATTCTGGCCGAGCTTCCCGCGGACGCACCCGCGGATACGCGCGCCCGCTACCGGCGCGCGCGGGAGATTTCGGAAAACATGATCCTCACGGGCGCGTTCGACCCGACTTAGACTGCGCCGTTAGCTAGAAGCGTTCGTTCATCTGGATCGCTACGTCGGCGGGGTCGGCCCACTCGTAGTAGTCGACGTAGAGAATGTTTGGAATCCGGCCGTGGTCGTTGCGACGCACGGTGTCCATCACACGACCTAGGTGCGCGTCGGCGATCGGAGCGACCTCCCATACTTTCGCGACGGGCGTCAACGTCCACGACAACAGGAAGAAGTCGCAAGGGGCCTTGGAATCGTACTTCATCATCCCGTCGAACGAATCATACTTGCTAAGCTGATCGCCCTTCATCGTATCGTAGTCCTCCGAGTCGCTGTACTGGTCGAAAGCCGTCACCTGGCCGGTCTGCGGACCTTCCTTGCTCTGCCAATCGCGGTACGTATAGATCCCGTTCTTCCCGGTGGGATAGCCGACGTCCATGACTGGAAGGACAACCCCTGCGCTGCCCCCGATCAGGGCACTCAGCGGAATGTCCGCTAGTCGCTTCCCGGTCTTGTTGTCGTATAGCCACGGACCTAACGTTGTTTCGATCATCGAGAGAAGCTTGTCGAACCATTGGCTCGATGGGCTGCTGAAATCGAAATGCGAGAATTTCAGAATGACGACTTCACGATGACCTTCTCTCATATACTTTGCCACGTCGTCTAGGCCGCTCTGAACGGTCGGGCCTTCGATGGGAGCACTTTCTAAACCGTGATAAAAGTGTAGATCGCCGTCGTAATTATCCGGTCGAAGATCGAAGTAACGTTGTCCACCCAGGAGTTGCTCATAGAGATTCTCGTCTTGTGCGAGAGCTTCGGCGCCCACTCCGCCGAATACGTCGGCGTACATGCCCGCATCGTGGGAGGCCGGGAAGACGATCTGATGGAGCGCCTTTCCATTCAGCGTCGTGTGGAGACGATCGCCTTCCCAGTTGGAGCGATCGTTCAGCAGCGACGTGGCATACTTCATTTTGCTCGGAACGTATTCGACATAAGAGGGGAATGACGCAGCTGCGACCGCCCAAGCGCCGTTCAACGCGATCGACATAGTCGTCGGATATTCGTCTAGGTAAGACCGCGAGTTTCCGAACCAGGTTATCTTTCTGTCCGCACCAAGCGTTCCCATCGTCGTGCAAAAGTAATAGAAAGTGAACGGCTTGGAGCCTTCGCAGACGTATGCGGCGACGATATATCCCTGCGGGCTCCATGCGATGCTCGACGGCGACGAAACCGTGTCGTCAATGTGGTGGCTGTTTTGCTCCCAGTCTACCGTCTTCGATTTCGCGTCGATCTTGCCGACACGGTAATATAGGTGCGAGTAGCCTTCGACCGCGCTACCGCTGTGAAGCTCGATCACGTTGCCGTTGGCATCCCCGCCAACGCTCGGCGCATGCCCGGCGTCGTAGCCGACGGCGCGGCCAAAGCCGATCGTCTTCTTGACCGCGTCGACCTGGCCTACCATGGAATAGACGTAGCCGTTGTAACCGTCGTGGACTTCAACGATCGTACCGGTTCCGGAGAAGGCGGCGTGCGGCTTCCCGCCGGTTTCGTACGAATGCGAGGCACCCCAATCGATGGATCCCTTCACGAGCGTACCAACGCGATACAACAGGTTTCCTGAGGTGTCGGTATGGACGTCGACGAGCGTTGAGACCCCATCCGTTGCGAGGCTAGGGTGATGCCCGTCGCCACTCGTAGCGCCCGGACTCCACGCCACGCTGTTGATGCTGGAGACCTTACCGACGCGATAGACGAGCTTGCCGTCTTTCATGTTCTCTTCCACGACCGTGGTTGGCGTCATCATCGAGACCGCAGGGGCTAAATCTTCAACGGGGTTACTCTCAAGGTCACCGAAGGAGACGGGCGTAGGAAGATGGACTTTGACGCTCGCCGAGAGTGTCTCGCCTTTGACCCTGTGCGCCCTGACCGGTTGAACGAACGATGGAGATGCGGGCAGTGCACCCGTAGCGTGCTGCGCGCACGCGGAAACGGTAAGCGACAAAATCGCCACCAGCGGCATGGTCGACGGCAAACGCTCTAAGCGTGGCCACATATAGCTCGAAGTATTGCCAGGCGCGGCCGAATATCCTATGAGTTAGGCTATGCGCACGAGACTCTCCGCGGGCATACCGCCGGCCGCCGCGTTCGCGACGCTGATCGTCCACCTCGCCGGCAACCCGCACTACGGCTTCTTCCGCGACGAGCTCTATTTCATCATCTGCGGATTTCACCCGGCGTTCGGCTACGTCGATCAGCCGCCGGTGACGCCACTGCTGGCGGCGGGTTCGCAGCTCTTCGGCCACTCGCTCTTTCTGCTGCGCGCCGTCCCGGCGCTGTTCGCCGCGGCCGGCGTCTACGTGACGTGCCGGCTCGTCATCGAGCTCGGCGGAGGCGCGTTCGCGCAGATCCTCGCCGCGCTCGCGGCACTCTTCGCCAACGTGCTGATGAGCTTCGGGATGAAGGTCGGGCCCGACATGGTGGGCCTGTGGCTCTGGCCGCTCGCGGCGCTGTACGTCCTTCGCATCATCAAGGGCAGCGATCCGCGATTGTGGCTCGGCGCAGGCGCCGCGCTCGGCATCAGCCTCGAGAGCAAATACAGCACTGTGTTCTTCGCCGCCGCGCTGGTCGCCGGACTCGCGCTGACCCCGCAACGCCGAGTGCTGGGTTCGCGCTGGTTCGTCGCGGGCGTAGTGCTGGCCGCGGCGATCGCGCTTCCGAATTTCGTCTGGCAGGCCGCGCACGGCTTCCCGATGTGGGAGCTGCTGCGCAACGGGCAAAACGGCAAAAACCTCGTCGCGAGTCCGCAGCTGTATCTCTTCCAGCAGCTGCTGCTCACCAATCTCTTTCTGTCGCCGATCTGGATCGTCGGCCTCATTTGGCTGCTGCGGAATCACACTGCGCGCTTTCTGGGATACGCGTACCTCGTCTTGACGATCCTGATGATCGCCCTTCACGCGAAGCACTATTACGCCGGCGACGCGTATCCCATGCTCATGGCCGCCGGCGGAGTCGCCATCGAAGCGGGGACGCGTCGCCGCGTTTGGCTGCAGGGCGCGATCGTGGTCGCGGCTGTTGCGGCGAGCCTCTTCTTCCTGCCGTTCTCCCTGCCGGTGCTGTCGGAGCCGGCGATGCTGCGCTACGCGGCGTTCGTCGGCGGCGTGCTGCACGTGAAGCGTTCGACAATGCAGACCGAGCGCTTGAGGACGTCGGCGCTGCCCGAGGACTGGGCCGACATGCACGGCTGGCCCGAGCTCGTTGCGACCGTCGCGCGGATCTATCACGCGCTGCCGCCCGGAGAGCGCGCCCAGGCCGCGATCGTCGCTAGCAACTACGGCGAGGCGGGCGCGATCGACTTTTTCGGCAAGCCGTACGGCCTGCCGCCGGCGCTGTCGGGACACAACAACTACTGGCTGTGGGGCCCGCGCGGCTACAGCGGCAACGTGGTGATCGACGTCAACGGCGACTGCGGTGCGTCATCGCATCTCTTTCAAACGTCGCGACTCGCGGCGCGCTCCAATCCGCCGTGGGTGATCTCGTACGAGCAGAACATCCCCATCATGGTGTGCACGGGAATCCGCACGCCGCTGGTCCAGCTCTGGCCGCACCTCAAGAATTTTATCTGAATCAACTATGCCCCGGCGGAAATAGCCGTTAGAGGACCTTCCCGCCGCCGCCCTACCCGTTCCCCAGTGCAGCCGCGTCTCCAACAGCGACAGGAGTGAGCAACAGCAGCTTATGGTCGACGGGTGGTATCGACGCGCCGGTTAGCCAGCAGTACTACTCGCAGATCTTTAACTTGCGTGCCGGGACAGGTTGCGACGTGATCATCGTGGTGACGCCTTCACGGATGTAGACCTTCTATTCTTCTTGGGCCTACCACCGCGGCGCCCGTTCTGTCGCGACGCTCGCCGCTTTGCCGGCGAGCGACTTGTCCCGCCCTTGTGCCCCAAAACGGCGCCAGGCTTAACACCCAGCATTTCGCTCAGTAACCCCGGAAGATAAATGTCGATATCGAGATCGCGCTGCGATAGAGTTACTCCGGCGTTATCCGGTTTCAAGCCATTTAGCTGCCGTTCGTTGAGGCTCCTCAGCTCCTTAATCGCGAGGCGGGGCACCTCAACGCGCGCGCCGGTCGAAAGCTGAAGCGTGATGACGTCGCGTTTTGGCGCGTAGCAGACTCGTTCAAGCATCGGTTCAATCATTGTAGCCATAGATGTCCTTCCACTTCCTGAGACAAGCGTCGCGGTGTCCGGCAACGATCCGAACAGCCGTCGCTATCTGCGTAGCCCCTCACTTGCACGACGGTCGACACAATAAGTATAACCTAAACGTTTGTAAACGAGCGATCCAGCAAAAGCTCGGATTTCAGAATCGCTTGGACTAGGCTTAAGAATCGCTTCTAGAGCAGCTCACGAGATGGTCGTTGACCATGCCGACGGCCTGCATGAATGCGTAGCAGATCGTCGGGCCGACGAAGCGGAAACCGCGCGCGCGTAGATCGCGGCTCATCGCTTCCGATTGCGGCGTCGACGACGGAATCTTATCAGTTCTGCGCCGCCGCTTCACGACCGGCTTACCGTCAACGAAGCTCCAGACATAGGCATCGAACGAGTCGAACTCTTTTCGCACCTTCAGCAGCGCCTTCGCGTTCCCGACGACCGACTCGACCTTAGCCCGGTTGCGGATGATGCCGGGATCCTCGAGGATCTTCTCGATCCGCGCCGGCGTGATGCGCGCGACGGCCACGGGATCGAAGTTCTTGAACAGCGCGCGATAGCGATCGCGCTTGCGCAGGACGGTCTCCCAGCTAAGGCCGGCCTGGGCGCCCTCCAGGCAGAGCATCTCAAAGAGCTTGCGGTCGTCGTGAAGCGGCACGCCCCACTCCTCATCGTGGTACGCGATCATCGGCTCCGACCGGGCCCAGCTGCAGCGCTTCATCGATTGCTTGGTCATGTGCCCCCTTCTTCGCACCGGAGTGACACGCTCCGCCGGGATTGCCAGCGGCGGCCGAATGTCCTATGACTTAGGCTATGCGCTCGAGGCTCTCCGCGAGCATCCCCCCGGCGGCCGCGCTCGCCACGCTGATCGTGCACCTCGCCGGCAACCCGCACTACGGCTTCTTTCGCGACGAGCTCTACTTCATAATCTGCGGCTTCCACCCGGCGTGGGGATACGTCGACCAGCCGCCGGTCGCGCCGCTCCTGGCAGCTGGGTCGCAGCTCTTCGGCCACTCGCTCTTCCTGCTGCGCGCGATTCCCGCGCTCTTCGCGGCCGCGTCGGTCTATACGACGTGCCTGCTCGCCGTCGAGCTGGGCGGCGGCGCCTTCGCGGGATTCTTTGCGGCTCTGGTCGCAGCCGTGACCCCGGTTCTTATGGACTTCGGCACGAAACTCACCACGGACACCGTCGGCCTGTTGCTGTGGCCGCTGATGGCGCTGCTCGTTCTGCGCATCGTCAAGGGCGCCGACCCGCGCTGGTGGCTGGCCGTCGGCGCCCTGCTCGGAATCGGGCTCGAGAGCAAGTACAGCGTCGTCTTTTTCGCCGTCGGAGTCGTCGTCGGACTGCTGCTCGTGCCGCAGCGGCGCTCGCTTCTCACGCCGTGGTTCCTCGGCGGAATGCTCGTCGCCGGCGTCCTTGTCGCGCCGAATTTCGCGTGGCAGGCGGCGCACGGTTATCCGATGTGGACGCTCTTGCTGCATGCGGGCGAGTATAAGGACGCGACGCTCACGCCGCTGCAGTACGTCGCGACGCAGGTGCTGATCACCCACCCGCTGCTGGCACCCGTGTGGATCGTCGGGCTCGTCGCGCTGCTGCGCCGCAGCGACGCGCGCTTTCTCGGCCTGGCCTATCTGCTCGTCATCGCGCAGATGATCGCGCTGCACGGCAAACACTACTACTCTGGCGACGTCTATCCGATCCCGATCGCCGCCGGCGCGGTCGCGATCGAGGCGTGGACGCGACGCGCCGTCGGTTGGCGAACCCTGCTCGCCGCCTACGCGTTCGCCGCCGGCGTCGCGCTCGTTCCGCTGCTCATGCCCGTCCTGCCGGAACGCTCGATGGCATCATATGATGGCATCGCGCAGCGGGCATTCGCGCGCGAGGCGAATCTGGCGCGCGCCGAACGAACCGACATCGGGAGCCTGCCGCCGGACTGGGGGGACATGCACGGGTGGCCGCAGCTGGCCGCCGCCGTCGCGCGCGTCTATCGCTCGCTGCCGCCCGCGCGGCGCGCGCACGCCGCGATTTTAGCGAGCAACTACGGCGAGGCGGCCGCGATCGACTTCTTTGGACCGCAGTATGGACT
>DATDGN010000067.1:0-10702 GCA_036522095.1 Candidatus Cybelea sp. | reverse complement strand
ACGGCCTCGCTCGTGAGCCCGCCGCAGCGCAGCTTGGCGCCGCAACCGGCGCGCGCGGCGGCCGCCATCGTTTGCGCGAGGCACTGCGGGGAGTGCGCCGCGCTCGGAATCTCGATGAACGCGGTCAGTCCGGCCGCGCGGCTGCCTTCCAGGCGGCGGCTAAACGCATCGATCGCGTCGGGGAACGTTTCACCTTGCGCCCAGAGCCGCGGCGGGACCTCGAGCGCGGCGATGCCGCCGGCGCGCTCGCGCACGGCCGCCACCTCATCGAGCTGCTCGAGGCCGCCGTCCAACACGACCGAGAGCGGGGCGTCGCCCGACCACCCGGCGAGCGCGCTCGCCGGAACGATGAAGCGGCCTAGCATCCAGGCGTGCGGGCCCGCTCGCGCCGCCGCATACTCGGCCTGCGCGGCGGAAACCGAGAGCTGCGCCGGAGGGAAAAGGCCCGCGTAGTCGATCAGCGCGGGAAGCGCCGCACGCACGGAGGGCCGCAGCACCGTCGACGTGGTCATGGACGGCTGCTTTGACAGGGCCGTCCGCGGGCCTTCGCCAAGTCCGCCCGCGATGAGCACCGCCGCCGAAGCCCGCAGCAATCCGCTGGCACAAATCGATTGGGACCACGTCGAGTTCTACGTCGGTAACGCGAAGCAGGCGGCGCAGTACTACATGTCGGCGTTCGGCTTCGATCAGATCGCATACGCCGGCCCGGAGACGGGCGTGCGGGATCGCGTGAGCTATCTCCTGGAACAGAACAAGCTCCGGTTCGTCTTGACGTCCAGCCTGGTGCCGGACGACGAGATCGCGCGGCACGTGACGCTCCACGGCGACGGCATAAAGGACGTCGCGATCCTGGTCGAAGACGCCAACGCGGCGTTCGAGATGGCGGTTCGCGGGGGCGCGCGAGTCATCGCGGCGCCGGCGGTTCTCGAGGACGCACAGGGCAGGATCGTCAAGGCGACGATCGCCACCTACGGCGACACCGTGCACTCGTTCGTTCAGCGGGACGGCTACGCGGGGATCTTCGCGCCGGGCTTCGTCGAGACGCGCAAGACGATCCGGCATGCGGCCAAGCCCGGGCTGCAGTTCATCGATCACTGCGTCGGCAACGTGGGCTGGGGCGAGATGGACGCGTGGGGCGACTTCTACGCGCGCGTCTTCGGCTTCTCGCAGCTGGTCTCGTTCGACGACAAGGACATCTCGACCGAGTACACGGCGCTGCGCTCGAAGGTGATGACGGATCCGCGGCATCGCGTGAAGTTTCCGATCAACGAGCCGGCGCAGGGCAAGAAGAAATCCCAGATCGAGGAGTATCTCGATTTCTATCGGGGCGCGGGCGTTCAGCACATGGCGATCCGGACCGACGACATCGCCGCCACGATTGCGGCCCTGAAGGAGAACGGTGTGGAGTTCCTCGGCACGCCGGATTCGTACTACGAGATGCTCGCGGAACGCGTCGGCAAGATCGACGAGGCGCTCGAGACGCTGCGGCAGCTGCGCATCCTCGTCGATCGCGACGACATGGGGTACATGCTCCAGATATTCACGAAGCCGCTGCAGGACCGGCCGACGCTGTTCTTCGAGATCATCCAGCGTAAGGGCAGCCTCTCGTTCGGCAAGGGAAACTTCAAGGCGCTCTTCGTCTCCATCGAGCGCGAACAGGAAAAGCGAGGGACGCTCTGATGTTGGCGACACGTACGAAACTCGGAGATTGGTACCGGCGTAACCGCGAGCGCTCGGCGACGCTCTTTGGCTTGATCGATGACGACGCGTTCTACGACCGGCCGATTCCGCTGCGTCATCCGTTCGCGTTCTACGAAGGACACGTTCCCGCGTTCAGCTTCAGCACGCTCTGCGACCGCGGGCTCGGTGAGCCCTCGATCGATGCAGCGATGGAGAAACTCTTCGAGCGCGGCATCGACCCGTCGTCGACCGGCGAGGCGCGGCGCCACGATCGCGCCGACTGGCCTTCACGCGCGGCCGTGGCGGCGTTCGCTGCGCGGTGTGACGAGCACGTGGAGCGCGCGCTCGAGTCGGCCCGCATCGACGACCCGGCGGTGCCGAGCCTAGTCCGTGGCCAAGCGGCGTACACGATCCTCGAGCACGAGCAGATGCATCAAGAGACGCTGACGTACATCGTGCACCAGCTGGCCTACGACCGGAAGCGGCGCATCGCGGGACGGCATGAAGACCACGCGCTTCCCCTGCAGCGCTTCCTGCGGGTCGAGGCGGGGACGGCGACGCTGGGCGCGGAGCCGGAAGAGATCGCGTTCGGCTGGGACAACGAGTTTCATCGGACGGAGGTACAGGTCGCCACGTTCGACATCGCCGAGTACCCGGTGACGAACGGCGACTGGCTGCGCTTCGTCGCCGACGGCGGCCCGATTCCGCAGTTCTGGAGGGAACGCGACGGCGAGTGGCTACTGCGCGGCGTGTTCGAGGAGATCGCGCTGCCGCGCTCGTGGCCGGTCTATGTGTCGCACGATCAGGCCGAAGCCTATGCGAAGTGGACCGGAATGCGCCTGCCGAGCGAGGCCGAGTATCACCGCGCCGCGTTCGGAACGCCGGGCGGCGAGGAGCGTCCGTTCCCATGGGGCGAGCAAAAGCCCACGCCGGCGCACGGCAACTTCGACTTCGAGCGTTTCGATCCGGAGCCCGTCGACGCGCATCCGCGGGGAACGAGCGCGTGGGGCGTTGCCGACCTGGTCGGCAACGGGTGGGAATGGACCTCGACGCCGTTCGGCCCGCTCCCCGGTTTCGCGCCGATGGCGGCCTACCCGCGATACTCCGCCGACTTCTTCGACGGCAAGCATTTCGTGATGAAGGGCGCCTCGCCGGTGACCGCGGCGGAGCTGATCCGGCGCTCGCTCCGGAACTGGTTCTACGGCGACTATCCGTACGTGTACGCGAAGTTCCGCTGCGTGGTCTGATGCGGCTTGCGGCCCTCGCATGCGGCGCCGCACTCGCGTGTTATGCCCTGACGGCCTGCTCGAAGAGCGCCGGCGGTAGCACCGCCGCTCCCGACCGGTTGCGCATCGCACTTCAGATCAATCCGACGCAGCTCGACCCCATCCTGGCACAGAACTCGATCGAGAGTTTCGCGGACGGACTGATGTTCGATCTACTCGTCACGCTGGATCGGAACCACCGCGAGATTCCGGACCTCGCCGCGACGGTTCCGTCGCTCGACAACGGCGGGATCAGCAAAGATGGCCTGACGATCACGTATCACCTGCGACGCGGCGTCAAGTGGCACGACGGCGCGCCGTTTACCAGCCGGGACGTCAAGTTTACGTGGCAGGCAATCATGAACCCGCGCAACGACGTCGTGTCGCGCCGCGGCTACGACGAGGTCGCCTCGATGGACACGCCCGATCACAGCACCGTCATCATGCACATGAAACGCCGCTTCCCGCCCGCCGTCGACACGATCTTCGCGGAAAGCGATACGCCGTTCCGTTTGCTTCCGGCTCATCTGCTCGCGACGTACGACAACTTGAACCATGTTGCGTTCAACGCGGCTCCGATCGGTACCGGACCGTATGAGTTCGTACGCTGGCAGCGGGGCGACCAGATCGTGCTGCGCGCGAACTCGGGCTACTTTCGCGGCGCGCCGGCGCTGCGGGAGCTCACGCTCCCGATCATCCCCGACGACAACACGATCGCGGCGCAGTTACGTTCGCGCGAGGTGGACCTCGGAATCGAGATCCCCGCGGCGGTCTATCGCGACGTCGCCGGCGCGGCGGGCGTGCGGCGGCAGCTGGCGGACGCGCCCGCGTACACGGCGGTCATGTTCAACACGCGGCGGCCGCCGCTCGACGACGTGCGCGTGCGCCGGGCGCTGGTCCTCGGCATGGACCGGCCGGCGATCACGCGCGACGACACGTACGGTACCGGGCGGGTCGCGGTCGCCGACCTCTCCCCGTTCTACTGGGCGTTCGACGCGGCGCTGCGGCCGACGCCCTACGATCCCGCGCAGGCCGACGCGCTGCTGGACGCTGCCGGCTGGCACACCGGATCGGACGGCGTGCGCGTTCGCGACGGCAAGCGACTATCGCTGGTACTCGCCTACGGGCTCGCCAGCCAAATCGTTCGAACGATAACGGCGCAGATTCAGCAGATGTACCGGTCGATCGGCGTCGAGGTCGAGCTGAAGGGCTTCGACTACGCCACGCTCTACGCGGCGGCGCAGAGCGGCGGCATCCTCAACGGGGGCAAGTTCGACCTCGCGATGTACGCGTGGATCGCGGGCGCCGATCCCGACGACTCGTCGCAGTGGACGTGCGCGGCGATACCGCCGCTCGGCAACAATATCGCTCGTTACTGTTCGCCCGAGATGGAAGCGGCGCAGCTCCTCGCGCTGTCGACGTTCGACCGTTCGGTGCGCAAGCGTGCCTACACGCGCATCCAGGCGCTCTTGCTGCGCGACGCGCCGGCCGCCTTCATTTATTACCAGGCGCTCCGTTACGCGCACGCCGACGACCTCCAAAACTTCACGCCCAACGGCATCAGCGAAGCGTGGAACGCCCAGGAGTGGCGGCGTTAGATGCGGCATGGTAGCGAGCATGACGTTAAATAGCGTTCCGGTTACCGTCGCGTACGGCGACGGCATCGGGCCGGAGATCATGTCGGCGACGCTGCGGATTCTCGACGCCGCCGGGGCTCGTCTAGAGCTCGAGCCCATCGAGATCGGCGAATCCGTCTACAACAAGGGGCTCACGAACGGCATCGAGCCCGCGTCGTGGGAGTCGCTGCGTCGCACGAAGGTCTTCCTCAAGGCGCCGATCACGACGCCGCAGGGCGGGGGCTTCAAGAGCCTCAACGTCACGGTGCGTAAGACGCTCGGCATGTACGCCAACGTGCGCCCCTGTGCGTCGCTCTACCCCTATGTCGCCACGAAGCACCCAAGCATGGACATCGTGATCGTGCGCGAGAACGAGGAAGACGTCTACGGCGGCATCGAGCACCGCCAGACGAACCAGGTGGCGCAGTGCCTGAAGCTGATCTCGCGCCCCGGCAGCAAGCGGATCATCCGGTACGCGTTCGAGTACGCGCACGCGAACAAGCGCAAAAAAGTCACGTGTTTCACCAAGGACAACATCATGAAGATCACGGACGGCTTGTTCCACCGGACGTACAACGAGATCGCCACGGAATATCCGGACATCGAGCACGAACACTGGATTGTCGACATCGGAGCGGCCAAGATGGCCGACACCCCCGAAGCGTTCGACGTGATCGTGATGCCGAATCTGTACGGGGACGTGCTGTCCGACGTCGCCGCCCAGATCACCGGCTCGGTCGGCCTCGCGGGCTCCGCCAACATCGGCGATCACTGCTCGATGTTCGAGGCGATCCACGGCTCGGCGCCGCGCCGCGCAGGCCAGAACCTGGCGAACCCGTCCGGCCTGCTGCACGGCGCGATCCTGATGCTCGTCCACATCGGCCAGGCGGACCTCGCCGAGCGCGTGCACAACGGCTGGCTGCGCACGATCGAGGACGGCGTCCACACGTACGACATCTTCAAGGAAGGTACGTCACGCAAGAAGGTCGGCACGCGCGAGTTCGCCGATGCGGTCATCGAGCGGCTGGACAAGCTGCCCCAGCACCTCAAGCCGGTCGAGTACGAAAAGGAGGCGCAGATGAATCTCGCCATCCGGCCGGCCGGGAAGCCCCCGATGAAGCTGCGCGCCGGCGTCGATCTCTTCATCGACCGGCGGGACGGGAACCCGGATCAAATCGCGGCCATCATGCAACGCTTCGACGTGGCCGGCGCGAAGCTGACGACGATCAGCAACCGCGGCACCAAGGTGTGGCCGAACGGCAATCCCGACACGTACTGGAGCGACCACTGGTGCTGCCGCTTCGAGGCCGACGGGGAACCGTTCGCCGCCGAGCACGTCGTCAAGCTGCTGCAGGCCGCGGGTCATGCGGGCTTCGACGTGATCAAGACCGAGGGACTCTACACGTTCAACGGCGAGCGCGGCTACTCGCTCGCGCAAGGGGAATAACTAAAGCCGTTCGAGCAGCGCTTCGTCGTCCAGCCGCGCGAGCTCGACCGGTACGCGGTCGCGAACGCGCGACGCCAGCTGCGCTGCGAGCTCCTGCCGGCGCTCCGGCGAGAGCGCACTGCGCCGCTCGAGGAAGCGCTTGACGAGCGCGCGCTCCTCGCCGCTCAGGTAGGCAGTCGGCGAATACGCCGGCTCCGGCTCGGCGCGCTGGGAGAAATCGCGCGGCGGCGCGAGGCGGGCGTCGCGTACGACGATCGTGCCCGCGGCGAGGTCGCCGAGGCGTTTGTTCTCGGGCGAGACGAGCGCGCTGACGGCAGCTAGGAGGTAGTAGCCCACGAGCTGCTCGCCGACGCGGATGAGATTGCGAATCAGCGAGGCGCCGAAGTCGATCGGATAGCCGCCGTCGCGTACGACGCGCAGGCCGAGGAGCTTCTTGCCAGGCGTCTGTCCGTTCCAGAGCGCCTCGAACGCGATGAAGTAGCCGAACAGCACGATGAAGAGGATCGCGACGACGAGCGCGATCGCGAGGCTCTCGGCGAGCTTGTCGGTCAACACCGCCGGCGAACGATGCTGCGCGGCACGCGCTCCTGCCAGTAGGATGCCGGCGAAGATGGCGACCAACGTGAGGATCTGGATCGCCTGATCGACGATCAGCGCGAGAAAGCGGCTCCCCAGCCCGGCGAGCTCGTAGTTAAATGCGATGCTCTCGGGCGTACGAACCTCGAGCATTCGATCCACGCCGGCCAGGTTCGACGGCGGCGTCCCGCAAACTCCTGTGCGTTGACGCAAGCCGCTTTCGTCGAGCGCCGTTCCGGCACGTGGCAGAGCCTCGACGCACTCCTGCGGCGCGTCGAGCGGCGCGGCACACGCGCGCTCTCGCCCGACGAGATTTTCGAGCTCGGCCGCCTCTACCGGACTATGACGAGCGACCTCGCCTACGCGCAGGGCGCCGGCTACGACCTCGGGCTGCTCGAGTATCTCAACCGCAGCGTCGCCCGCGCGCACGCGCACGTTTACGCCAAGGCGCCGGAGAGCGGCATGCGGCGCATCGCGGACTTCTACGCACGCGCGTTTCCGCAAGAGTTCCGCCGCTCGCTGCCCTACATCGCGATCTGCACCGCGCTCACCGTGGCCTGCGCCGTGGTCGCGTACGTGCTCGTCCGCAGCCACCCCGCGGATGCCTACGCTGTGCTGCCCAAGTTGCTCGTCTCCGAGAAAATCCGCAGGAGCCTGCACGACTCCAATTTTGCCGTCGACCCAGGCTTCGCACCGGCGATGTCGGCGCTCGTCATCGCCAACAACGTCAAGGTCGCGATCATCGCGTTCGCGGGCGCTGTCACTCTCGGCGCGCTCACGCTCTACATCATCGCGTCCAACGGCTTGATGCTGGGCGGGATGGGCGCCCTCTTCACCAACGCGGGCTTCGGCGCGGATTTCTGGGCGACGATCGCGCCCCACGGCGTCATCGAGCTGACGGCGATTCAAATCGCCGGCGCCGCGGGATTGCTCATCGCCGCGGCGATCGTCTATCCGGGGCGGATGCGACGGCGGGATCTCATCGTGGTCAACGCGCGGCGCGCCGGCACGCTGATTCTCGGGGTTGCCTCGATGTTGATCGTCGCGGGCACGATCGAGGCCTTCGTCTCCCCGCGGCGCCTGCCGGCGGAGACGCGCATCGGGGTCGGGGTCTTCACGGCGATTCTCTTGGTGATGTACTTCGCTGGGGCGGGGCGATCATCGCTTGAGCACGAGAACGAACCTCAGGAGGAAACGGGGTAGCGCGGCGCCGGGTGCGGTCGATATGCACGCCGGTGAGCTCGCAGGTCGCGCACAGCTCGCCGGTCTCCGCGTCGTACATGTCGTGCACCCAGACCATTTTACGGTCAACGACGCTGACGATCTGCGAGCGAATCTCGACGATGTCGCCGGCGAGCAGCTCCCGCTTATAGGTGATGTTCTGCTGGACTCCTGCCATGCCGGCCCGCGTTTCCCTCACATACGTCGGCGTGATCCCGACTGCGGCCATCAAATGCCAGGTCGCCTCATCGAACTTGCCCACGTAGAACATGACATTCATGTGGCCCATGTGATCGCACTGCCACGGGTAGACGGTTCCGCGGTAGGTGACCATCTCGCTCACAGCAGGCCGCGGCGTTTGACGCGCAGGTATTCGTCGATCAATGCAGTCGACAGCTTCTTCGCGGGCACGTCGATCACCAGCGCGCCGGTGCGCTCGAGCACCGTCTTGGCCGTACGCCGCTCGTTCGCCAGTTCGACCGCCACGTTGGAGCGATAGGCGTCGCCGACGTCGCGCGGCTCGGCCGACAGCGCGTCGCTGACCGCGGCGTCGTTCATGAATACGCAAACCAGCAGGTTGCGGCGCGCGAGCGAGCCGACCTCGGCCATCAGAGCGGCCTGGGCGAGCGGGTCGATGACGTCGGTGAGAAAGACGATCAGCGAGCGCTTGTGCAGATGGTGCCGCACGTAGGCGAAGGCGCGCGTGTAGTTCGACTCCTCGAAGCGCGGCTCGAGGTCGTAGAGCTCGTCGGTGAGGCGTGCGATCGACGACTTCGTCGAGCGCGGCGCCACGGCCGCGAGGATGTCGCGCGCGAAGGCAACGAGCCCGACGCGGTCGCTCGCGAGTCCCGCGATCGTCGCGAGCGAGAGGGCCGCCTGCACGGCGTAGTCGAGCTTGCGCCGGCCGTCGATGCGCGCGGTCATGAGCCGCCCGCAGTCCAGCAGCAGCAGCACGCTTTGGCTGCGTTCGACCTCGTGCTGCGCGACCATCAGCTTGCCGCGGCGCGCCGTCGCCTTCCAGTCGACCGCGCCGAACGCGTCGCCGTCGCTCCACTCGCGCAGCGATTCGAACTCCGTCCCCGCGCCGCGCAGCTTCATCCTGCGTAGGCCCGCCTCGATCGTGCGGTTACGCAGGTGGAGCTTGCCGTAGCGCTCGACGGCGGCGAGGTCGGGATAGACGCGGATCGGCTCCGGCGCTGGGAGACGCAGGCGGCGGCGCAGCAGCCCAAGAGGGTTCTCGTACCAAACATAGAGCGTACCGAGCTCGTCCGCTCCGCGCGCTGTTGGGGTTACACCGCGCACGACCGCCGAGCGGCTCCGCGCCGGGATCGTCGCGATCAGCTCGTCGGTCTCGTAGCGCAGCGTGCGCGCCGGCGTCTCGACGATGCCGACGCGGACCTCGCGCGGCGAGCGGTTTTCGATCGCGTAGGCGATGTTCGCGGTGACCGCGAGCGCGAAATGCTCGGGCGCCGTGCGCGCGATCCGCAGCGCCGAGGCGGGTGGGCCGATGAGTGCGTCGGCCACGGTGGCCGCCGCGAGCGCCGCGGCCAGCGCGATCGCAAGGGGCACGAACAGCGACACGCCGGGGGAAAGCGCCAGTAGCAGCGCGATCGCAGCGAGCGCCCAGAGAAAGCGCGCTGTGAACCACGCGGGGAGCCACACGCTCAAGATGACACGGGGCGGGGCACGGGTAGCATGGCGAGGACGTCGCGCAGCACGTCCTGCGCGGAGATGCCCTCGATCTCGGCATCGGGTGCGACGATCAGGCGGTGGGGGATGACGAAATCGGCGACGTCCTTCACGTCGTCCGGCGTGGCGAAGTCGCGCCCCGCGATCGCCGCGGCAGCTTGCGCCGCGGTCAAGAGCGCGATGCCGGCGCGCGGCGAGGCTCCTAGCGTGACGCGCGGGTGCTTTCGCGTCGCGGCGACGACGCGATACGTATAGTCGCGGACGCCCTCGGAGAGGTGCACTCGCCGCACGGCGCGCTGAGCTTCGAGCACCTCTGCGGCGTTCGTCACCGGCGCGAGGTCCGAAGTCTCCAAGGCGCGCGCGTCGAAGCCCGCGGCCGTGCGCGCGAGCAGCTCGAGCTCTTGCGCCTCGGGCGGATACGACGACTCGACCTTGATCGTGAAGCGATCGAGCTGCGCCTCCGGCAGCGGATAGGTTCCCTCGTATTCGATCGGGTTCTGCGTCGCGCACAGCAGAAACGGCTGCGGCAGCGGGTAGGGGACGCCGTCGATCGTCACGCGTCCTTCTTCCATCGCCTCGAGCAGCGCCGATTGCGTCTTGGGCGGCGTGCGGTTCACCTCGTCGGCAAGCACGACGTTGGCCACGAGCGGTCCGAAACGCGTCGTGAACTGCGCCGTCTGCGGGTTGAATACGGTCGTGCCTACGACATCCGAGGGCATGAGGTCCGGCGTGAACGCGATGCGCCGGAAATCCAGCCCCAGCAGGAGCGCGAGCGCGCGCACCGCCAGCGTCTTGCCCGTGCCGGGCACGCCTTCGACCAGCACGTGCCCGCGCGCGAGCAGCGCGATTGTAAGGCCGAGCGTCAGCCGGTCGGCGCCCACCAGCACCCGCTCCATGCCCGCCGACAACCGCGCGGCGATCTCTTGAACCGATGAACTCACGCGTGCTCCTTTCGCCGTTGATAGTCGATGGTCGCCTGCCACAGGACGTCGTCGTCGTGCGGGCGCCGGCGCGAGCGGCGCATCAGCTCGGCCAGCGCCGCGATGTAGTGCGACGAGTCGCGCTCGTCGGGCCCGCTGCGGAGATACGGCGGCGCGAACGGCACGTTTGCGCCCACCAGCGCGATCAGGATCAGCGCGACGACGATCCACACGGCGGCGTGCACCGCCGCCGGCAGCACCTGCCACATCGTCGCGCCGTCGCTGTAT
>DATDGN010000066.1:0-10557 GCA_036522095.1 Candidatus Cybelea sp. | reverse complement strand
CGCGCGGGGCTTGGGTTCCCCAGGAGCGCGATTGCGGCGACGAGTGCGGCCGACGAGCATGCGGCGCGCAGCGAAAAGTTCACGCTGGCCTACTCGCGCACGGCTACCGGATAGACGGCCGGGCTGCGCAGCCCGCCGGCGTCCACGCTGCGCACTCCGAGCACGAAGTCGTCCTTCGAGACCGGAACCGTCGCCGTAGTGACGTCGCCTACGTTGCGCGCGTACTCCCACTGCGGCGCGTCGGTGCGCCGCCACACGATCTCGTAAGAGACGGCGCCCGCGGCCGGCTTCCAGCGCAGCGTCGAGTCGTAACCGAGCCGGCGCAGCTCCATCTGCACGCTCGCCGGCGCGGCCGGCCCGAGCGCGAGCGTGGCAAGCGCAGCGACGTTGGCCTGCGTGGCGCGGCGCAAGTATTCCGGGTCGATGTATTGCGGAAGGTCGCCGTACTGAACCCCGTTCTCGACGCGCACGTCTTGATGCTGATGCGTGAAATTTTCGTGCGCCTCTACGAAGCGAACGGCGGCGGAGTATCCGACGGCTTGGAACGACTCCTGGTCGCCGCCGCGCATGAAGCGATCGGCGCGAAAGATCTGACGCACGCTCAGATTCGTGACGTACACCGGAACCACTTGGGCGATGAATCGCGACAGCTCTCGCGACGGCGAGTCGTTCTCCGACCCGACGAGGTCGGTCCGCGCGAGATCCGCGCCGGCGGGGAGGCCTTCGCTGAAGACCCGGATGACGTTGGGTTCGGACGCCCCGTCGCCGCCGACGGAGTTGCCGACGATGTCGTTGTTCAGCACGGCGAGCACCGGAGCTCGGCGCGCGGCGAGCTCGTGCGCGTAGTGATCGGAGCCCCACAGGCCCAGCTCCTCGCCGTCAAAGCACACGAACAGAATCGTGCCGCGAAACCGCGTCGCCGCCATGACACGCGCCGCCTCCAGCACCGCCGCCACGCTCGAGCCGTTGTCGTCGGCGCCCGGCGCGGTGCCGGCACCGTCGGTGCAGCGTCCGTCACAGTCGTCGTAGTGACTCGACATGACGTAGACGCGGCCCGGCATCGTCCCGCGCAGCGTCGCGACGACGCTCGACTCCAGCACGGCTCGCGGGGTCTTGGGTGTCTTCGCCTGACGGTACGTGTCGAGCGTGACGCTCATGCGCCCGCCGGCGGTGGCCGCTATTTCCGCGAACTGCCGCACGATCCAGTCCCGAGCGCCGAAGACGCCGTGGCCGGGCGTCGAGGTCGTCTCCGAGAAATCGTTACGTGTCCCGAACGCGACGAGCCGGTCGACCGCGCTCTTCAGCCGCGCGGCCTGCACCGCGTCGACCATAGCGGATATGGGCGCGTAGGGAGATAGCGCCGGCATCGCCTGGTCGGCTCCCAGCGCCGCCGCCAGCAGCACCGCGCCCGCAACGTTGAGATTCATCGTCTCAACGTTTTACGATGCGGTGTCCAGCTCCCTGACCGGGGCGGCGATAGCGGCCTAGCGTGACGACGGTTCCGTCTCCGGGCTGGCTGTCGACCTCCAGAAAATCCGTGCACCGCTGCATGATCGCGAAGCCCCGCCCCTCTTCGGCGAACACGCTCGGGAACGAGACGGTACCCTGCGGGGGGGCGGCTATGCCGCACCCGCGGTCGGCGACCCGGACGACGATCGAGTCCCCGCTGACGTGCGCCGTGATCTCGATGGCTTCGACCGTGCCCGCGTGCTGGATCGCGTTGGCGAGCGCCTCGCCGAGCGCGAAGATCAGGTTTTCCAGGTCGATCGGCCTAACGGCGTGCACGCCGGCAAAGTTATAAAGCGCCGTGCGGGCGGTGCCGGCGTAGCGGGGCAGCGGTGGGATACTGAGGCGGAGAACTTCCATCGGGTGTCGACCGAACCAATTCTTCCGCAGCCGGCGCAGTCTAAACCCACCGTGTACGTGCTGGCGTGTAGGGACGGCTCGCTCTACACGGGCGCCACGGTCGACCTGCCGCGCCGCCTAAGCGCGCACCGCCGGGGCGGCGCGAAGTACACGCGCGGCCGCTTGCCGGTCAGCTTGATGGCGTGTTGGCATCCGGCGACGTTTGCGGCGGCGAAGTCACACGAGGCGCGCTTCAAGCGGCTGCGCCGCGCACAGAAGCTCGCCGTGATCGGCAGCGGCGAGGTGTTCGGCTGCCGAGTCTACTCAAACGTCCGCGCAGCGGCGGCATATGTGACTCGCGTCACGGCGTGAATCGCGGCGTAGGCAGCGGCATAGTCGTAGGAATCGCGCGTCATGATCGCCAGGACGAAGGGCGAGTCGCCGAACGGTTCGACGACTGCGACATCGTCGCGCGTTCCTTCGATCTCGCCGGTCTTGTTCGCCACCGACGTGCCGCGCGGGAGCGCGGCGGGAATGCCGTCGCGATCGGTCTGACCGAGCATGATCGCTATCATCGCCCGGCAGTGCTTCGCCGAGAGAATCGTTCGGGTGCCCTCGCGCGCGCCGCGTTCGACGAGGTAGAGCAGGCGCCCCATGTCGGCGGGCGTGGAGACGTTGTCGTTGTGGTGCACGATCGCCGCGTAGTCCAAGAACCTCCGCGCGAGATGCGTGCGCTCCATCCCGGCCCTGCGCGCCATCGCGTTGATGGGGGCGACGCCAAGGTAGCCGATGAGGAGATTTGCGGCGGTGTTGTCGCTCACTTGAATCATCGGCGGAATGAGCTCGCGCACGGTGAAGACGCGACCGTCGTCGACGTCAGTCATGAAATCCGAACCCCCGATGAGCTCGCTACGATAAAAGGTGATGCGGTCGTCGAGCGCCCCGGGTTCGGCCTCTTCGCGCGCGTAGGCCGTCGCCATGATCAGCACCTTGATCGTCGAGGCCGTCGGAAAATGCCGGGAGGCGCTGTAGGCGACGAGCGGCGGGCCCGGCGCCATGGTGCGCGCGTACACGCCGAGGTGGCCGGGAAGCGCCCGAGCGATCGCGCGCACGCGCGAGCTCAGCGATTCGGCCGCGGCGGCGCGGGCAGTCACGAGCAGCGCGCCGAGCGACGCCACGAACGCGCTGCGATTCACGAGCCCGTTCCCTGATAGTGGCGCAGCCCCACGCGCCAAAACGCGTACGAGGCAGCCAGCCACGCCAACCCTATCGCGGGCGTCAACAGGCCGATCGCCGGATTCAGATGCAGCCCGGTATCTGCTTTCTGAAGGAAATACGTGGCTGGGAAGTAGTTCATGAAGGCAAACGGCAAGACGAACGCCAGGACGATGCGCACGCCGCGCGTGTAGATGCTGATCGGATAGCGCGTAAAGTCTTGCTCGAGCGACATGACGACCCAGCGCAGCGTGTCGACGCGAATGAACCAGAAAGACACCGTTGCGACGGCAAGCGAGATGCCCAGATCGATCAACGCGCCGCCGAGTACGACGAGCGGCACGAAGACGAGGAAGACCCAATCGATCTTCACGTGGACGGCGCTCGTCGCCACGGCGAGCGTCGCGATCGCCAGGACCAGCCCGTCGGGCACGATCTGTTGAGGCACCGTGAGCACCTGAAAGAGCGTGTCGAGCGGGCGCACGAGGAAGCGGTCGAAGCGGCCTTCGCGCACGTAGTCGGGGACGCTGACGACGGTGAAGAAGAACGTGTTGTGCAGTTCGTGGCCGCTCATCCAGAGCGCGTAGAGGAAGAATACCTCGCGAAAGCTCCATCCGTTCATCGACGGGAACTGCCGCATGGTGACATACAGGGCCGCCAGCGCCACGCCGTGATAAGCGATGGTGAACACGAACCACATCACGAAGTTCGCGCGATACTCGAGGAGCGTGAGGATGTTGATGCGCCAGTATTGCAAGTAGGCCTGAAGCATTGAGTACCTTGGCCAAGCGCTTCGGTGCTTCGCTGCGCGTCCCCGTTCGCGAGCCCTTTCGATTGGACCTGACGGTCGATGCCTTGCGCCGGCTGGCAAGCAACGTCGTCGACGTCGTCGACGAGGACGGAACGTACTACCGCGCCGTGAGCGAAGGCGCTGCGACCGCGCTGCTGGCGATCCGCGCCGCGGATCGGTCTTCGATCGAGTTCCGGGCGACCGGCCGCGAGCCGGAGCGCTGGGCGCGGGTGGTCGAACGTCTGCTCGGCACTGCCGCCGACCTGACGCGGTGGTATCGGCGCAGCGCCCGCATCGCGTGGCTGCGGCCGATCGCCGCGGCGCTGCGCGGACTCAAGCCCCCGCGCTATCCGAGCCTCTGGGAGGCGTGCGCGCATGCGATCGTCTTCCAACAGATCTCGATCCACGCCGCCGCGTCGATCATGCGCCGCACGGTCGAGGCGCTGGGCGACGCCGTCACGTGCGGCGGCGTCCGCTGCGTGGCCTTTCCGCAGGCGCAACGCTGGCTGGGCGCCGGTGACGCGGTCCTGCGGGGCGCCGGGTTATCGCGCAACAAGATCGCCCACCTCCGCTGCGCGGCGGCCGCGTTCGTGGACGGCGGCATCGACGAGGCGACCCTGGATGCGCTCTCGACGGCCGACGCGGCGCGGCGGCTATGCGCCATTCGCGGCATCGGGCCGTGGAGCGCGTCGGTCGTGCTGCTGCGCGGCCTCGGGCGCCTCGACGTCTTTCCGCTGCGCGATTCGGGCGTGGCGCGAAGCCTCGCGCTGTTGTCCGGCGACGCCGCGCTGGATCAGACCGAGCTGCTCGAACGTCTCGGGCCCGTCCGCGGGATGCTGTACTATCACCTGCTGCTCGGACGGCTGCGCAACCTCGTTCCGGTTTGATCGGGTCCTGAAGCGGGCATGGAAACCGCCGCACCGGTCTTCGCCGTCGTTCGATCCGGCGAGCGCGCGCACGCCAATCACGGCTGGCTCGATACGTACCATTCGTTCAGCTTCGCGGACTATTTCGATCCGAGCAACCTGAACTGGGGCGCGCTGCGCGTTTTCAACGACGACACGATCGCCGGCGGGACCGGCTTCCCGCCGCATCCACACCGCGACATGGAGATCGTGACGTACGTTCTCTCGGGCGCTCTGGCGCATCGCGACAGCATGGGGAATCACGGCGTCGTCGGGCCCGGCGGAGTGCAGTTCATGAGCGCGGGAACGGGCGTCACCCACAGCGAGTACAACGACGGCGCGGTCGAGCCGCTGCACCTCGTGCAGATGTGGGTGCTTCCGGGAGAACTGGGCACGCCTCCCTCGTACGGACAGATGGCGTTCTTCGTCGACGATCGCCGCGGTCGCTGGCTCACCGTCGTCAGCGGAGAGGCCGGCGTCGAGGCGCCGATCCGAATCACGCAGCGCGCGACGCTGCGCGTCGCACGCGTCGAAGGCGCGACGCTCGCCGTCGATTTCGCGCCCAAGCGCTACGGCTTTCTGTTCGTGGCGAGCGGCGCGGTCGACGCCAACGGGACCGATCTCGGAGCGGGCGACTCGGCGCGGCTCCACGATGTCGCACGACTCGAGGTGAGCGGCGCGGGAGAGGTCGTGCTATGGGATCTGCCCGGCGTCAGCCGCCCTGAATGACGACGCGGTTGGAAGCCGCGCGCCACACGAAGGAGGCTGCGACGGCAAACAGCACCAGCCACGCGACCTGGGCCGCGATGCTGACGGCCCACTGCTCCGGTGGGATCACGCCCACGTAGATCAACAGCGGCGTCGAGTAGATCGCCGCGAACGGCAACGCGAACACGATGCGTCCGAATATTCCTGGGAAGAGCGTCAGCGGGATGATTTGCCCCGACAACAGATCGGATGCCCACCGGACGATCAGTTGCGCCGCGAACGTTTCCAGCGTCCAAAAGGCGATGCTGTTCATCAGGAAATTCAAGAAGAAATTCACGCCGTAGCCGATCGCGAAGGCCAGCAGAAACGCGGCGAACGTCGCCGGCGGCGGTACGTCGATGCGCACCAAGAGCAGCGCGCAGAGCAGCGACGGAATCACCAGGAGCGCGTGCAGCAGCGTCTGGCCCAGCCCGTCGCTGAAGAAGTACAGCGGCACGCTGATCGGCTTCATCAAGTCGGTGGCGATCGTTCCCTCACGCACCTTTTCGCGTATCAGGCGCGTGCCGTCCACCTCGAGGATCAGCGACATGAGCATGGCGACCGTCGCATACGTGATCATGCTGTGGAGGGGCAGGTTTATGGGCGCGGCGTTCTGCGCGTACAGCGCGGTCCACAGCGAGCGGAGGATGTAGACGCGCAGAACGAGCGAGCCGATCTCGGTGAGGACCTCCATGCGGTAGGTCGCCTCACGCGCGAAGGCCTTGCGCGCGAATTCGAGGTAGGGCGTCACTTGGGAACTTCCCCTAGCGGCCCTTCTGTCGCTTGATGGCCTCCTGGCGGCGGTGCTCCATCTCTTCGAGCTCGAGCATCATGACGTCGACGACCTTGTCGACTTCGGTCGCCTGAGTTTGCGGCGGCTCCTCGCCCGACCGGCGTGGGGGCGGCTTGACGTTGCGGTGCTCTTCGAGCGCCGAGTCCTGCGCGTGCGCCTTGCGAAGGAACTTGGAGTACGCCTCCGCGGCGCGCGCGCGCACGTCGTCGCCGGCCTCGAGGTTGAAGACGTCCGCGAAGAAATTCATCTTGGCGTGGATCTCGGGTGCCTTCTCCGGCGGGTAGATCGTCGCCGGATCCCCGTACGCGATGTGCTGCATCGGCACGCTCGCGCCGGCGCGCAGCCGCGAGTTGACGTGGACGATCCCGCCGAGCGCGACGCCGCTGCCCGGTTCCAGGGTCGCGCCGTTGAAGACCTTGGCGCCGCTAGCCACGAAGCACCCGTCGCCGATCGTCGCTCCGGCGACGTATGCGTGCGGGCCGACGATGCAGCGCTCGCCGATGCTCAGCGGGAAGGCGAGCGCCCTTCCGCCGCTGGATCGCAGCACGGCGTTCTCCATGATGACGCTCTGATCGCCGATGCGCAGCGGCGCGCCCTCGGCGGTCAGGACGGCGCCGTGCAGCACCGCGCAGCCGGCGCCGAGCGTGACCTCGCCGCTGACGATCGCGCTCGGCGCCACGTACGCGCTGGAGTGGATCTTCGGCCGTTTCGTGTGGCTGGAAAGAATCATGACGCGTCTTCCTCCGGTTGCCGCTCGTAGCCCTCGACGTAGATGCGGCGGATGATCGATTCGAGGTCCGGCTCCTCCAAGCTGACGTCTTCGACGCAGTAACGCTCACTGGCTTGCCGCACGAGCAGATCCGCACGCTGCGCGTTGCGATCGAAGCGAAAGCGCGCGGTGGCGTCCTCGCTGCTGACCAGCTGCGCCCCGTCCAGCGCGGGCTGCTCCACCGGATTGCTGAAGCGCACGATCAGCGTCCGGAAGCGCCCGTACTCACTCTTGATGCGCTCGATGTCGCCGTCGTAGATCAGGGTCCCCTTATCGATCAGGATGATGCGCCGGCACAGGCGCTCGACGTCGGCGAGGTCGTGCGTCGTGAGAACGATCGTGGTCCCGCGCTCCGCGTTGATGCGCGCGATGAACTCGCGGATGGCCTCTTTCGCGACCACGTCCAGGCCGATCGTCGGCTCGTCGAGATAGACGATCCTGGGGCTATGCAGCAGGGCGGCGGCGAAATCGCCGCGCATGCGCTGGCCCAGCGAGAGCTGGCGCACCGGCGTCCGCAGGAAGGCGTCCATCTCGAGGATGTCGACGAACTCAGCGAGGTTGCGTCGATACTCGTCGGCCGGAATTCCGTAGATGGCGCGCAGCAGCTCGAACGATTCCACGAGCGGGAGATCCCAATAGAGCTGGCTGCGCTGTCCGAACACGACGCCGATGTTGCGACCGTTCTCCTTGCGCTGTTTCCAGGGCACGAGTCCGGCCACGCTCACCTGCCCCGACGTCGGCACGAGGATGCCGGTGAGCATTTTGATCGTCGTGGACTTGCCTGCGCCGTTCGGGCCGATGTAGCCGACGAGCTCGCCCGGCTCCAGCGAAAACGTCACGTCGTCGACCGCGATCCGCTCCTCGTATTCGCGCGAGAAGAGCGAGCGCAGCGCGCCCAGGGCCCCGGGCGTGCGCTTGGGTGTGCGAAAGATTTTGCGCAGGTCGCGCGTTTCTACGATCGGCAGGACACGCACATTCGGTCCTGCGTACTCCTTTTCCGGTGATAGTAACCGTCTCCAACGAGTACGGGTCGGGAGCCCTCGCGATCGCGGCGCGAGTCGCCGGGGAGCTCGGTTACACCTACGTCGACCAGCAGCTTCCCGTGGTGGTCGCCAAGCGGCTGCGCATCACGCCCCAGGACGTGGACGCCAACGAAGATGCGCAGCGTTCGCTCGGAGAGCGTCTCCTCACGAGTCTCGAGCGCGCCACGCCCGAGCTGGCGCAGGCCTCGGCGGACCCGCCCTTCGACGAGGCGCTTCTGCGCGCGGTCCAAGACGCCGTGCGCGAGTATGCCGCGCGCGGCGACGCGGTGATCGTCGGGCGCGGAGCGTTCGCTATCCTCGGCGCTCGGCCCGACGTGCTGCACGTGTTCTTCCACGCTCCGCGGGCTTGGCGGGTCGCGCGCGTCGCCGAGGCGCACCGCATCCGGCCGGAGGCGGCCGAAGCGGAAGTGGATCGCGTCGATCGCGCCCGCGCGGCGTACCTCCACGAGTGGTACGGCGTGACGTTCGGCGACGCGCGCGCCTACGATCTGTGCGTCGACACGTCGCGGCTCGACGCGACACAGAGCACGGCGCTGATCGTCGCCGCCGTACGCGCGCGGCGCGCGTGATCGAAGAGGCCGCCGGCCGCCGC
Organism: Candidatus Cybelea sp.; assembly: GCA_036522095.1. GTDB lineage: Bacteria > Vulcanimicrobiota > Vulcanimicrobiia > Vulcanimicrobiales > Vulcanimicrobiaceae > Cybelea. Next base: position 1,858 of record DATDGN010000066.1, on the reverse strand, counting down.
GCCTCGATCTTCGCGGCGCTGCGCTTTCGCGATTTCCGTCTGCTGTGGTTCGGGCTGCTGATCTCCAACCTCGGCACCTGGATGCAGTTCACCGCGATGGGCTTTTTCGTCGCGCGCGCAGCCGGCTCGCCGCACCGCGCGGCGCTCGAGCTCGGCATCCTCGGCGCGGCGCGCGCCATGCCGGTATTGCTGCTCTCGCCGCTCGCCGGCGTGGTGGCGGATCACATGCCGCGCCGGCGCGTCCTATTCGTCACGAACGCGACCATGGCGCTCTCCGCGCTCATGCTCGCCGTGCTCGCGACGGCGCATCGGCTGGACCTCGCCGGCCTGGTGGTTCTTTCCGCGCTCAACTCGGCCGCGACCGGCTTCGATTCGCCGGTGCGCCAGAGCTGGGTCCCGCTGCTCGTCGACCGCCAATACGTCGGAAACGCCGTCGGCCTCAACTCGGTCGCGTTCAACGCGCCGGCGGTCATCGGGCCCGCGCTTGCCGGTCTGCTGATCGTCTGGTTCGGCGTCGCCGGTGCGTTCTATTTCAACGCGGCCGCGACGCTGGCGGTCATCGTAGCGGTGATCATGATGCGTCCGTCGCCGCCCTCCGCGACGCGCCGAGAATCCACGCTATACGCCATGCGTCACGGTATCACGTTCATCGCGCGCGATCCGGCGCTGCGGTGGATCCTGCTTGCGCAGCTGGTCACGGCGATCTTGACTCGACCGTACAGTCAGCTCGTTCCCGCGCTGGCCGTGAACGTGCTCCACGCGGGGGCGCGCGGTCTCGGCTGGGCCGTCTCGGCGGCCGGCATCGGTGGATTCGGCGGCGCGCTCGTCACCGCGTATTTCGCGCAACGCGAGCGGCGCTCGCGTCTCTGGCTGCAGTCCGGATTGTTGATGTCCGCCGGGGTCTTGGCGCTGGCGTTCGTCCCGACGCTCGGAACCGCGCTGCCGGTCCTCTGCGCGATCGGCGTCGGCACGCTCGCAACGCTCGGCGTCACGAACACGCTGATACAAGTGCTCTCTCCCGACGATGTGCGCGGGCGCGCCCTTTCCGTCTACACGATGATCGCCATCGGCGTCGTGCCGCTTGGTGCGCTCGTCGACGGCGCGATCGCCGCGGCGATCGGCCTGCGTCCCACCTTCGCGCTCGCCGGCGCGATCTGCGTCGCGCTGTTCATCGCGATCTGGTTCGCCGCGCCCGCCGTCCGCAAGGTATAGAGGTCCTGCTCGGAAATTCCCACGCCCCATACCCGTGAATTTCCGAACAGAAAAAAAGCGAGTCGCCATCGAGGCGACTCGCTAATACTCCGCCGGCTATACCGGCGGAGTTTCGAGGAGGCGGAGGTTACGCGGCCTTCTTACGTGCCGTCTTGCGCGTCTTGCGAGCACCCTTGCGTGCAGCTTTGCGCACTTTGCGGCCGGCCTTGCGGGCGGCCTTGCGCACCTTGCGCACCTTGCGCGCACCCTTACGCGCGGCCTTGCGCACCTTGCGACCGGCCTTGCGCGCGGCCTTCTTGCGCGTCGCCTTCTTGCGCGTCGCCTTCTTGCGAGGCGCAGCCTTCGCTGCCGCCTTCTTCTTTCTACGTTTGACTGCCATTGGTAGTGGAGTCATCCTTTCTCTGGTCAGCAATCGACCAGGGGTGTTGCCTACCTTATACAGTATTACGAGCGCCAATGCAAGTTTTGACGGATGACGACGCGCGCATCGATGCGTCAGTCGAACGAAGCGCGGCGTCGCGCACCATCGTTCTGATCCACGGATTTCCATTCGCGCGCGCGATCTGGGACGCGCAGAGCAACACGCTCGCCGCAGTCGCGCGCGTCATCCGTCTCGACTTGCGCGGCGCCGGAAAGTCGAGTGTAC
>DATDGN010000065.1:0-3854 GCA_036522095.1 Candidatus Cybelea sp. | reverse complement strand
ACGTGCAGTTTGACTGGCACGTCGCTTGTGAACTATGAATGTGACGAACACGCGTGCGGCTTCAATCGTAGCCAGCTGTACAGCGACGGAGGGCCGCCGACCGGCCAGGTGGCGGCGGAGGTGTGGCCCGAGGCGACTTCCGAGATCGCAGTTTGGGTGCTACGATAAGGCTAGACTAAAAGCCGTTGTCAAGCAACGTTTCGACGGGGGCATCTCTGCCAGGTGAGCCTTCAACAACTTTCGCGACCCCTGAGCAGGAAGCGATTGGGATTCTGCGCCGGCGCGAAAAGCACGACGTCGCCACCCACTACGGGCGCGCTATGGCAGCGGCGCTAGCGTCGAAGCCTATCGAATATGTTGGCGATGAACTTCGCAGTCTCGGGTTTGAATGGCCCCCGCGGTGACCCCGAGTTCCTCCAGAGCATGGTTCGAATCGAATCTACCCTTAGAAGCCATCCTTGCTAGCGATAACAACTATTCTCGATATTAAAACGCCCGCCGTCTGACAAAGGGCTAACCGACGGTGCGAGGCGAGCGCGGAACTACGCGTGTGAGGTCCGTAGCCCGCACGGCGAGCGGAAACGTCCATCGGCGAGTACGTAGCCATTGCCAGGTCAAGGTTCTAGGGCAGTTTAGATGCTTCCAGTCGCGTTCACGCCGCTCGAGCCGCATGCAGAGCGCTTAGCGCCTGGCAGTCGGCAAGGACGGCCGTCGCGAGGACGTGATACACCATTGGTTCAACCTGACCGTGGTGAAAACCGTAAGGATGCTCGGAGCCAAACGCGCCGTGCGCATCGCGAAGGCCGTAAGCGGCGAACTGCGATGAAGGGCGAGCGTAGCGGGATTATGGAGGCATTGCGTCAGTTCGATGCGACTGAGGCAAATCTCGGTAAAGTAGAACGCCTCTGGGGCGAAGTCGAGTCGATGATTCCGTCGGATGTTCAGTTCGGCCAGAATGTTCAGTACGAGGAGCGGCTTCGCGCACTTACGTCGATGATTGAGGCGTTGCCGTCGATCGACGGGTGGGCTCTCCATTTCGACACTTACGACTGGAACGATATCGCGCATATACGTATGGACGCTTCCGAGGCCGGAGAGTTGGAATCGCATGTGTACGCAGAGAAAATCTTGATACTCCAGCCGGCAAGCCAGATTAGGGAGTACCGGGCACGATTCACCCGGAAGCGCCGCGCATTGGCACGGGACGCGCTTGCGAAGCTGGTCGCTGAGGTCGATGCTGCCATCGTCAACGTCCACGAGCATGCCGACCTTGGCAATAGCTCAACGAAGATGGAGGGCAAACCGTGGGACGTGTTACGTGCTCATCTAGACCAGATCGCCGTCCTTCTCGGTAGCTCGTCGAAGGGGCTACCACGCTGGGGTGACCTTCGCCGCCACCTTGGCTTCGGACTGGTGCAGGACTTCGAAGACATTGAGCGCTTTGACTGGCCCGTGCTCCGCGAAAGGTTGTTACGCAGTTTATACGATGAGAACGAACCAATTCCGATCACGGTCAGGGATCTCTCCGAGCTGACTTCTGCCAAGCCGCAAGGGGTGGTCGTTACGAGATTGAATTGGGAGGTGCTCGACGACGAAGGTTTCGAGGGCGTGTTGTTTGCGCTCATTAGTACGACCGCGGGTTACGAAAACGTGCAGTGGTTGACCAGGACGCGAGCCGCAGATCGCGGGCGCGACCTCTCCGCCGACCGCGTCGTTAAAGACGAGTTGTCTGGGGTAAGGCGCGAGCGCGTCATTTTCCAATGCCGGCACCTCCTGCGGTCAAGCGTGTCTATGGCTGATGTTGCTCTTTTGAAGGAGCAGATGCCGCTTCACAATCCGGCGCCAGACGAGTTGGTCATTGTCACTAGCGGTCGATTCACGGCCGATGTTGTGGCAACGGTGGAGACTCAAAATGTTACGCGGGCATCTACGCGAATATCGCTCTGGCCGGACAGCCACCTAGAACGAATTCTAGCCGAACGTCCCGAGATCACCGCCGAGTTCCACCTGCGGTAGAGGGCTACAGGCCGTCGTGAAAGCACTAAAGACGTGAGCGCGGCGACGTAACTGGTAACTAAAAGGTATCGGTGGCTTCACGCCAAGTGGGCCATCCGGCAAATGCTCATCGCCCCAATGAATCGCTCAACGCGTTAGGTAGCGATAATGGAACACGAATGCCTTTCCTTCGTACTTCCGTACTTCGTCTATTCGCGCCACTACGTGTTTGAGCACGGCCTGCTCGCGATCAACCGCGACAGGTTCCAACGCGCCGGCAGCCGACGTTCGATCTGGACTTCGCTCACCGAGACCTCACTCTCGCACGAACAACTGTCGGAGACCGCGCACGATCAACACCGCGATTTCGTCGATGTGCGGAGAAACCGCGAGACGGTACAACTCCCCGGGGAGCAACCCGTTTGGCCTGACGACGGCGATGCCGTGCGGATCCGGGAGCCTTATCGGTTCGCCGGCACCGATACGCTGCGCGATCGGGTGCGCCGCGCCGCCGAAGCCACCGACGACGAACAACGGTTTGCCCGCCGACAAAGATGTGCACGCTTCTTCCTCGATTCCCGGCATGCGTCCGAGGTAGTCCGTCGTCTTTCCGCCGACGACCACGCGTGCGTCGCTCGCGCCTGTGACGTACGCGCGCATCGCCGTCAACGAATCGGCCCATCGATCGCGCGGCGCGGCAACGAGATCGTCTGGCCGCTCGCGCAGCGTCCAGGCGCGGTCTCCCTCGGGCGACATGAACTGCAACTGGCCGACGCCGACGAATTCCGCTTCCCAGGCATCCAGGTCTTCCCCGGCAAGCTCCGCGTGCGCGTAATAGGGAATGACGTCGACGATCGCCGGGAGATGGTCGGCCATTCGCACCGACGCCGGAAAATATCGCGCCGCGAGTTCGAAAAGCATGCGCGTGATGCCTCCGGCGCGCAAGTCGCCTCCGTACATCAATCGGGCGCCAAGCGCAAGCAGTTGTCGCGTGATCTCGCCCATCGCGTCGTTGAAATGTTCTGGACCCATTCCATGCTGCGGCATGTCTTCGGGCACCGAGACGGAGAGCGCGATCGTCTTGCCGGCGAGCCAGTTCACGGAGCGCCCCCGTAGGCCGCGACGTATTCAGTGTACGCCAGGAGCGTCAGATCGGCGCGTGCATCGTGGAACAGTTGGAGTTCCTCCGCGCCCAGAGGCGGATCGGGATAGACGATGGTCGGCGGAGCAGCTCCGGCCGCGATGCGAAGGTTCGCAAGAGCGATCAGTTCGGGCGAGCGCGGCAGAAAGCAGACGGCGCCGTCGGAGGAGCGGCCGTCGTGCGCGAGCCGCGCGCTCCAAAGGAAATCCTTGAAGATTTCGTCGAGCAGCCGCGCGACGACGAAGGGAATGCGTACCATTGCCTCGGGCTCCATGCGCACGACCGGAACGTTGCCAAGATAAGGAAAGCTGCGCTCGTCGATTTCGGTGATGCAATCGGCGACAATCAGCGGCCGATCGGCGCGCTTGGCCTCGATGATTTCGCGGCGGCACCATTCGCGCGACGAGTAGCTGTCCGTGTAGATGGCGACGACCGCGCTGCGCCGCACGAAACGCTCGATCACCGTTGGGAACGGAAGTCCGGCCGGAATGTCGCGCACGTCAAAGAGCTGTGAAAGCGCCGAATTCTTCGACAGAAAATCGAGGATCGCCCACGCGATCCTCTCGCCGTACGGATCGTGTTTCGAGTGGCTCAGGAAGACTTTCACGCGCTCCAAGTACGCGCCAAGCGCGTCCGCCGCCACGCCCAGATGGTTCATCGATGCGACGTACGTGCGCAGCACCCTGATAAGCTCGTGCGTGAGGGTGCTGATCAGGCG
>DATDGN010000064.1:0-14810 GCA_036522095.1 Candidatus Cybelea sp. | reverse complement strand
ACCACGTTCCTCAACGTGCTCTCGTCGTTCTTGCCGGAGCGGGAGCGCATCGTGACCATCGAAGACGCCGCCGAGCTTCTACTCAACCAGCCGCACGTCGTGCGCCTCGAGTCCCGGCCACCGAACGTCGAAGGGACGGGGGAGATCCGCATCCGCGACCTCTTCCGCAACGCGCTGCGCATGCGTCCCGACCGCATCCTGATCGGCGAGTGTCGCGGCGCCGAAGCGCTCGACATGCTCCAGGCGATGAACACCGGCCACGACGGTTCGCTCACGACGATCCACGCCAACAGCCAGCGCGACGCGTTGTCGCGCATCGAGACAATGGTGCTGATGGCGGGCTTCGACCTGCCCGTGCGCGCGATCCGCGAACAGGTCGCCAGCGCGCTCGACCTCGTCGTCCACACCGCACGCCTGCGCGACGGCTCGCGCAAGGTCATCGGCGTCAGCGAGATCGTGGGCATGGAGGGCGACGTCGTCACGATGCAAGAGATCGTGCGCTTCGCGCAGCACGGGGTCGACAAGGACAGCCGCGTCTTGGGCGAGTTCTGCTTCACCGGCGTGCAGCCGACGTGCCTGAAGCGGTTCGTGGAATATGGCATAGAGTACGACTCGCGCGCGCTGAACGGACTATCGGCGCTTCCGTCGCTGTGGTGACCGCACTCGTCCCGATCGCGGTCTTTGCCGGCGTTTCGGCGACGGTCTTCCTCGGCTTCCTCTCCGTGTGGGGCGCCCTCAACAAGCGCGCTACCGACCGCGTTAGCAGTTTCTCGGATCAGCTCGACCGTGCCGGCATCAACATGGGCTCGCAGGAAATCGTGCTGAGCACCGTCGCGGGCATCGCGATCGTCTGGATCGCGCTCCTCTTCTTCCTCCACCCGAAGTTCCTCTTTGCGCTTCTCTTGCTGCCGGCGATCGCGGCCGTGGCGTGGCTCGGCTTCTCCAGCTACGTGCGCTTCAAGGTGGCCAAGCGACTCGCGGCGTTCATCACGCAGCTCGAGCCCGCCACGCGTCTGATGGCGGGCGGCCTGCGCGTCGGACTCGGCGTGCGCCAGGCGCTCTCGATCGTCACCGACGAGCTGCCCGATCCCGCTCGGCACGAGTTTCGCCGCGTCATCGGCCTGACCAACATCGGCGCGAGCGTCTACGACGCGCTGGACGACCTCGCGGCGCGCATGCCGAGCCACGAATCGCTGATGATGTCGCGCGTCTTCCGCGTGCAGTCCGAGACCGGTGGCGACCTGGCTCGCATTCTCGATCAGCTCGCCGACACGATCAAGGACCGGCGTCAGATCATGCGCAAGTGCTCGGCGCTCACCGCGGAGGGACGCATGAGCGCGTGGGTGCTCATGGCGATCCCGCTCTGCCTCGGGCTCTTCATCGTGACGACGCAGCCGCAGATGGGCGACGCGCTGCTGTACACGTTGATCGGTCACATCGTTCTGCTGATCGTCCTAGGGCTGGAGGTCGCGGCCTCCATCTGGCTCAAGGGCCTGCTGAGGATCGACGCCTGATGTTCGCGGCCTTCAGCTACGTCATCGCGCTGCTCGCGGGCATGTCGGCGTTCTTTTTCGCGCTCTCGCTCCTGCCGTCGAAGAGCCTGCTCTCGGAGCAGCTCGAGGAGCTGAAGCTGCGCGACCCGTTCAAGCGCGACGAGAAGCGTCTCCCGGTGCTCGAGCGGATGTTCGACACGGAGCGGCGCATCGCGCTCGCGCACAAGCTCGTCGAGGCCGGCTGGTACACGACCACCCCGGCGAAGTTCTTGCTGCGCGTCGTCGCCGGAGCGCTGGCGGGCTCCTTCGTCAGTCTGCTCGTGTTGCGCTTCTTCGACCTCGACTCGGCCTGGACGTTTCCTCTGATGCTGCTGCTCGCGTTCGTCGGCGGCTACGCGCCGTTATTCATGCTCAACCAGGCGTGCGAAAAGCGCAAGGCCGCGATTCAGAAGGCGCTACCGGAATTTCTGGACATGGTGTCGTCGACGGTGACCGCGGGGCTTGCTCTCAACTCGGCCCTCGGCTACGCCGTCGACGCGGTAACGGGACCGCTCAGCGAAGAGATCCGCGAGGCCCTTTCGGAGATCCGGCTCGGGCGGGCGCGCGCCGACGCCTTGAAGGCCGTGGGCGAGCGCACGAACCACCCGGCGCTGCGCAACGCGCTGCGCGTCATGACGCAGGCGGAGCGGCTGGGTGCCAATATCGCCAAGATGCTCAACGACCTGGCCGACGACGCGCGCCATCAGCGCCTGATGCTGGTGGAGGAAATGGCCGCGAAGCTCCCGGTGAAGATGGTTTTCCCGATGGTGTTCTTCATGATCCCGGCCATCGTCACGATCATTTTTGGAGCGGTCGCCGCCAACTACTTCGCCGGAAAGCCGTGATCGGGATCGCGCTTGCGGCCGTCTTCTTCGGCTGCATCGCCTTCATCGCAACTTACCTGAGCCGCGCGGTCTGCGTGGGCGTTTCGCCCGCGCCCGACGGGCCCGCGCCGGGAAGGCCCCCCTATGCCGTCCTCGTCGTGTCCGCGGCTCTGATCGGCGGATCGCTGGTCGCGCTCGCCGCGACGCCGCTGCAGATCGGCATCGCCGCGATCGTCGTCTTCGCGCTCGTCGCGTGCTGGTGCAGCGACGCGATCTGCGGCATGGTCCCCGACTTGTTCACGCTCGCGCCGCTAGCCGCGCTGCTGCTCTTCGCGGTCGTGCAGCGCGAGTGGGAGCTCGTCGCGTCGGCGGTCATCGTCTTCGTGCCCTTCGCCGGCGCCGCGCTGTTCTCGCGTGGCCACGGCATGGGCTGGGGCGATGCGAAGCTCGTCGCTATCGTCGGCGCCGCGCTGGGGGCGCCGCTCGCGGTGTTTGCGCTCGCGGTGGCCTGCGTCGCCGCGGTCATCGGCCATCGGTTCGCTCGCAGCGGTCGCGGCCCGATCGCGTTCGCGCCCTACATCGCGGCGGCTACCGGGATCGCGCTGCCGCTCGGGTTCCTGCGATGAGCGCGGTGCGGCTCGCGCTGTTCTTCTGGGGCGGGCTGTACGTCGCGCTCGATCCCTTCCGCGCGCTGGACAACGGCGATCTCTACTGGCAGCGGTGGCTTGGCGAATATGCGTTTGCGTGGCACCGGCTGCCGACGGCCCTCGGAAACGAGACGTTCACCGCGGCCGGAGCGCCGTATGTGCCGCAGGAGTGGTTCATCAGCTTCGCGGTCGCGCTCGCGATGCGATATCACCTGCTCGTGCCGCTCGCGATGCTTATGGCGGTCGTTCCGATCGCGATTCTCGTCTCGATGTACTTTCGCTCGCGCGAGCGCGCGAGCCCGCAGGCGATCGGCGCGGTGTTGCTCTTCGCGGGCGTCGCGCTCGTGGCGTCGTTCGGCATCCGCGCGCAAGTCCTTGGGTGGGGATGCTTCGCCGCGTTTCTCGTGGCACTCGATCGCCGCGACCGTTGGGCCTATGCTGCCGTTCCGATCGTCGCGATTTGGGCCAACGTGCACGCGAGCGTGCTGCTCGCCCCCGCATTCCTGGTGTTGCGGATCTTCGGCGCGGCGCTCACCGACGGGCCGCGCGCCGCTGCTAAGAGCCGCGACTTGGCGATCCTCGCATTGACGCTGCCGGCGATGCTGCTTACGCCGCTTGGCTGGCATCTGCCGGTTTATGCGGTCACACTGGCGCTCAGCCCGATCCGTCAGTATATTCAGGAATGGCAGCCGGTCGGGTTGCGCGACGGAGAGTTTCTCTTCGGAGGCCTTCCGCTCGCGCTGCTCGCGGCGGCCGGAGGCCTGCGCATATCTCGGCGCGACTGGCGCGAGCTCGTTCCGGCTACGGCGCTCTTCGTAGAAATGCTCCTCGCCGTTCGCAACGTTCCTCTGTTTGCGATTGCCGCGGCACCTCTGGCGGCGCGGGGCATCGACGCGATCTTTCCGCGCGTCGCGAGGGCGGGCACGCGCATCGCGGAGATGGAGCGTTTCGCCATGGTCTCGATAACCCTTACGATTGCCGCATCAGCCGGCCTCCTAGCGCGCCTGACGAGCTTCGAACCACCCAGAACGCCCTACGCTGCGATCGCCTCTCTGGATGGCGCTGCCCGATCTCGGCTGCTTTGCGAGAACTTCAATGCGTGCAGCGCAGCTTTACAAACTCCGAACGTGCGTGTCTTCATGGACGGGCGCGCCGATCCGTATCCCTTGAGCGTCTGGCGCTCATATATCTCCGTGGTGCGGGTCGAGCCGCACTGGCGTAGCGTCTTGAAAACCTACGACGTCGACGCCGTGCTGGCGACGCGTGGAGGCCGCCTGGCCGCAGCGCTCGACCGAGAGGCCGGCTGGAAGCCATCGTTCAACGACGGCAGCTTCGTGATGTACCGCTATGAGTGACGCGCGACGCGCGAACGTCACCGCGGCCGTCGTGATCCTGCTGGCCGGCGGGCTCAGCGCGGTGTGGGCCTTCCTCGTACCAATCTTCCAGGCACCGGACGAACCCGCGCACTTCGACTACGCGATCTCGATCTACAGCGCGGGCCGGCTGATCACGTGGGCGGACGGCACATCGGCCTGGATCGTCAGCCCCTACACGAAATACTTGATGCGCGCATCCGATTTCGACCGCATCGTTTGGCACTCGTCGATGCGCGTGCCCGCCGGATACGGCAGCCCAGCATACTTCGCGCGCGTCGCCGCGGGCGCGCCGCCGATACAAGCTCCCGCAGCGCATGATGGCAAAATCAGCTATGTAGCACACGTCTACCCGTTCGGCTTCTACGCGCTCGAGGCGCTCGCGATGCGCGGCGTCGCGCTGCTCGGCGGCTCGCTCGTCACGATGTTCTTCGCCGCCCGGCTCCTGTGCGTTTTTCTCTTGATGCTCGGGTTATATTTCAACTATCGCACGGCGATCAACTTGAATCTGCCGCGCTGGACCAGCGTCGCGCTCGTCGCCGCCGTCGGCTTCTTCCCGTTGACGACCCTCGTGTCGTCGTACGTGCAGCCGGATAATCTCGCATACGCGCTCGTGTCGGCGGCGCTCTTCTTTGCGACCGAGCTCGGCCGCCACGGGCCGCGGCCGCCGGTCGTGGCCGCGCTGGGCATTACCCTCGGGCTTCTCGCGGTAACGAAATATCAGTTCTTCTTGAGCGTCGCCGTTCCAGCGGCATTCCTCTTCGGCGTCAAGTTTGCGCAGACTGCGCCCGGGCGAGCGCGCCGCATCCTCGCCCTGGCAACGCTTGCCGCGCCGACCGTAATCCTGTTGGCGACGCAATACTGGTTCGTCGAGCGGTCCAACCTGCCGACGCACTCTCGCCTCCTCTCCGACATGAACGTCGACAGTCTCCGCGCCGCGGTCGCGATGGGCGCTGCTCCGGCGTTGCGTTATCTGGCTGGCTCGAGCATCGCCGCCTTTTGGGACTGCTTTGCCTCCGGCGGGTGCGCCGCAACATTTTGGCAGACCGTCGGGTGGGTCGACACGCCCATCGTCATTCTGAGCTCGAGCGCCGAGATCTGGATTCGCGCGGCGATAAGTTTGGCGACGGTCGCGGCCTTCGCCGTTATCGGCGGCTTCGCCGCGCGCAACGCGCTACAACTTTTGCGAGCAGCCGTCAAACGGCACGCTCGCGCCGCACTCCGCATAGCCTCGGCGGATCCGGTCTTCAATAGCTACGTTTGTTTCATCGCAATCATGGTAACGCTGTACGTCCTGACGAACAACGCGTTCGGCGTCGAGGGCCGGCAGTGGTATCCGTACGTCTTCCCGGCTTTCCTGTGCTTCGTACTGTATGCCCCGCGCGCGCTGTCTAAGCGATATCAGACGACGAGCGCAGTGCTGGCCGGCGCGCTGCTCGTGTACGTCGTGGCCGCATCGGGCTACGCGCTAGCCGATGTGCGCGCCCGTTACTACGGACCCGGGCAACGCGGATACGTCACAGCGGATCCGGCGCCGGCGCAAGTTCAACGGCGCAACGCCGGAACGCTCGCGGCCGTCGTAAGCGCCGCGTACCACGTCAACGCTCGCGAGCTGCCCGTCGCCTTCCCGAACGGCTCTCGCCTCCTCGCTGCCGGCGTGGCGATTTTACCGGGGCCTCGCGCGGCGGCTCGTAACGTCGCGGTCGTCGTCGACTCGCGCAGCGCCGTCCCGGTGCTCTCGGGCCAGTACCTTTTCTCGGCCGCCGAGGCGATGCACAGCATCCCCGATGGCTACAGCGCCTTCTACGCGACGATCAGGACGCAACGTTTGGGCGAAGGGGCGCACACCGTGTCCGCATATGCGCGCCATCTACAGGACGACCGCTACGATCGCATCGCACCGACGAGGCTCTTCTTCCTAACCGACGCCGACGGCCGGTTTTCGCCGGAGTACTTGCAAACGCTCGGGAGCGCGCCGTCGGTCCCGGGCCGGCTGGAAACGGCCGGCACCTGCAAGGGCTTTTCTTCCTTCACCAAAGGCGTTCGTGCGCTGGACGCCGGCGGTGTGGCGTTGTTCGCCGGCACGATCGGCGAGTCGCGCCTCGACCCATACCGTGGTGTGTGGCTGCTGGTCGACGGGCGGCCCTATCCGGGGCGTTTCGACGAGCGCACGCGCGAATTCGCGGCGACGGTCCCCACGGCCGGCCTCGCGCTCGGCCCGCATCGCGTCGTCGCCTATGCGATCACCGACCGGCCCGGCCATCCGGTGCAGATCGCGCACAGCGCGACCTTCTCGATCCTTCCGGGTCGCGGCGCGGGCGAATATCTCGCCCATCCGCCGCCGACGTGCAGCGATCCCCTCAACCAACTGCTAGGACTGAAAACATGAAACGCCCCGGCTTCCTCTATGCGCTGGCCGGCGCGGCGCTCGCGGGTATGTCGCCCGCAGCGCTGCGCGCGGCGGTACCGAGCGCCGTCGAGCGGGTGCTCTGGCTGCGGCGCGCAGGGTCCGCCGACGACGTCGTCGCGCCATTCTGCGTCGATGGCCGGACCGTCTACGAGCCCGGATACCGGATGATCTGCTGGCTGATGCGCGACCGCCAGGTCCCGGCCGCTCAAGGCTACGTGCGGTTCGACATCGTCGAAATCGAGGCGCTCTGGGAGGTGCAGCAGACGCTGGCGCTCCACGGAATCCGCCGGCCGCTCGCGATCACGAGCGGTTACCGCACCTGGCAGACCAACGCGGCGACCGAGGGCGCCGCCCGCAACAGCCAACACCTGTACGCCAAGGCGGTCGATATGTACGTGGACGGCGTGTCGATGCGCGACCTCTTCGATGCCTGCTGGTCGCGCGAGGTCTCTGGCGGGATCGGCTATTACGACGACCACGTGCACCTCGATTCCGGCTCCCGCCGGTGGTGGGTGGGCGACCTTGCGATACCAGAATTCGCCTAGATTGCCCGCGGAATGCGCATCTTTTTGCTCCATGAGGGGTACAAGCCAGCAGCATGGAGTGGCTGGTCAGTCCGACGAAACGCGTAGGGACCCGGTTCGCTTGGGGCGCCGGGGCCTACTTGGCGCTCAACTTCCTGCTGCTGGTGGTGGAGGCGCGCTGGCACGTCCTCGCCCGGCTGACGGTCTGGGACATCTCGGAACTCAAGACGCTGACCGCGATGCTCGCTCAACTGGCAACGCACCACTAAGCCCACCGATCCGGGTTTCCCGCGACCGCGTCTTTCTGTACGGCGGCGCGCTTTTTTTGATCGGCCTCTGGCAGCTCGTCTGCAATACGCTTTTGGGCCATCCGAACTTTGCAGACTGGTCGTGCTTCTGGGCCGGCGGCGCTACGGTTGGCACGCGCGCGTTGCTCGATCCGAATCTGCACGCAGCGTTCGCACAGGCTCACGGCATCCGCCCGGCGATCTGGCCGTACCTGCCGGCGTTCGCGTGGCTATACGCACCTGCGGCGCACTTCTCATTGTTCGCGACCTACATCGCGAACGCGATAGCGATGGTCGCGATTGCGGCCTACGCCGGGATCGTATTGGCCGACGCCTTCGAGATGCCGCGATGGTTCGGCATCATCGCGGTGCTCGCGTGGGCGCCCGTAAAGATCGCGGCGGTCGGCGGCCAGAACACCCCGATCGCCCTTCTCCTGATCACGCTCGCGATCGCGTTTGCAAAAGCGGAGCGCCCCGCCCCGCTCGGGGCGTGCATTGGGCTCTTACTCTACAAACCAACGATCGCGCTGCCATTCGTCGTGCTACTGATGGCCCGACGGGACTGGCGTGCACTGGCTGTCGTCGCGCCCTGCGGGGTCGGCTGGTACCTGACGAGCGTTGCCGCCGCAGGCGGGAATTGGCTCTGGATGGGGCCGTACCTCAGCGCGCTGCAATGGTATTTTCCGCTCGACTTTCGAGCCAACGTGGCCAACGTCGTGAGCCTGCCAGGCTTGCTAATGCGCTTCGGGGTGCCGGCGGCTGCCTCGCTTGCCATCGCGGCTGCGCTATTCGTTGCCGCACTCCCGCGTCTTTCGCGAACCGACAGCGCGTCCGCGCTCTGCGTAACGTCCGCCCTCGCCGTAGCGCTCAGCCCGCATGCTTGGCCGTACGAGCCGGTGGTCATGCTCCCCGCAATCTTCCTTGCGATGCGAGTGATCGCGGAACCGCTACGGACGTGGATCGTCATCGCCGCCTACGTGATTGCAGCGGCATCCATCTTTGCGATTCCGGGACTGACGTGGAACTTGCTGGTCATCGTGGTTTTGTTGCTAGCCGCGGCCCTTTTCCGGAGCCCTATTACTCACGCGGGGCGCAATCCGTTTCCGGTGCCGAGCCAGGCTTGATATAAGACCTTGAACACCGATTGCCCGATCGAGTCGCTAGCGATCGTCACCCCGTTCTATCCGCCGCACGTCGGAGGCGTCGAACGTTACGCGCAAGAGTTCGCCCGTGCCGCAGCCGACTTGGGACTGACCGTGAACGTGATTACAACCGACGCCGTTCGTCGTCCACTGGAGAGCACCGACGACGGGGTCCGCGTGTTACGCTTGCCGGCGTACAATCTTCCGATGATGGGTTCGACGTACCCGATCTCGCTGTCGGGCTGGCATCGCGCCGCGGAGCTCTTGCGGTGCGACGCCGTGATGGCCCACACGCGCTTCTTCATGACCACGCCGATCGCGGCGGTATTGGCGGCGCGTCAGGGTCGGCGAATATGCGTCGTCGACCACGGATCCGGGCCTTTGCGCTCCTCGTCGGTGTTTGCGCTGGCATCCCTCGCCTACGAGCACGCGGTCACGTCGGCGCTAAAACGCCTATCTCCAAGGTTCTTCGCGGTCTCCGGAGCTTCGGCCGATTGGCTGCGCCGCTTTAACATCAACGACGCGCAGGTCGTTCCCAACGGCATCCGACTGTTGGGAGAAGCTCCGAGCCGCGCACCGGACGCGTTCGCCATGCCGGTCGTCTTTTTCGCCGGTCGCCTGATACCGGAGAAAGGCGCGCGGCAACTCGTCGAGGCCGTAGAACGGCTCGTGCGCGAGGGCAGCAACATCCAGCTGCGGATCGCAGGCCAGGGTCCCCTGTCGCGGCTCCTCTCGGAGCGCGCCTCCGAAGCGGGTTTCCTCAAATACCTGGGCCAGCTGTCGCCCGAACAAGTGGCCGCCGAGATGGCGTCGGCCACCATCTTCGTTAATCCGTCGGACTATCCGGAGGGTTTGCCGACGACGCTGCTCGAGGCGGGCGCCGCCGCATTGCCGGTGATCTCGACGCCACGCGGAGGAAGCGTCGATCTGATTCGCAACGGCGTGACCGGCTGGCTCATTCCGGATAACGCTCCGGGCTCAATCGCCTCGGCTCTCCGCGAAGTCCTCGCACAGCCGGACGAGGCCCTTCGCCGAGGCCTCGCGCTGTTTTCGCTCGTCCGCGACAGGTACACGTGGCCGAGCATAGTCAAGAAGTTTCTCGCATATGCCGGCTCTGCTAACTCTCAGAAGGTTGCCTAGTGCTACGCATCGGTATAATTGGTAGCGGAAACATCGTGCGCACCCGCCACCTGGCGGCCATGCGATCTTTGCGGAAGCGTGTAAGCGTCGTCGGCATCAGCGACACCCACTTAGATCGGGCCAAAGCGGTCGCCGAGCGTAACTCGATTCCGCGGTTCTCGGCCAATACGAAGGACTCCATCGAGGACGTCCCCTGGCTGCACGACGCCGACGCGCTGCTCATTGCCACGCCGCCGTTCTCGCATGGGGCGTTCGTCACGCAAGCGCTCAACCTGGGGAAACACGTCCTCGTTGAAAAGCCCTTCGTGCTCGATCTCCCGGAAGGGCGGCGCGCGATCGCGCTCGCGGACGAGCGCAAGCTGATCCTCGCCGTCAACCACAATTTCCAGTTCTCGCGAGGATTCCGCCGCCTGCAAGCGGACCTCGCCTCGAAGCGCCTCGGAACCGTCCGCGGGATCTATAGTTTCCAGTTCTCGAACGACACGCGCCGGCTGCCGCTCTGGAGCGAAGATTTGCCGCTCGGGCTGTTCTACGACGAGTCGCCGCACGTTTTCTATCTCCTGCGGCGCTTCGCGGGCGACGATATCGCCATCGATTCGGTCTACTGCGTGCCGCCGACCAACGCCGCCAAGGCGACGCCGCATATTCTCAACATCGAGCTAACCTGCAGCGGCGTGCCGGCTTCGATCCACATCGATTTTGAGAGCCCGATTTGCGAGTGGTTCTTCGCGGTGCTCGGCGACCGCGGCATAGGCTACGTCGACCTCTTCCGCGACATCTATAGCTATCTGCCGAACGACGGTCAGCACCTGATGCGCGAGGTGCTCACGACTTCGGCTCTGGCTACGCTGCAGCACTGGGGCGGTTTTGTTCGAAACGGCTGGTCTTACGTCAACCACTCGCTGCTATATGGCTTTGAAACAGTCTACAAAAACTTCTGTGACGCGATTGAATCAGGCGACGCGCGACTCGTTGCCGCACATTCGGCTCCGATCGGCCTTGCCGTAAACGAGCTCCAACTCGCTACGGTCGAGCGTACCGCCGGCGTTCGGACCTGATGTTCGGCTCGCTTGCCAGGGCAATCTCGCAGAGCCCGGCCTTTCGCTGGATTGCGCTAAAGAGCCGCGGCCGGAAGCAGCGGAGGGCGTTAGCGAAGCTGAACGACCTCAACGCGTACGAGCGACGCGTGCTGTCGCAGAACGGCGAGGACGGAATACTAGCGGAGCTGTTCGCGCGAATCCCGCATCACCGTTACTTCGTCGAGATCGGCGTCGAGGACGGTGAGCAGTGCAACGCCGCTCTACTCGCCAGAAGGTACGGCTGGCGCGGCGTCATGATCGAGGCCGACGACGCCTGCTTCGAGCGGCTCAGCACGACATATGCGTCGCTTCCCGTTACGTGCGTACAGCTGCTCGTCGATCGAGAAAACGTCGGCGCGGCATTCGACGCGGCAGGCGTGCCGAGGTCTCTCGACCTGCTCTCGATCGACATCGACGGCAACGACTACTATGTCTGGGAGGCCCTGAGATCGTTTTCCCCGAGCGTGGTGGTTATCGAGTACAACGCCTCTTTCGGCCCGAGGAAATCGGTAACTATCGAGTATAACCCGCAGCACGGGTGGCAAAGGACCCGCTACTACGGCGCGAGCCTCACGGCGCTCGCAAAGCTCGGCGCGCGGCTCGGTTATGGGCTCATCGGAACGGACCGGCGCGGCATCAACGCCTTCTTCGTACGCCGCGACCTGCTGCCGATCTGCGGCTTTGCGGAAAAAGCACCGCAGCAGTCATGGCGCCCCAACATCCTCATCGCACTCTTGCCGAAGGGCTCAGGCAGGCTCGTCGAGCCCTAAGCGCTAACGAAACGCCGGGAGCTCTTCAGGAATATAGGCCATGGTATCGGTCATAATCGCCGTCCTCGTGATCATCGCGCTGTACGTCGGAACCAAACGGCTCTCCGGCTTTGAGACCCTCGCCGTCGTCGCTATTGCCGTGGCCGGGATCGCGCTTGCGATCTTCCCCATGCTCTCCCAGCGCGTCGCCAACTTCCTACACGTCGGCCGCGGCACCGATCTCGTGTTCTATTTCGCGATTCTGGCCGGCCTGTTCGTCGCCTCGAACTTCTATTTCCGGTTCAAGCGCCACGAAGAGGTCCTGATCGCGCTGGCGCGTCAAAACGCGATCGAGCGCGCCCAGGAGCCGCGAGCTGCGCCGGCAACGGAATTAGGAGCGGAGGGCGATCGAGCGGTAGAGTAGGTCCAGCAGGATCTTGACCGAGTCGAAGCCGGACTGGCCCTTCTTGCGCGAGTAAGCCGTGTAGCGGACCTCCACCGGAACCTCTACGAAGCGCAGGCGCGACGCTCCCAGCTTCTGCAAGATCTCCGACGCGTGGGCCATCCCCGCCTGTTCGATCCGAATCGCCTGCGCGGCACGCCGCGTGAAGAGGCGCAGTCCGTTGTGCGTGTCGGTCACGGGGACGCGGGCGTGCAGGTGCGTGAAGGCGAGCGCGGCTTTTAAAAGCAGCCGGCGCAACGGCGGCACGTGACACTCCTTACCGAGAAACCGCGAGCCCAGGGCGACGTCCGCCCCGCTGCGCTGGAGCGCGCCGAGCAGGTCGGTCACGGATCGCGGCGCGTGCTGTCCGTCTGCATCGAAAGTACCGATATATTCCGCTCCCCGTGCGAGCGCGTAGGTAATTCCGGTTTGAAGCGCGGCCCCCTGTCCCAGGTTGACCAGGTGATGCAACACGTGCGCGCCGGCCGCGAGCGCCAGGGCGCCGGTGTCGTCCGGAGAGCCGTCGTTGACGACACAAATCCGATCGTATCCCTCCGCGCGCAGGGACGCGACCACCGTCGCGATCATCGCCGCCTCCTTGTACGCAGGGACGACGATCCACACCTTAGCCATTTACGCGGCCTCCGGGGTCAGGCTGAACACCGGCCTCCGTGAAAGCGCGAACGCCGCCAGCGCGAAAGCGATCACACCGATCCACGTAGGCGCGCGCAGCAGCCACATCGCCGGCCGGTTCGTCACGTTGCCGAGCACGAATTGTCGCCAACTCGCCTCCGCGAGCTGCGGATCGATCGGCGGAAAGGCGTGCGCGTGTGCGAGCGCGTGCACGGGCACCTGCGCGACCGCGAAGAGTCCGGCGATGAGCGCCAGCGACGCCACGGCGGCCGCGAGTGCAACCGTCCGGTCGCGCCACAGCGCGTATGCGAGGTATGCCACCGGGAAGAGCGGCGCAAGGAACAGCGCCGCCGAGGTGGCCATCATCCAAGGCACCGCCACCAACAGCAACGTGACGAACAGCCACGCGCGCTGCGCCGGCGCGAACGAATACGCGAGCAGGCACGCGGGAACGGCCGCCGCGATCGCCTCGGTGTGCACGAACGTCCCGCCGATCAGGGCGAACGCCGGCGGCACCAGCGCCGCGAAGGCCGCGTTGTCGTAGCGGCGCGCGAGCCGCACCGCGACGAACGCGCCCAGCGCGACCATCGCCGTGTACGAGAGGCTGCCGGCCAGCGCGGCCGATGCGTCCGGAACGCCCAGCGCGGCCAGCACCGCGGACAGGCTGTACTGGTTGTCGCGCGAGACCTCCGCGAGCGCGTGCGCGGGGAGCACCGCCGTGACGTACGCGACGGTCTGCGTCAGGCCCCCGCTCCAGACAGAGAGCGCCGCGAGCGCGAGCCCCGCGACGCACAACGGGATGCGCATCGCCGAATACGCGACGAACAGTCCCAGCGCCGCCGGGAGCGCGATCTGCGGCTCGACCGCCGCTACCGCGATCGCGAACGCCGCCGGCCCGAGGCGGCCGCACGCCGCACAGAGTGCGGCGACGACGATGGCCGCGACCGCCAGCGGCATGACGTTGCCCGACGAGAACGACGTCAAGCCCAGCGAGAGTGCGAGCGCGGCCCATGCGACCGGCAGCGGCTGGCGCGCGACGCGCGACAGAGCGTACGCCGCGACCCCGATCGCCGCAGCCAGCAGCATCCACCAGATCGTCGCCGCGGTTTCGAACGAGAATAGCGTCAGCGGAGAGAAGAGCGCCAGCGCGTACGGCGGGTAGGGCGCCGGAACCGTCACCTTCGCCGGCGGGTGATAGAACGGTTTGGGCGTGGCGCGCTCGCAGTCGTGCAGCGGCTGCACGTAATACGGGCTGAATCCATCGCGTTGCGCCAGCGCGGCGCAGTAGTACGCGCGAAAGTCGACCATGAGCCAGCCGCTCGAGCGATCGGCATAGCTTTGTGCCGCGATCGGCAGCAGCGTGCCGAGGGCCGCGAGAGCGAGGGCGAGCGCGTGGCTCGCGCGCAGACGCAGCGGACCGGCCGCCGACGCGGCGAGAACGAGCAGCAGCGCGAGGCCGGTCCACGTCGGGATCCGAACCGCCCAAGCAGCAAAACCTCCGGTCGAGCTCTTCTGCGCGAAAGCGCTCCACGACGCCTCCGGCAGACGCGGATCGATCGCGGGAACAACCGCGTGCGCGGCGACGTGCGGCGCGGCGCTTGCGTGCAGCGATTCCACGCCGAACAGCAGCACCGCCGCCGCGACCGCCGCGAGCAGCGTCGGGACCAGGTTACCGGGCCAGTAGCGCCAGGCCAGATACGCGATCGGGAACAGCGCCGCGAGCAGCAGAGCGGGCGAATCGAACCAGCCCCACGGAACCGCGAGCGCGAGCAGCGCTATCACCGCGAGCACACGTCTTTCGCGCGGCGCGTATGCGACGAGCAGCGCCGCTGCGGGCAGGGCCGCAGCGATCTGCGTCACGTGAATGAAGGTGCCGCCGAATACGGCGAATGCCGGCGGTATCGCGACGACGAACGCGTCGTTGCGCGTCCGCTGCGCGAGCAGCCCCGCGACGATCGTGCCCAGCGCGAGCATTGCCACGTACCAGAGCGATCCCGCGCGCAGCGCCGCCGCGGCCGGCACGCCCGC
>DATDGN010000063.1:0-1933 GCA_036522095.1 Candidatus Cybelea sp. | reverse complement strand
CTTCGCGGTGAAGTACGTGAACGCGACGTACCCGCGGCTAGGGTTGCGGCCGTACGCCGTCCCGACGGACGCGGACAAGAAGCTCACGGGGCTGGACGCCGACCTGACGACCGCGGCCCAGCTGTCGCAGTCCAACGTGATGCTCACGGTGACGTCCGATCAGAATCTGTTCGAGAACGACCAGATTCACTTCGCCATCAACGTGACGCCCGACATTCGCTACTTCCAGAAGGGCCAGGTCATCGCGCAGCTCGTGGTTCCGGGAAAGAGCGGCGCGAGCATCAACATCGCGCTGATTCAGCTCCAGAGCTACGTCTCGATCACGGCGCGACGGCTGCACCTGGTTCCGTTTCTGGCCGACAACGTCCAGCCGGTGCAGCTGATTCCGGCCGTCACGCAGATGCAGCAGCAGATCGGCAAGTCCGGCACGTTTCTGTTGACGGCCTACGCGGCGGCAGACTTCTACCCGCACCTCGGCGGCATTCCGATCGTCATCGTGCTGACGCAGCAGCCGTGATCGGAGGTCAATGACGTATTGGGATCTCTAACACAACCGCTGTCAATCGTTTCCCGCGACGTGATTAAGATTGAGCTTGGCCAACTGCAACACGCTGCTGATTTATTTCCACCGGCGTGCTAGGTACCGGCGACGCCGTGATCGGCGTAGATCCCGGACGCTCCAAGGCCGGCTACGCGCTGTTGGACGGCTCGGGGACGGTCGTCGCCGCTGGCATCGAACCGCTCGAGCGCCTCGACGGCTGCGTGGGCGAGCTCCTGACGCGCCGGCCGGTCGCGGCGATCGCGTTGGGCCGGGGCACCAACGTCGGCCCCATCCGAGCCGCGCTCATGCGCTTCGGCCTTCCGATCCATCTCGTGGACGAGTACGAGACGAGCCGCCTGGCCCGGGGCCTCTACTTTGCCGACCACCCCCCGCGCGGCTGGCGCCGCTTGATCCCCCTGGGGCTCCAGCTCCCGGCGCGCCCCATCGACGACTACGCGGCGATCCTGATCGCGCGGCGCTTCCTTGCCAGGGGAGACGAGGCTCGACCTCCAAGCTAAGAAGCCCCTGCGTAAGTCACCAATGACGGGAGGATCGGTGCTTCGAGTCGGCAGCATCATGGCAAGCGTGGCGCTGGCCGTCGTGCTGTGTTTGGGCGTGGCGCGCGCGGCCGTCGTTTCGTTTGCGTCGTCGACGCCGGATCTCGGCTCGCAGTTGATGCTGAGCGTGTTCGGCGAGACGTCCGACTCGCGCGCTGGATTCTCGGCCGAACGGGGCGATCGCGCGAGCGAATCGCCGCTGCGCGACTTGGTCCTTGAACTCGCGCCTTCGACGCAGCCCGCGAGCTTCTCGGTGGAACTCGCCGCGACGTCCCTGTCGAGCGGCGGCGCGCAGAGCGTGGCGACGACGGGTGCGGGACTCTCCGATCTGGCCGATGCGCTGGATTCAGGGCTCGTGCGCGGCGTGCGCTTCGCGCCGTCGCAGTCGCGCGAAGACGTCGTCAAGCTGGCACCCGCGCCGGTAACCGCGGCGTACGAACCGGTCCCGCCGTTACCCAACATCTCGCCCGGGCCGGGAACCGCCGCGTTCGACAGCTCTCCGGCCGCCGCCGTGCAGCCGGCCGCGTTCGCTCCGCAGGCTCGAGTCGGACCGGTGCAGTTCCAGGGTCACGCCGAGGGCAGCTCGACGGAGACGCCGGGCCTCGCGCTGCGCGACAATGCGAGCGCCGCGGGCGCCAACTTCCTGGTGCGCGCGGGCAAGCGCGACATCAACTTCAATCTCACGACGCAGTACGAGCACCTGTTGCGTAACGACAGCAACTCGTTCTCCGCCGCGCTCAATCCCGCGTCGCCGTGGCAGCTTCCCAACGCGGACGTTCCGCTCGCGATCCCCAACTTCAGCGACCTGAACCGCGTGTCGGTCGGCGCCGGCGTC
>DATDGN010000062.1:0-4372 GCA_036522095.1 Candidatus Cybelea sp. | reverse complement strand
GCAGCGTGCCGTAGCGGAGTTCGGCGACCTTGTTGAGGTCGTACTGGCGCTCGGCTTGTTCGATCTGCACCTTCGACTGCTCGATCTGATCGCGCAGCGTGCGCAGCCTGACCGCGGCGCTCTTCTCGGCGTCCCAGCGCGTGCGCAGCCGCGTCTGGTCCTCGCGCAGCGTCGCCAGCTCTTTCTCCAGCTGATCGAGCCGGCGGCGGCTCGCGTCGTCGTTCTCCTTGCGCAGCGCCTCGCGCTCGATCTCCAACTGCAGCACGCGCCGCGATACCTCGTCGAGCTCTTGCGGCATCGAGTCGATCTCGGTGCGCAGCTTCGCCGCGGACTCGTCGACGAGATCGATCGCCTTGTCCGGCAGGAAACGATCGGTGATGTAGCGGTTGCTCAGCGTTGCGGCCGCGACGAGCGCGGCATCCTTGATGCGCACGCCGTGGTGCGCCTCGTATTTCTCTTTCAGACCGCGCAGGATCGAGATCGTGTCCTCGACGCTGGGCTGCTCGATCATGATCGGCTGGAAGCGGCGCTCCAGGGCCGCGTCCTTCTCGATGTACTTGCGGTATTCGTCGAGCGTCGTCGCGCCGATCATGTGCAGCTCGCCGCGCGCGAGCATCGGTTTGAGCAGGTTGCCCGCGTCCATCGCGCCCTCGGCCTTGCCGGCGCCGACGACGGTGTGCAGCTCGTCCACGAACAGGAGGATCGCGCCTTCCGAGGCGGCGACGTCCTTGAGCACGGCCTTGAGCCGCTCCTCGAACTCGCCGCGGTACTTCGCGCCGGCGATGAGCGCGCCCATGTCGAGCGAGACGATGCGCTTGTTCTTCAGTCCCTCGGGAACGTCGCCGCGCACGATGCGTTGCGCGAGGCCCTCGACGATCGCGGTCTTGCCCACGCCGGGATCGCCGATCAGCACGGGATTGTTCTTGGTGCGGCGCGACAGCACTTGGACGATGCGCCGGATCTCCTCGTCGCGCCCGATGACCGGATCGAGCTTGCCGCGCTCCGCCTCGAGCGTGAGGTCGCGGCCGTAGCGCTCGAGCGACTTGTACGTGCCTTCGGGATCCTTGGTCGTCACGCGCTGATTGCCGCGCACGTCGCGCAGCGCCGCCAGCAGCTTGTCCTTCGTCAGGCCCGCCTCGCGGAAGATGCGGCCGACCTCGCCCGACGACTGCGCCATCGCGAGCAGCACGTGCTCGACCGACGTGTAGTCGTCTTGCAGCGCCTTGGCCTCGTTCTCGGCGACGCTCATGATGCGCGCCAGCTCGGGAGAGAGCGTCACCTGGGCGCTCTCGGCGCCGGCGCCGCTCAAACGGGGAAGGCGCCCGATCGCCTCTTCGACTCTGCGCTGGATCGCCTTCGGATCGGCGCCGCCCTTCTCCAGAACGTCGGGCGCGATGCCGCGCTCCTGGTCGAGCAGCGCCGCCAGCATATGCTCCGGCGCCGTCTGCGTGTTGTGTTCGTGCAGCGCGCGCGAGTACGCGGCGTTGAGCCCGTCGGCGACGCGCTCCGTCATCTTCTCTACGTTCATTGCTTACCCATCATACAGTTCTGGGGCGGAACGTGCAGCCCTATGGTGTTACCGGACCGCGCGAATTCGCGGAAGACCGAGGAATACAGATCGGCCTGCACCGTGTAGCAGTTTCCTTGGTTCGCCTGTGCCAGGTTGGGGTTTTGAAACGACGTCGACATCCGGGAGATCAGATCCAGAAGGTCCTCGCGCAGTTGCGCGGGACCATTCAGATCCTCGATGTTGCGCGGGTCGTAGGTAAGGCGGTGTTTGAAGGCGACGAGCTCGGACGCTTCCGAACCCGACGCGTGTTTGAGCCGCGCATCGATCTCATTCAGCATTGAATCGACACGGCCGATCGCGTCGTAAAGCCGAACCATAAAATTGTAACGCACGCCGTAGCGATCCGCAGCCGGGTCACGGGGATCAGCCTTCACAACGACGTGTTGCGTAGCGGTAACGCCGTCGGCATTAACACGGACGGTGTACGTCGCGGGGAGCACCTCGGCGCCTACGTCCGGCCCCTGATTCCCTTTGAACGTTCCGGTCCACTTGACCGGACCGTTCTCGTTGAGATCCCACGAGGTTCGATTCATGCCGGCGTGCTTCGGGACGTCGTCACCCGTGAGGTGCCGGATCACGTGGCCCTGCGCGTCGAGGATGTCGATCGACGCGTGACGCGGCGCACGAGCGACGTGGTACGTGATAATGGCGCCGTAATTCGGATTGGCGCCGACGAACTCGTTTGGCGGGATCTTTGGATCGGTAAACGTGTTGACCGGCGACCATTGCCACATTCGGTAGGCGTCGCGCACTGGGAAGAGCGTCACGAACGCTTGCGCCGCCCCGAAGCGTTGCAGCGGCGTCAGGTCGTCGAGGATCCAAACACCGCGACCGTGCGCGGCCACGACCAGGTCGTTTGCCTCGGGTTGAATCTCGATGTCGTAGATCGCGCTGGCCGGCATGTTGAGGCGCAGCGAGCTCCAGTGCGCGCCGCCGTCGAAGGTTACGAAGACACCGCGATTCGTGCCCGCGTACAGTACGTTGGAATTGTTTGGATCCTGCCGAATCGCGCGCACGAACTGGTTCGGCGGCAGGTCGCCGGTTATCGAGCGCCACGTCGCGCCGTAGTCGTCGGTGCACAGCACGTAGGGACGATCGTCGCCGAGCAGACGGCGCTCGACCGCGATGAACGCCGTCGCGGCGGAGAAGCGCCCAGGTTCGAGGCCCGTGACGCGTCCCCACGGCGGTACCAGGGATTCCGGCGGCGAGACGTTGTGCCATGTTGGCGCGCCGCCCGTCACAGCGTAGTCACGCCCGAGCTGCACGAGCCCATCGTCCGTTCCTGCCCAGATGATGTTGTTGTCTAGCTTCGTGGTCGCGAGGTAGAGGATCGTGTCGTAGAACTCGGCGCCGGACTGATCGTAGGCGATCGGTCCGCCCGACGACCCCTGTTTGCTCTTGTCGTTGCGCGTCAGATCCGGGCTGATGACGTTCCAGAAGCGTCCCTGGTTCGAGGTCTTGAAGACGACGTTCCCACCGACGAGCGCGGCGCCGTCGTTGGTGAACGCAATCGGCGTGTCCCAGTTGAACCGGTAGCGCAGGTCGCGCGCGGCCAGCTCGCCGTTCGACTCCGCATCGGGCGAGACGTCGTAGGCCTGCGTCGTCCGCTCGTTCCACAGATAAACCTGACCCGTGTCCGAGTTCGTCGACGTCGACCAAATGTAGTGCGGATCCTCGGGGTCGACCACTGCCCACATGCCGTCGCCGGGAACGATCTGATACCAGTCGCGGTTCATCACGCCGACGCCGTTGGGCGGCGACGACGGCCCGCACCACGAGTTGTCGTCTTGCAATCCCACGCAGACGAGATAGTTATAATCAGCCGCGTCGCCGAGCCCGACGTGATACGGCTGCGCGAACGGCAGGTCGTAGGGCTGCCAGAAATTCTTGCCGCCGTCGGACGAGAGGATGACGCCCTCGTCGCTCCCGTTGATGATCCGCCGCCCGTCCGCCGACCACCAGATCGCGTGATAGTCCCAGCCGCCGCCCGTGGCAATCGGGTGAAAACTTCTTCCTCCGTCGGCGCTCAGCGTGAGGATCAGCGAGACGTTGATGAGGCGATTCGGATCCGCCGGATCGACGAAGATGCTCGTGAAATAAAACGCGCGCGCGCCCAGGTAAGGGCTGTGCGGCATCTTTTTCCAGCGGACGCCGCCGTCGCCGGAGCGCCACAGCTCGCCGGCGCGCGACTCGATCGCGGCATAGACGCGCGAGCGCGTGCCCGCGGCCAGGCCGATCCGGCCGGTGAGTCCGCCGGGTAAGCCGTTGCCGCGAAGCCTGCGCCACGTCGCCCCGTTGTCGTCGGAGCGATAGATGCCGCCCGATGGCCCGCCGCTTTGGAGGCTCCACGGCGTCCGCCGGACCTGCCAGACGCCCGCGAACAGCGTCGCGGGCCGCCCCGGCACGCGTACGAGCGACGAGACTCCGCTCGAAGGGCCTACGTAGAGCGTCCGCGTCCAGTGCGCGCCGCCGTCGCGCGTCACGTAGACGCCGCGATTCGGATCGTCGGCCGAGACGCGGCCGAGCACGCCCACGGCAACGACGCGCCGGTCGCGCGGATCAATGTTGACGCACGAGATGTGTGCGGAGCGCGCGAGACCCACGTTCGTCCAGTGCGCGCCCCCGTCGCTCGAATGGTAGATGCCGTCGCCCGACTCGATGTCGTTGCGCGGGTTGGACTCGCCGGTGCCGACCCAGACGTCACGGTCGTCCTGCGGCGCGATCGCGATGGCGCCGATCGGCGCTGCGGCCTCGCGATCGAAGACCGGGAGCCAGGATGCTCCGCCGTCGGTCGACTTGAAG
>DATDGN010000061.1:0-6549 GCA_036522095.1 Candidatus Cybelea sp. | reverse complement strand
AAGAGAATTGTGCGCTGGCTATGGCTGATTTGAATTCGAAAACCGTCGTGCTCGGAATGGCACGCACGCCCTTCGGCAAGCTGGGGGGAGCGCTCGCTCCGCTTTCCGCGACGACGCTAGGCGCGGTCGCGCTGACCGCCGCCGTGGAGCGGTCCAAGATCGATCCGTCCGAGATCGAGCACGTGACGTTCGGCGAGGTGCTGCAGGCCGGAGTCGGGCAGAACCCCGCGCGCCAGGTGCTCTTCAAGTCCGGACTCGCCAAGACGGTGACGGCGGACACGATCAATAAGGTCTGCGCGTCCGGTATGCTCGGCGTCGTAAACGCGATGCGCGCGATCAACGCCGGCGCGAACGCCGTCGTGGCCGCGGGCGGGATGGAGTCGATGTCCAACGCGCCCTACCTGCTGCGCGACGCACGCTGGGGATATCGCTTCGGGGACGGCAGCATCGTCGACGCGATGATCTACGACGGCCTGTGGGACCAGTATTTCCCGATGACGATGGCGACGCAGGGCAGCAAGGTTGCCGCCGAGCTTGCGCTGACGCGCGAGGAGCAGGATAGCTTCGCTTATCAGAGTCATCGCCGCGCCGCGGAGGCGCACGCGGCCGGTCACCTGGCGGACGAGATCGTGCCCGTGCGAGTCGCGAGCAAGGCCAAGGACAAGGTCGTCGTCGAGCGGCTGCCGCGGCAGGGCCAGGTCCGCATTCCGGTTTCCGTCGGCGCGCCGAGCCGCGCCTGGGAACACGAGCCGTCGCACGAGTTCACGCTCGATTACGCGGCGTACGCCCCGTTCGTCACGGGCGATCACCCGCACGCGATCGTCGACCGCGACGAAGCGGTTCGGCCCGACGCGAGCGTCGAGGCGATGGCGAAGCTGCGGCCGCTCGAGCGTAACGGAACGGTAACGGCCGGCAACGCGCCCGGCGTCAACGACGGCGCCGCGGCGCTGATCCTCGCCGACGCCGGCTACGCCGCGGCCCATGGTTACGAGGCCCTCGCGACGATCGTCGATCACGACACGGTTGCATGGGACTCGCCTTACATCAGCCTGACGCCCGCGATGGCCACGCACAAGCTGCTCGACCGGACGGGATATCGCGCGTCCGACATCGCCGTGTGGGAGATCAACGAGGCGTTTTCCGCCGTCGCGATCACGTCGGCGCGCCGGCTCGACCTCGAGGAGGGCTCGTTCAACCGGTTCGGCGGCGCCGTCGCCATGGGCCATCCGATCGGTGCGTCGGGAGCGCGCCTCGTGCAGACCGTCATCAACCAGCTGCGCAAGCGCGGCGGCGGCCTCGGCATCGCCGCGATCTGTTCCGGCGGCGGCCAGGGCGACGCGCTCCTCATAGCGGTTTGATTACCGAAACCAGCGCGCAGTTTGAGCTGACCGACGAGCAGCGCGCGATCGGCGCGCTTGCGGGCGAGATCGCGGAGCGCGAGATCGCACCGTTTGTCGCGGAGTGGGATCGCGGCCACGTCTTCCCGCGCGAGCTGTACGGAAAGCTGACCAGCGCGGGACTCATGGGGATATTGATCCCCGACGAGTACGGCGGCGCGGGCGCGGATTACGTCTCATACGCGCTCGCCATCGAGGAGCTCGCCAAAGTGGACGCCGGCACCGCGGTGACGGTGTCCGTGCACTCGATGATCTGCTCCGCCATCCTGAAGATGGGGACGCCCGCGCAGCGCGAGCGCTGGCTGCGGCCGCTTGCGACCGCGGACGTCATCGCCGGCTTCGCGCTGACCGAATCGGACGCGGGATCGGACGCGGCGGCCCTGCGCGCGACGGCGCGGCGCGCCGAGAACGGTTACGTGCTCAACGGTCGCAAGCAATGGTGCAGCACCGGGAGCTATGCCGGCGTCGTCATGGGCATGTTCCGGACCGGAGGCACGGGAGCGCGCGGGGTGAGCGCGTTCCTGATCGAGCCGAGCCTTCCGGGAGTCAGCGTCGAGCGCGTGACCGATAAGCTCGGCATCCACACGAGCAACACGTGCGACCTGGCGTTCGACGACGTCGCGCTCGGCGCCGACGCGCTCCTCGGCGAGGAGGGCGCGGGCTTCGGCAACGCGATGGCCGCGCTGACGGCCGGGCGCATCGGAATCGCCTCGCAGGCTAACGGGATCCTGGCGGCGTGCCTCGACGAATCCGTGAAGTTCGCCAAGGAGCGGGTGGCGTTCGGTAAGCCGATCGGTGCGTTCGAGGGCGTCTCGTTCAAGATCGCTCAGATGGCCATGGATCTCGACGCGGCTCGGCTGCTCACCTATCGGGCGGCGGCTCTGGCCGACGCCGGCGAGCCCTTCGCGCTGGCGGCCAGCAAGGCGAAGCTGTTTGCGTCCTCCGCCGCGCGCAAGCACGCGGCGGAGGCCGTGCAGATCCACGGCGGATACGGATATACCAGCGAGTTCCCGGTCGAGCGGCACTACCGCGACGCGAAGATCACGGAGATCTACGAGGGCACGTCGGAGATCCAGCAGCTCATCATCGCGCGCTCGCTCCTGGGGCGGCTCGACTAGGTCGCCGGCGCACCCGGCCGGGCTTCCGCCGCGCGCGAAAAATCAAAACATTTGGCGTGTCACACACGAGGCCGCGCGGACGCTATCTTGAACTAGTTGGTATCCTTTGCGTTGGAGGCTGACATGAGGCACACGCCGTCTGTCGTTACGCGTTTTCCTTTTCTTGGAATAGCCTTTTGCTTGGCCGCGTGCGCGTCGAACGCGGCCGCGCCGCTTACGCCGCAAGCCGGTTCGCCGCCTGGCCCGATCGCCCGCCGAAACGCCGGCGCGGCTCCGCTCGGCGGCGGGCAGATCCTGCTCGTCGGAACGCGCTGGAGGGCGCCGTGGAATCTCGCGGTCGATCGACATGGCGACGTCTATATCACCGATCTTCCCACCGGAAAGCTGTACAAGGTGGCGCCGCCGTTTACCGGACGGACCCACGGAAAAATACAGAAGGTCGGCGTCTACTATTGGTACCCCTGGGGCATCGCCGTCGACAACGACGACAACGCCTACGTCTCCGAGGGCGCGCCGTATGCCGGCTGGTTCATCTACCAAGAAAGCAGGATCGGCGGGGAGTACGTCGTCGCGACCGGCGCGTACTTCACGGGTCTCGCCGTCGACGCGTACAAGAACGTCTACGCCGTGGCGGACACCAGCGTGATATTCCGGATCCTGCGCAAACAGGGCGGCCTATGGCAGATTCCCGTGCGCTACGGGCCGACGTTCAAACGGGCGACGGGCGTCGCCGTCGACGGCGCGAACAACGTTTACGTCACCGACGCCGATGCAAATCAGGTCAAGATGATCGAGCCGGGCGGAAAGGTCGCGACCGTCGGTTCCGGATTCGACGGTCCGACCAGCGTCGCCGTGGACCGGTACTGCAAGACGGCGTGTGCGGTCTACGTCGCCGACACGGACAACAACGCGATCAAGGTGATCACGCCGCCTTTTACCGGGCCGACGCACGGTAAGATCGCCGTTATCGGGCACGGATTCTGGCAACCGTGGGGCGTCGCGGCCAAAGGCAACGACGTATACGTCGCGGACACGAATCACCACCTGGTGAAAGAGGTCATACCGTAGCTCGATAAGGCTTGGAGTGCGATAGAACTCGCAAGGAGCGGAGCCCGAACTCCAGCGAACCTGTCGGGGCGCAATGAATTTGCTGGAGCACCAGGGCAAGGAGCTTTTCAAGCGCGCGGGCATCGCCGTCCCGCGCGCTCATCATGCGGCTACGCCCGAGGCGGTCGAACGCTTCATCGAAAGCGCGCCCGGCGATTGGGTCGTCAAGGCCCAAGTCCTGATGGGCGGCCGCGGCAAGGCCGGCAAGATCAAGATGGCGGGCAGCGCGCCGGAGGGGCGCAGTGCGGCGCGCGAGATCATGGCGACGCCGATGCCGCCGAATCGCCAGAATCCGCAGGGCGAACCGATCAACTCGGTGCTCGTGGAGGAGCGGCTCTCGATCGCCAAAGAGGCCTACTGCGCGATCACGATCGACCGCACGGCGCGCAAGCCCGTGTTCATCGTGAGCCGCTTCGGCGGCATGGATATCGAAGAGGTCGCGGAGCGCCATCCCGAGTCGATCGCGAGATTCTACGTCGACACGGCGATCGGGTATTCTCCCTTCATCGGACGCGAGCTGGCCTTCCGAGCAGAGCTCGATCCCGGGTATCGCAAGCAGTTTCCCGCGATCGCCGGCGCGCTGTACGACCTGTTTTTCGATTACGGCGCTAAGCTCGTCGAGATCAACCCGCTCGCGCTGACGTCGGACGGGCGTGTGATCGCCTCGGACGCGAAGGTCGAGCTCGACGACGACGCCCTGTTTCGCAATCCCGAGTTCGACGAGTGGCGCAAGAGCCTGCCGCTGGACGAGGACGAGATTCTCGCGGCGCAGGCCGGCGTCGGAATCCGCAACTTCCGCCGCTTTCCCGGAAACGTCGGCACGATGGCCAACGGCGCGGGGCTGGCGATGGCGACGATGGACGCAGTGGCCGGCGCCGGCGGCGCGATCGCGAACTTCCTCGACGTCGGCGGCGGCGCGAACGCGCAGCGGGTGCGCAGCTGCTACGAGCTAGTCGTCAACAATACCGGCGCGACGGTTTTTTTCATCAACATCTTCGGCGGCATCACGCGCGGCGACGAGGTGGCGCGCGGCGTCGTCGAGGCGATGGCGCGGACCACGTCGCGCAAGATTCCGCTCGTCATCCGCTTGACCGGGACGAACGAAGAAGAAGGCCGCAAAATTCTCGCCGAGGCGGGCATGACGCCGGTCGAAACCATGGACGAGGGCGCGCGCGAAGCGGTCCGCCTCGCTTCCGCGTGAAGGGCTGCGATGGCGATTTTTTTAGATAAGAACAGCAAGGTGATCGTGCAGGGCATCACCGGCTCCGAAGGTTCGTATCATACGGAACGCATGGTGAAGTACGGCACGAACGTCGTCGGCGGCGTCACGCCCGGCAAGGGCGGGCAGCGCACGCCGCAGGGGCTGCCGGTCTTCGACACGGTCAAGGAGGCCGTCGACGCGACCGGCGCGACTCACACCTGCATCTTCGTGCCGCCGCCGTTTGCGGCCGACGCGCTCTACGAAGCGCACGACGCCCGCATATCCCTCGCGGTCTGCATCACCGAGGGCGTCCCCGTGCACGACATGCTCGAGGTCGTCGGCACGACGCGCGGCATGCGGATCATCGGCCCCAACTGCCCGGGCCTCGTCTCGCCGGGGAAGGCGCTGGTCGGGATCATGCCGGGCCACGTTTTCAAACCAGGGCCGGTCGGGCTGATGTCCCGCTCGGGCACCCTGACCTACGAGGTGGTGGACCTCCTCAGCCGGGCCGGACTGGGGCAATCGACCTGCGTGGGGGTGGGCGGCGACCCGATCATCGGGACGACCTTCGTCGAGTGCCTCCGGGAGTTCAAGAACGACCCCCAGACTAAGGTTCTGGTCGTCTGCGGGGAGATCGGAGGGTCGGACGAGGAGGACGCCGCCGGCTTCATCGCCGAGCACCTGCCCGAGCTGCCGGTGGTCGCCTTCATCGGCGGCCGCGACGCGCCGCCCGGTAAGTCGCTCGGCCACGCCGGGGCGATCATCTCGGGCGGCTTCGGGACCCCGGAAAGCAAGGTGGCGGCGTTCGCCGCGGCCGGCGTCCCGGTGGCCCAGCGGCCATCAGAAATTCCTCAACTAGTAGCCGAGCGGCTGACCGTTCGGGCCTAACGGCTCGCGCCGCTTACCTTTAAGGGATGCTAAAGGAACCGACCCTTTTCTGAGCAAATCCTTGGCGCAGTGGGTCACTCTGTGAAGCTCCTGAGGCCACTAAAGCCAGCGGGGCAGGCAGGGCGGCTCGCCTTTTGACAACTTAACGATAAGAGGGTTAACGAACATGAGTTCATATCGAACCCTCCGTCGTGCGGGCATAGCCGCAGCGTTGCTGTTGGCGTTTCTCTGCCAGGGAACATGGGCACTGGCGGGCGTCACCGGTAACATTGCGGGTAGCGTAAAGGATACGAGCGGCGCGCCGATTGCCGGCGTGGAAGTGCAGGTAGTTGCGCCCTCGATGACTCGCACCGCAACGACGGACGCGGGAGGACACTTCGTGTTCCTTTCGCTTTCCCCGGACACATACACCGTGAACTTGACCCGCTCTGGCTATCAGAGCGTCTCGTTCCCGGGCGTTGTGGTATTTGCCGACCAGACGCAAAACGTCGCGTACACGATGATCAAGACGCTCAAGACCATCGCGCGCGTGACGTCGCAGGCCGGAGCCTCGCTCGTGAAATCGGGCATCGGCAGCGACCTGTACAGCGTCAACGCCGCGCAGGCGGCGGCCGCCCAGGCGCTGGGCGGCGGCGGTAACCTCAACAACGCGTACTCCGCCATGGCCTCGGTCCCCGGCGTCCAGGTGTCGCAGGGTGGCATGGGCTGGGACTTCAACGCCGCGTACGTCCGCGGTCAGAACTCCTATTATACCGGCTACGAGTACGACGGCATTCCGGTCAACCGCGCCTTCGACAACTACAACTCGTCGACGGAATCCAGCCTGGGCTTGCAAGAG